>JBCDEC010000007.1:0-39228 GCA_039179965.1 Pseudomonadota bacterium
AAAAGGAAAAGGCGGCGCGAGACACCCGCGCCGCCCTTTTGTCCGTGTCGCGTGGATTACTTCACGCAGGTGTCGATGTTTTCGTTGTCGCAGACATCGAGGCCCGTGTAGATCGGGCTTTCGACCGACTTGCCGTCCGCAATGTCCTTGAGGATGAACATCGCCTTGTAGCCCATTTCATAAGGGCGCTGACCGACGAGACCATTGCCCAGACCGTCTTTGGTCTGTTCCAGCTGCATCGGTAGCGTGTCGGCCACAACGATGGTCATGTCACCGGAGTCCATTTCGCCCTTATAGGGCTCCACGGCCGCGCGATAAGCGTTGTCAAACCACTGAGTGAAGGCACCGGTGGACAGGAAGGCTGTCAGATCCGGGTTGGCGGCCAGAATGTCCGACATGCCCTGAACGGCGACGTTGCCGTCGTCGTTGGTGATCAGTGGGCAACCGGAGATTTCGGTCCAGCCGCCTTCACCCGCGAGGGCCTTGCCCGGAGGCGTGCCCGTGTCCATGCCTGACAGCGTGTCACGCGCGCCTTTCAGGCGCTCGTTGTGGTTGGCTGCCGCCGCACCGCCGGTCTGCAGGCAGATCGAGCCGCCATCGGGATGGCGGGCCTGGACAAGCTTTGCGAGGTTCACGCCGATGTCGTAGTTGTTGGTGCCCACGTACGTCTTGCGCAGTCCTGCATCCTCCGGCAGCAGATCGGAATCCCAGGTAATCACCGGAATGCCAGCGGCTTCAGCGTCCTCCAACACCTTGCCCATGGCTGGCGCGTTCGACGGCGCCACGGCGATCCCGTCCACACCCTTGGTGATCAGGTCCTGCACGATCTGGATCTGCTCAAGCTCGGTGTGTTCACCGGGGCCGATGTATTCGCAGGTGACCCCGTCGAGCTCATCCTGAGCCTGGAAGCAGCCGTCCCGTGCCAGATCGAAGAATGGGTTGTTCATCGCCTTGGGCACAAGCGCAAAGGTCTTGGCGTGGCCATCGGCCATTGCCATTCCGGCCATGGAGATGGTGGCGACCATCGTAGTTGCAAGCAGTCTCTTCATTCTATCCTGCCTAAGGTTTCGAAGAGCAAAGTATGGGGGTTATCGTCCCCCGCGATTGCGGATCTGTTCCAAAAGCACTGCAAGGATGAGAAACAGCCCGACAAAGAACTGCTGCCAAAGCGCGGGAATCCCCGCGAGCAGCAGTGAGTTTCGGATGAGTTCGATCAGCGCCGCACCGATGGGCGCGCCCAGGGCAAAGACCACACCGCCCATCAGATTGGCGCCACCGATCACCGTAGCGGCAATGACGGTAAGCTCCCATGTAAAGCCCATGCCATTGGTGACAGAGCCGGTATAGCCCACGAAGAGAAAGGCCGAGAGCCCGGCGGTCAGCGAGCACACCATATAGACCGTGACCAGGATGCGTTCGACCGGGATGCCCGAAAGCTTGGCCGCGCGGGCGTTGCCGCCAATGGCAATCACCCAGCGACCCCAGGTGGTATAGCGCCAGACCCACCAGAAGACGGCCGTCAGGATCCCGAGGACCCAGACGACGTTGGGCACACCCAGAACGCTTTCGCCGCCAATCCATTCATAGAGTTCCTGATCGGGACCGAAATCCCAGATCATCTGGTTGTTCGAGACCACCCGCCCGAGCGAGACCACGATGGAGAGCATCCCGAGCGTGACCACAAAGGGCGGCATTTTGAGGTAGGCCACAAGTACGCCGTTCACAAATCCAACTGCGGCGGCCACGGCCATACAGCCCAGAAAGCCCCATTCGATGCCATAGCCGGCCTGCATGATCAGACCCGTGACAATGCCCGTAAGTCCGACCAGAGAGCCCACGCTCAGGTCTATTCCGGCGGTGCAGATCACCGCCGACATGCCCAGCGCCATGATGCCAAAGAAGGCCATGTTGCGGGTGATATTGAAGAAATTCCGCTCGGTCATGAAGGCGTCCGAGACGAAGGTCATGACGGTCGCAAGGCCCACCAGAGCAAGAAAGACCCAGAACGGTTGCGTGCGCAAAATCGCGGCAAAGCCCGAGACCTCCTGGCGCTGGGTGATACTCTCGTCGATCTCGGCGTGGTCTTTGTCGTTGTCAGCGTTGGTACTCATGCTTCTGCGATCGCCCCGATGATAAGCCCGGTCACCTCTTCCGGGGTCGTTTCCGTGATCCGTTTGTCGGCCACTTTGGTGCCCCGGCGCAGGACCGCAACGCGGTCACAGACATCGAAGACGTCCGGCATCCGGTGAGAGACCAGGATCACGGCATGGCCAGTGTCCTTGAGCCGGTGGATCAGGGCCAGCACCTCCTTGACCTGCCGGACCGAGATCGCGGCGGTGGGTTCGTCCATGAGCACCAGTTTTGGATCGCTCAACCGCGTGCGCGCAATCGCAACGGCCTGACGCTGGCCGCCGGACATCTGCCGAACCAGATCGCGGGGCCGGGTCTCGGATTTCAGCTCGGCAAACAACTCGCCGGCGCGTTTGTACATTGACGTGTGATCGAGCATCGAAAAGGGGCCGACCTTCTTCTTCAGTTCACGGCCAAGGAACACATTGGCCCCGGCCGTGAGATTGTCGCACAGCGCGAGGTCCTGATAGACGATCTCGATCCCTGCATCGCGCGCATCGATGGGCTGCGAGAACGAAACCGCCTCGCCGTCAATGCGAATCTCTCCGTTCGTCGGTGGAAAGTTGCCGGCAATGATCTTCATCAGGGTAGATTTGCCGGCGCCATTGTCGCCCATCAGCCCGACGGCTTCGCCAGGCGCAATCGACAGATCAACACCCTGCAAAGCATGAATCGCACCAAAACTCTTGGTGATGTTATTGAGCTCCAACAGGCTCATTCCAAAGCCCCCTCCCGCATTTTCTCCCCGAGCCGTTTATAAAATTCCGGCTTCTCCACAGGATTGATAGCAACGCGCGCCTGTTTCTCCAAAGACTTAACGCCTGCTTCTGCAACAACACTGGCACAATAGCCGTCCCAGGCGGTCGCCGCGCGGCGGTCAGGCGTGCCGGTTTCGATGCTTTTGATCCAGGCGGCGTTCTGCGCGCGGTAAGCCTCGGCGAAGCGCGGGCGCCAGTCTTCGGCCAGCGGTGTTGCGGATTGCAGCGCTGTATTCAGCCGCGCATGTGCCGGCGTGACAAGATCGATCGAGCCGGCCTCACCCACCAGTTCTCCGCGCACGTCATAGCCGTAGGCGGCCGTGTTGTTGACTTCGATGGTGATGATTTGCCCGGCCTCGGTCTCCAACACCATGCAAACGGGCGAAATGGCGGTGGCGCCTTTGCCCTGAAAGGCCGTGATCGTCTGCGGGTCGACCCCCAACACGAAGCGGGCGATGTCGAATTCATGCGGCGCCGAGTTGGAAATTGCCATTTGCCCGGTGAAGAAGTCGGGCACCGAAACGTTGCGGTGGAAGTTGTGCATCATCACCGGTCGTCCGATCTGGCCTGAATCCAGCGCCAGTTTCATCGCAGTGTAGGAGGGATCGAAGCGGCGCATGAAGCCCACCTGAATCAACGGCCGGTTCGCGGCCACCTCGGCGGCGATGACCTTGAGGCAGGCCTCGGCATCTGGCGCGAGCGGTTTTTCGCAAAGCACGGGCTTGCCCGCCGCGACGGCGGCGATGGTGAGATCGGCGTGGGTGTCATCCGGGCTGGAGACCAGCACGCCGTCCACATCCTGGCGCAAAATCGTGGCCAATGGGTCGGTGGCGATGTCTGTGGTGCCGTAGCTGTCGCCCACGGTCCGTGCGCGCGCGGCATCGGCATCGCAAACGACCTGCAGCTTGGCGCCGGACACCTCTTGCGCGATGATGCGCGCGTGATCGCTGCCCATCACCCCTGCGCCGACAAGTGCTACACGCACCGTCATCTAGGACACCAGTTTTTCAGCTGGGCCGGGTGCCTGTCCGTCATAGCCACCCCAGACCGATTGGTCGTACTGAATGACCGAGCCGGTCATGATGCCCGCATCTTCGGATGCCAGAAACAGGATGGCGCGGGCCACCTCCTTGGGATCGATCAGGCGCCCAAAGGGCAGATCGGCCCTGGCCTTGGCCTCCCAGTCCGGGTCGCCAGATTCCGCCAGTTGCAGCGCGCGTTCGTGATCCGAGGCCATCCAGCCGATATCCAGCTGATTGACGTGCACCCGATTGCGCATCAGCGCGTAGCCTGCATGTCGCGTCAGCGTCGACAGAGCGCCTTTGGAGGCACAATAGGGTGCCAGAAAAGGCTGACCGGCTTGCGAGGACATCGAGCCGATGTTGACGATCCGCCCGCCGGAGTTCTCACGCTCCATGACCTTCACCGCGTCCTGCATCAGGAAGAACGGCGCGCGGGTGTTGACGGCAAATATGGCGTCAAAGAGCGCCGGGGTGGTGTTGAGCAGGTTGCCCCGGTCGGTGAGACCGGCGGCATTGACCAAAATGTCGATCCGGCCAAACCGCGCGTCGGCGTCCGGGATGATCCGGCAGAGGTCCTCGGTTTGCGCGAGATCGGCGGTGATCATCAGGACCGGCACGTTGGAGGCTTCGGTTATCTGCTCCGCGCGCCGCTGGCCTTTCGCGGTGTCGCGCCCGACGATGGCGATGCCCGCCGCGCCGGCTGCAGCGAACATTTCCGCGGTTGCCGCGCCCAGCCCTTGGGTGCCGCCGGTGATCACGGCTATCTTTCCATCGATCCGGTTCATGGTGAGATCACCTCATATCCAGCAGCGCTCAGGACCCGGAACAGCGCGGCGCGACCCTTGATCGCCATATCCAGCGGCGGGTTGGCGACAGGGTCTTGCTCGGCTTCGATGACAAACCAGCCTTCATAGCCCTTGTCGGCCAGGGTCTTGGCAATGGTCTCGAAATCGAGCGATCCGTCGCCGGGCACGGTGAACGCGCCTTTGACCACCGCGTCCAGAAAACTTTCGCGACTGCGGTCCAGCCCGTCTACCACCTCGGCCCGGATGTCCTTGGCGTGGACATGTGTGATCCGGGCATGATGGGTGTCGATGACCCGCAAGACGTTGCCGCCCGCAAAGGCCATATGGCCCGCATCAAAAAGGAGCGGCACGGAGGAGTGTTTCATCAAAAGGTCAAGCTCGGCCTCTGTCTCGACCGCAGCCGCCATGTGATGGTGGTAGGCAAGTGGCATGCCCTCGCGGGCGCACCAGTCAGCAAAGTCCGAAATCTTGCGGCCATAGGCTGCCATCTCGGCTTCGCTCAGCCTCGGTTTGTGGGCCAAAGGCGTGCTTTGATCGCCCTGGATCGACCGCGCCGTCTCGCCATAGACAATGCAGGGCGCCTTTGCGGCTTTGAAAAAGGCGTGCTGCGCGGCGACCCGGTCCTTTTCCGCCTCGAGATCGCCGTCCAGAAGCAGCCCGGAGAACCAGCCACCACAAACCGAAATCCCGTATCTGTCCAGGATTGGACCCAGGACGTCCATATCCATCGGAAAGCGCCGGCCGGTTTCCATTCCAGTCAGACCGGCCTCGGCCGCCTGGCGCAAACATTCCTCAAGGCTCACATCGTCTGAGAGCGCTTCGAGATCGTCATTCCACCAGGCGATGGGCGCGATGCCCAGTTTCGCGCGCAACATCACGGTTCAGACCCCGAGCCGCTGCTTTTCCCGGAAGGCCTCTTGGCCCTTGCGCGCCTCTTGCACGGCTTCGCGCGGGCTCACTTCCGGAACGCCCACGTACCAATCCGCTCCGCCCGGCGTCCAAGTATAGGCGTCTGACGCAATTGAGAGAACGGTGGTGGCATCCTTGGTTTGCGCCCAATCGAGCGCGGCGTCGAGATCGGCGAGGCTTTCACAATGGCGGGCATAGGCTCCCATAGCTTCGGCATGTTTGGCGAAATCCACATGGCGCACGTTGCCTGCGTCGACCCCACGGCAGTCTTTCAGAAGATTGTTGAACTCGACCCCGCCGGTGCCGGTTTGCAACCGGTTGATCACAGCGAACCCGCCGTTGTCGCAGACAATGACGATCATCTTGTGGCCTGACAGGATCGAGGAGTGGATGTCGGAATTCATCATCATGTAGGAACCGTCCCCGACCATGACGATCGGCGTGCCCTTGCCTTGCAGCGCCATGGCATGGCCCCAGCCACCGGCGACCTCATAGCCCATGCAGGAATAGCCGAATTCACAATCAAACGTGTGCGGCGACTTGCACCGCCAGTTCTTGATGGTCTCCCCCGGCAATCCGCCAGCTGCGGTGATCATCACATCCTCGGGCTGTGCTTTCCTGTTCACGAGGCCCACGACCTGAGCATAGCTTGGCACCGCCTGGTTGGTTGGCGCCTGGCCGTCGTCCAGCATGCGGTTCCAATCGGCGTACCACGTCCGGGCCTGGGCCATCCGCGGGCCGGGGGCGGCCCAATCGCCGAGGGCTGCGCCGAGCTCGGAGAGACACTCCAGCGCATCACCGACGACCGGGGTGGCCTTGTGCTTGTGCGCATCAAAGCGCGCAGCGTTGATCGTGATGATCTGCGCGTCTTTCGGGAAGGTGGTCCAGGAGCCCGTGGTGAAATCCTGCATTCGCGTGCCAACGGCGATCACCACATCGGCGGTCTCAGACAGCTGGCGTGCGGCTTCTGTCCCCTCGATGCCGATGGGCCCCACATAGACGGGGTGATCATGCACAACCGCGCCCTTGCCAGCGATGGTCTCAGCCATCGGAATACCGTGTTTGTCGGCGAACGCGGCAACCGCGTGTTCCGCGCCGGAATAGCGGACTCCGCCGCCGGAGATCAGCAAAGGCGCCTTGGCTGTCTTCAACACTTCTGCCGCCTCTGCGATCTGATCGCGCGAGGGGCGCGGGCGGGGGATGACCCAGGTCTTTTCGGCGAAGAAGCTTTCCGGGTAGTCATAGGCCAGTTCCTGCGTGTCTTGCGGTAGACCGATGAAGGCCGGGCCGCAGTCGGCGGGATCGAGCATCGTGGCGATGGCTTGTGGCAATGACTGCAGGATCTGTGCGGGATGCACGATCCGATCCCAATAGCGTGTCACGGCGCGGAAGCTGTCGTTGACCGTGAGGCTCGGGTCGCCGAAATGCTCGACCTGCTGGAGCACCGGGTCGGGCAGGCGGTTCACATAGGTATCACCGGACAGCAACAGGACGGGCAGGCGGTTGGAATGCGCCACACCGGCGGCGGTCACCATGTTCGTGGCCCCTGGTCCGACCGAGGAGGTGGCGATCATGATTTGCCGCCGTTTCTTCGCCTTGGCATAAGCGACGGCGGCGAGCGCCATGGATTGTTCGTTCTGGCCGCGCCAGGTCGGCAACTGGTCCTGGACCCGCTCCAGGGCCTCGGCCAGGCAGGTCACGTTGCCATGGCCGAAGATGCCAAACACGCCGGCAAACAAGGGTACGCGGTCGCCATCGATCTCGGTGTATTGTGCGCAGAGATAGCGCACGAGCGCTTGCGCCATGGTCAGGCGCACAGTTTTGGCTGTCACGTTTTTTCCTCCCTAAACTGGGCCTCTCTAAACTGGGTTAGCCCCAGGCGGATAACAGCGTGTCGGGACCTTGAGCGACCATCCGATCCGAGGCTCTTGCCGGCCTTTGATCCATGGTCTGTCCAACCGCATGAAATGATTATTGACAAATAGCGCATCTTGCAACGATCATTGCAAGAACAATTTGGGGAGGATGATGTGCCAGGGATCTGCGTGCTTGGCTGCGGTCGCATTGGCCGTATGCATGTCGACAATATAGCGGCTCATCCGCGCGCCGAACTGGCCGGGGTCTTTGATGTTCATGCCCCTTCTGCCGAGGCTTGTGCCGAGGCCCACGGCGTTCCCAGTTTTGCCTCTGCCGATGCCGCTATCCTGGCAAGCGCGACCGAGGCCGTGCTAATCGCAACGCCTACTGACACCCATGTCGATCTGATCGAAGCCTGCGTCACGGCCGGAAAGCCGGTTCTGTGTGAAAAGCCGATTGATCTGTCTTTGGAGCGGGTGAACGCGCTTAAGTCGCGGATTTCGGATGCGGATGTGCCCATCATGCTGGGCTTTGTGCGCCGGTTCGATCCCGGGCACGCGGCGGCGAAGGCCGCCGTCGTGGCGGGGGAGATCGGAGACTTGCATCAGGTGATCATCACGTCGCGTGATCCCGGCATGGCGCCTGACGCATACATCGAAAGCTCCGGCGGGATTTTTCGGGACATGACCATTCATTATCTCGACCTCGCACGGTTCATGCTGGGCGAAGAGGTTGTCGCGGTTTCAGCCACCGGCTCCAGACTGGTCGATCCGGACCTAATGGCACGATGCGGGGACTACGATACTGTCGCCGTGACGCTGTCGACGGCCAGCGGCAAACAGGCTGTGATCACAAACTCGCGCCATGCAGCCTATGGCTATGATCAGCGGGTCGAGCTGTTCGGCTCGGCGGGGATGGTGATCTCGGAAAACCATCGTGAAACCCTGGTGACCCGGCACGTTGCGGGGGCCACGAATGTATCCGCGCCGCTCCAGCACTTTTTCATCGAGCGCTACGGCGAAGCCTTCGATGCCGAAATCGGGCACTTTGTCGATGCGATCGAGACCGGGATGCCAGTTCCTGTCGGATTTGAAGACGGCCGGCGTGCCTTGCTGCTGGCAGAGGCCTGCGGGCTGTCTGTCGCCCAGGGCCGGGCCGTCAAGGTGGATGAATTGGCCTAGCCGCCAAAACAAGTGGGACGAAAGAACACAATGACCTGGAACAAGATCAAACACTTGTGGGCCGAGGGCAAACCGGTGCTGAACGGCTGGCTGTCGATTGGCAATCCGTTCACCGCAGAGATCATGGCGGCGCAAGGCTATGATTCGCTGACAATTGACATACAGCACGGGGCGCTGGACTACGCCGCCGCCCTGCCCATGATGCAGGCGCTGCGGGCCTCTGGCGCTGGCATCGGAGTGCGCGTGCCGTGGCTGGATCCGGGCTATATCATGAAGGCGCTGGACGCGGGGGCTCTGACCATCATCTGCCCGATGATAAACACCGCGGAACAGGCGGCGGAATTTGTCAGCTACCTGCGCTACCCGCCCCTTGGGCAACGCAGCTATGGCCCGACGCGCGCGGGATTTGCCATGCCGGGATACGGACCTGTGATGAATGACGAGGTGCTGGCTCTGGCGATGATCGAAACGGCGGAAGGGGTGGCCAATCTCGAAGAGATCGCGGCGACGCCGGGACTGGATGGCGTCTATGTCGGCCCCGCGGATCTGACACTGGGCACCCAGAACGGCCGTCTTGCCCCCGGCTTTGATCGCGAAGAGCCTGAGATGGTCGAATTGATCCAGCACATTGCAACGGTCTGCAAAGCGCACGGGATAAAGGCCGGTCTGCATTGCGGCACACCGGATTATGCGGTGAAGGCCATTGGCTGGGGCTATTCCCTGACCACGATTTCGGGTGATGCGCGCCTCCTGGCCGGCGCCGCGTTGGCAAGCGTCAAAGCCTTTCGAAATCTGACCACCGGGCAAGACGGCGCCTCCGGCACGTCGGGGAGTTACTGATGCCGCACGTGGTGGTGGCCGGTCCGCTGCATGCCTCCGGTCGGGCGGTTCTCGACAGGGCCGGGGACGTCTCCGTGACTTACATTGATGAAACCTCTGAACCCAGTCTCGCGGCCGAGATCGGCTCTGCCGATGGCGTGCTCCTGCGCACGCAGCCCATGACACCACCGACCATTGCCAAAGCGGAGCGGCTCAAGATCGTGTCGCGGCATGGTGTGGGGTATGACGCCGTTGATCTGGGCGCATTGAACGACCGTGGCATCGCACTGGCGGTCTGCGGTGACGTCAATTCACGGACGGTGGCCGAGCACGCGGCCCTTCTGATCCTGGCCGCTTCAAAACGGGTGCTGCGGGCCGATGCGGCCGTGCGCAGCGGCCCTTGGGAGTGGCGCAACCGGCTGGAGGCGCGTGACCTGCGCGGCCAGAACCTGCTTCTTGTGGGCTATGGACGGATCGGGCGGCAGACCGGAGCCCTGATGCATGGATTCGGAATGAACCTGCGCGCCTATGATCCGGTCTTGCAGGAGCGGGGCTGGCCCAAGGAGGGCGCAGCCCCGGTCGCCTCCCTTGCCGAAGGTCTGTCCTGGGCCGATGTCATTTCCTTTTCGGTGCCTCAGACGGACCGCCCGATGATCGGTGAGGCCGAGTTGAACCGAATGCGCGACGGGGTGGTGCTGGTCAACACCGCGCGCGGCGGGATCTTTGACGAGGCGGCTCTGATCGCGGGATTGGAAAGCGGCAAGGTTGGCGCCGCCGGTCTTGATGTCTTTGCGGCTGAGCCGGTGCCCCCGAGCCATCCGATTTGCGCATTTGATCAGGTCATCCTGACGCCTCATATCGGCGGGCTGACCCGGGACGCGGCCGAGCGGATGGCCGTGTCATCCGCGCAGAACATCCTCGATTTCTTTCAGGGCCGGATCGATCCGGACCTCGTGGTGAACAAAGAGCATATTGATGTCCTACGCCAAGCCTAAACTGAACGTCGGTCTGATTGGTACGGGGTTTATGGGAAAGGCCCATGCCTTTGGGTTTATCGATGCCGCACGGGTGTTTGACTTGCCCGTTGACGCACATCTGCACACGGTGGCCGATATCGATGAACCTGCCGCTCAGGCCGCGGCCCGGACCTACGGCTTCGATCGGGCGACGGCGGATTGGCAAGAGATCGTCGCCAATCCGGATATCGACATCGTCTCGATTACCGCACCAAACGCCTTGCACAAGACGATGTCGCTGGCGGCCATCGCCGCCGGCAAACATGTCTATTGCGAAAAACCTCTGGCCCCGTTGGCCTCGGATGCGGCAGAGATGACGGCGGCTGCCGAGCGGGCCGGGGTGAAGACGCAGGTCGGCTTCAACTACATCTGCAACCCGATCTTCTCTTTGGCGCGCGACATGATCGCATCCGGCGAGTTGGGTGAGATCCGCAGCTACCGTGGCCTCCATGCCGAGGACTACATGGCCGATGAAACCGGTGCCTTTACCTTTCGCCACGACGCCGCAGGCGGCGGGGCGCTTGCCGATCTGGGCAGTCATACCCTTGCCACGGCCGAATTTCTCATTGGCCCCATCGTCGAGGTCATGGGCGATTGCGTCACGATGATCGACGAACGTCCGGACGGGGCGCAGGGCCGGCGCCGCGTTGAGGTTGACGATGTTGGCCGGGCCTTTCTGCGCTTTGCCAATGGCGTGTCGGGATCGATTGAAGGCAACTGGATCGCTACGGGCCGAAAAATGCAGCACGATTTCGAAGTGCACGGGTCAAAGGGCGCCTTGTTTTTTACCGGGGAGCGACTCAACGAGTTGCATCATTTTTCGACCCACGACCCCAAGGGGCGGCAGGGGTTTCGCAAGATCGAAGCGGGACCGGATCATCCGCCCTACGGCGACTTTATCGTCGCACCGGGTCACCAGATTGGCTTTAACGACCTCAAGACGGTCGAGGTGGCAGGTTATCTGTCGGCGATTGCCGGCAGTGCGCCCGAGCCCTTCAATTTTCGCGCCGGATGGCGGATCCAGTCGCTTGTGGAACAGATCCAGCATTCGGCGCGCGAACGGCGCTGGATCACGGTGGAGGACTGAGATGAACATCAGGTACGGGGTTGTGGGCGCTGGATGGATATCACAGATCGCCTTTTTGCCGGGCGTGGCGCTGACCGGAAATTCAGCGACCGCTGCCATCGTCAGTGGCTCGCCTGCCAAAGCCAGCGCCCTGGCCGCGTTTTACGACATCCCGCACGTTTACGGTTACGATGACTATGACGCGATGCTGGCCGCGGATGTGGTCGACGCGGTTTACATTGCCCTGCCCAACGGGATGCATGCCGACTTCGCGATCCGCGCGGCGCGGGCCGGAAAGCATGCCCTGGTGGAAAAACCGCTGGCGGTGACTTCGGCCCAATGCGCGGCGATGATCGAGTCCGCGCGCGACGCCGGGGTCTACCTGATGACCGCTTACCGGCTGCACAACGAGCCGGGAACGGTGCATGTGCTGGATTTGATCCGATCTGGCGCGATCGGTGATCCCCGCGTCTTTTCCTCGCTCTTTTCCTTTCCGGCCGGTCCAGACAATCATCGTTTGCAGGCCGAGCATTGGGGCGGCCCCTTGCAGGACATCGGGGTCTATTGCGTCAATGCCGTGCGGCATATCTTTCAGGACGAACCAACCCATGTCACGGCTGTGCGCAATCACGTGGAAGATCCCCGGTTTCAGGAGGTCGAGGAAACTCTGGCGGCCACGCTGATGTTTCCGCAGGGCCGTGTCGCCCAGTTCGCGGTCAGTTTTGGGGCCGAACAGCTCGACATGTACCGCATTGCCGGAACCGAAGGCGAAATCTCGGTGGAGGGTGCGTATGACTTTCAGTCGCCCACCACGGTCCGGCTGACGCGCGGGGCAGAAGTGATCACGCACGAGTTCCCTCAGACCGACCAGTTTGCCGGGCAGACGGCCTATTTTTCCGACTGCATCCTGTCCGGAACACCGCCTGAGTCTGACGGTGCCGAGGGCATGACGGACGTGGAGATCCTGCTGGCCATCGAAGACGCGATGCAGAGTGGAACCTTGCAGGAGATCGCTCTGCCGCCACGTCCCCGCCACCCGGAGACGGACATGGTCCGCCGCATCGAACCCACGCTGCGTCGCCTGATGCTCTGATCCGCGGGCCTCTCTTCGCCCGGATCCGCCATCGCCTGAAACAGCCAACCCATAGTCCATTAGGACAGCCCGGATGCCCCCAACCGATTTCGAAACGCTGATCCAGATGATCCATGAGCGCTATGAGCAGATGAGCAAATCTCATCAGCAGATCTCGGTTTATCTGACGCAGAACCCCAATGAGATTGCGGTGCATTCGGTGAACACGATTGCCAATCGCTGCGGGCTGCACGCGTCGAACTTCGTGAGGTTTGCGCAGGCGTTGGGATATAGCGGGTTCAAGGACCTTCAGATGCTGTTTCAAAAACGGCTTGAGACCGCGGCACCGGGGTTCGAAGCGCGCGTCAACGCCCTTGAGGCTGATCTCGGCAACCGGGACGACCCGACCGACTTCGGGTTTTTGCAAGACATCGTGGTCAAAGACATCGCCTCGCTCCAGGCTTTGCTGGACGACGTCTCCGGAGCTGATCTGGCCCGGGCGGCGGATTTGCTGAGCGACGCAGAAAGCGTCTATCTGCTGGGCCAGTTGCGCTCTGCGCCGGTGGTGGAATTCATGCGCTACATGCTCACGATGATTGGCAAGCGGTGTGTTCTGCTTGATCCCAGTGGCGGGCTGGCCACCCATATGGCGCATACCATCTCCGACCGGGATGTGCTGGTCGCCGTATCGTTTCGCTATTATGCCAACGAGGTGGTGACCATCGTCGATCAGGTCGGCGCGCGCGATTGCAAGATCGTGGCGATGTCAGACGGAACCCTGTCGCCGCTGGCCAAATCGGCGGATGTTCTGTTTTCGGTGCCCGAACATCGGCATACCTTTTCGCGCTCCATTGCGGCACCCATGTGCATCTCCCAGGCGCTTGTTCTGGCGACGGCTGCCCGGCTGCAGGCAGGCAGCGCACGTCCGAAGATTCCGACCGTCACCCGGTCCGACAGGTCTCAGACGTGAGTACTTTGATCTGCAAGGCTGCGGCGCGGCGGTCCCGCTTCAGAGGTCATGTGCGCAGGCACTGGCCGCGTCGGCCGCTTCGATCTGTTTGACGAGATCGTCACGCGTGAAGGGTTTGGCGAGAACCGAGGCATGACGCAGCGCGGGGAAGGCTTCGATTTTGGCATCGCCCGGGCGCCCGGAGATGAAAACGACCGAGGTCCTTGGCGCGGCGCCCAGCATTTCGGCGGCAAACTCCGGACCCAAAACGCCGCCTGGAAGCATCACATCCGAAATCAGCAGGTCGATTTTGTGGTCGGCTTTCAGAATCCTGCGCGCCTCGGCCACGCTATCAGCCTGCAGGACCGAAAAACCGAACGCGGCCAGCGTTCGCGTCAGGAACTTGCGGACATCGCTGTCATCTTCCAGCACCAGTGTCACCCGCCCGTTGCCGTCGATGGATTTGACCGGTGCGGGCGTTACATCGGCCGGGCGCGCCGGCGCCGGGCTGCGCGGCAGATAAAGCGCAATCGTTGTGCCCTGACCCGGTGTGCTGGCGATCTGGACATCGCCGCCGGACTGCTTGGCAAACCCATACACCGACGACAGGCCAAGACCGGACCCCTTGCCGACATCCTTTGTGGTGAAGAAAGGTTCGAACGCGCGGGACAGCACCTCCGGCGACATGCCGACACCAGTGTCGGCAACCGAAAGCCTGACGTAGTCGCCGGGTTCGGCGTCGATGGACTCCGCTGCCTCCAGCGTCACGTTATGGCTTGAAATCGACAGGGTTCCGCCACCTGGCATCGCATCGCGCGAATTCAGCGCCATGTTAAGAAGCGATGTCTCCACCTGACCCGGGTCGGCAATCGCGCTCCAAAGCGGGTCTTCGATGTCGATCTCAATGGCGATTTCCTCACCCAAGGTCCGGCGCAACAGTTCCGTCATTTCCATCAGAAGTTCGCCCAGGTTGACCGCCTGGGGTGAGAGCGGCTGCTTGCGCGAGAACGCCAGCAGCCTTTGGGTGAGATCCGCCCCGCGCCGCACCGCTTTGTGAATCGGTGCGCCGATTTCAGGGTCGAGGTTTTGGGTGGCCTCCATCAGATCGATATTGCCGCCGATGACAGTGAGCAGGTTGTTGAAGTCATGGGCCACGCCGCCGGTCAACTGCCCGACAGCATCCAGTTTCATGGCATGTTGCAGGGCCTCTTCGGATTTCAGCCGTTCGGTCAGATCAATCGAGCAAAGAAGGATCCTGCCGTAGGTTTCCTCGTGGCCGGGAATGACCGACCATTTGGCCGCCACGGTGCGCACCGATCCATCGGTTCGGGTAATCTGCGTTTCGTAACTGCGCCCCAGCGCGCCGCTGTGCAGCGTTTCGACGGTTTTGCGCACGATCTTGCGGGCCGCCGGTGACAGCGTGCGCACGACCTTTTGCAACATCTCCGACTTGTCCTTGTAGCCGTGCTGCTCCAGCGATGCGCGATTGGCGTCAACCACGACGATCTCACGGCTGCAGGCCTCCAGAAATTCAGGATGCGCGTCGATATAGTCGGAAAACGCTTGCGGGTCAGGCAGGTTGACCTCGTTGATCAGCGCCTTCATGCCCGAGAGATCTTCCTCGCGAATGGGAATGGGCGCACTTTCGAACAGGCTTCGAAACCGGACCTCGCTGGTTTCCCGTGCCGCTTCCGCGCTGAGCCGTTCGTTCATCTCATGGCGCATGCTAGCGTTGGCAGCCTCCAGCACTTGGTTGTACTTGATCTGTTCATGTCGCGCTTCGGCGCTGTCTTTGGCCAGCCGATTGATGTCCGACACGAGCGTTTCAAATTCTTCGATGGCCACCACCTTGCGCCCGGTGTTGACGCGAACGTCGTCGCGTTCCTCGGCGACCAGGTGAACGGCTTTGGCAATATAGCCCAGCTGCCGGGAAAATTGCACGGACAGGGCGAGAGCGAGGCCGAGCGAGAGGAAAACTCCGATGGACAGCACCACGAGCGCATCGCGGTTAAACCCGGTGGCAATGTTCTTGAGTTCTGCCATCGGTTGCGGGACGATGACGCCCCAGCCGACGCCCGGCACAGGCGCAAAGCCGGCAACCATCTCTTCCTGCATCAGCGGTGAAAAGAACATCTCCACACCGGTTTCGCCCTGCTGAAACCGTTCAAAGAGCGGAATGCCGGACAGATCATAGGTCTGGGCCTTTTGTCCCTTCATAGGATGCGCGAGGGTCTGCCCGGTCTGATCGAGTATGGCCGCATGTCCCTGTTCGCCGAACTGGACCTGCGCAATCAAGGCATCGAAGAATTCGGTGCCAACGGCGCCGATGACAAGCTCATTGCCGATGCGCTTTGCCAGAAAAATACGAGGTGCTTCGTCCGGCGGGGCCACAACAGGCGAAATTGCGCCCTTGGCCCCGTCGGCCAGATCCCGAAGCATCGTCAGCCGACTGTCAGGGACAACATTCGGGCAGGGCTGATCCTCTACGAGATAGGCCCGGATCAGGGCGCCTGTGTCCGCATTCACAACGCAAATGTGGCGAAAGCCCAGGTCTTCAAAGATCGGCCAGGCTTCGTCGCCGCCGCCGTTGGAAATCAGCGGGCCATAGGCATCCAGCACAATTGTCAGGTCACGGTGATACTCGGCCAGCGAAGAGGACAGGTTTTCGGCAATGAGCAGATGCCGGTCATAGGCACCGGCGATTTCAGAATCCAGAATGCGCGAATAAGGCCATGACCAGAAGATCGCCAGTGGCATGCCCGAGGCAATGATAAACGCCACAGCAAGGTATGTCCTTACTCGCAGAGTCATTTACGCAAACTGTCCACTTATACTTCCCGCGACACGGCGATCATAAAGCAAACTTTTCACGTGAAAAGCGACCTTCAGCCAGTTTTTCCAATCGGCTGGGGGAGTTGTGCATTGTTTTTGCGCCGGTTTTTGAGGTTTTCGCCTCCGGGTTTGTAGGGGGAGCTATATTAATGTTACATGAAATCTGAGTTGAAAAATTTCTGTAACATGTTATTCTCCCTGCAAGGCAGGCTGTGTGGGCCGGCAAACAGGATAGGCGGACCCGCAATGATCCGTGTGACCAACTGCGGGTGAGGAGGATGAAATGTACGCTCAAATGGTGAAATCAACGGGCGCGGGGGTTCGCTCCCGCCAGGATATGAGCCCAGAAGACCGTGCGTTTCAGGACCGCATAGACGCGGGCGAGAAGATCGAGCCAAAGGATGAGATGCCGGATGGCTATCGCAAAACGCTGATCCGTCAGATCGGCCAGCACGCCCATTCCGAAATTGTCGGGCAATTGCCCGAAGGCAACTGGATCACCCGGGCGCCGACGCTTGAGCGCAAGGCCAATCTTTTGGCCAAAGTGCAGGATGAGGCGGGGCATGGATTGTATCTCTATTGCGCGGCCGAGACGCTGGGCGTGTCGCGAGACGAGCTGTTCGAGATGCTTCACGCCGGCACAATGAAGTATTCGTCCATCTTCAATTACCCGACGCTGACCTGGGCCGATATGGGTGCCGTCGGCTGGCTTGTGGACGGTGCGGCGATCATGAACCAGGTGCCGTTGCAGCGCACGTCGTATGGACCCTATGCCCGCGCCATGGTGCGGATCTGCAAGGAAGAAAGTTTCCACCAGCGCCAGGGTTTTCACATCATGATGGCGATGGCCAACGGCACCGCTGATCAAAAGCGCATGGCACAGGATGCGCTCAATCGGTTCTGGTATCCAGCGCTTATGATGTTCGGGCCGTCTGACAAGGACAGCGTGCACTCCGCGCAATCCATGGCCTGGAAAATCAAGATGAACACCAACGATGAGTTACGCCAGAAGTTCGTCGACGAGACCACGCCTCAGGCAGACTATCTGGGTCTGACCATTCCCGATGAAAATCTGAAGTGGAACGAAGAGACGGGCCACTACGACTTTAGCGAACCGGACTGGGACGAGTTTTTCGATGTTCTCTCGGGCAACGGCCCGTGCAATGTCGACCGCATGGCCGCGCGGACCAAGGCCTGGGACGATGGGGCTTGGGTGCGCGAGGGCATGCTGGCACATGCTCGCAAAAAGCGGGCGGCGCGAGCTGCGGCCGAGTGATGACCATGCGTCGCGCCATGCCTGTGCTACAGGTCCGGGATGTGGCGGCCTCAGAGGCCTTTTACCTCACGCTTGGATTTGACAGCCATGGGATTTGGGGCGACCCGCCGGCGTTTTGTATCATGCAGCGCGGCGAGGTGACGTTGGCATTGGATCGTGGCAGGGATGGCGAGGTGTCCTGCAATCAATGGTGGGCAGCCTACATCTACATTGACGATGTCGCGGCCCTGCACAGCGAGTTCGCCGCCTTGGATCTACCGGAACTTACCGAAATCCGTCGAGACAACCCATATGGTTGCGACGATTTCGATGTCGTGGATATCGACGGCCACCGGCTGGCCTTCGGTCAATCGTTGAACCCAGAGCCTGGGCCCGGTCTCGAAACCGGACGCGGTCGGGGATAGGAGGACAGATGAGCAGCGAATGGCCCCTTTGGGAGGTGTTTATCCGTGGACAGCACGGGATGAGCCATCGTCACGTGGGCTCATTGCATGCGGCTGATGCCGATCATGCGATCAAGAATGCGCGCGATGTCTACACGCGGCGCAATGAAGGGGTGAGCATCTGGGTGGTGGAAGCCGAGCGGATCACTGCCTCAAGCCCGTCGGACAAGGGCCCGATGTACGACCCGGCGCGCGACAAGGTCTATCGGCATCCGACCTTCTACGACATTCCCGACGATGTAGGAAAAATGTGATGACCCCGCTCTTTGAGTTCCTTCTGCGCCAGGGCGACAACGCGCTGGTGCTGGGACACCGCACGTCCGAATGGTGCGGCACGGCGCCTGCGCTGGAGGAAGACATTGCTCTGGCCAACACGGCGCTCGATCTGATCGGACAGACACAATTGTGGTTGGGCTATGCGGCCGAGGTCGAGGGCAGGGGGCGCAGTGCAAACGACCTGGCCTATCTGCGCGACGTGTATGACTTTCGCAATCTGCTGATGCTGGAAGTGCCCAACGAGGACTTTGGCCGGACGCTGATGCGCCAGTTTCTGTTCGATGCCTTTCAAGTGCCGTGGCTGACCGCCCTGTGCGACTCCTCCGATACGCGGATCACCGAAATTGCAGCGAAATCCCTGAAGGAGGCGACGTATCACCTTGACCGTTCTGCCGAGACGGTCGTGGCGCTTGGCGACGGAACGGCGGAGAGCAACCGGCGCATGCAAGCCGCGTTGGATTACCTCTGGCCCTATGCTGGCGAACTGTTCGCCGATGACGCCACGGACCGAGCGATGAAAGAAACCGGGGTTGCGCCGCTGCCGTCTGAGCTGCGCCCTGACTGGGCGCGGCGCGTGGATGAAGGTCTCGCGGAGGCTGTTCTGATCCGCCCCGATGGTGACTTTGCACATTCCGGAGGGCGAACCGGCTTTCGCCATACTGAGCATCTGGGCCACATGCTTGCGACCATGCAGGTCCTGCAGCGATCCTATCCGGGCGCGACGTGGTAGCCGATGACCGAGGCGGCACACATAACCGAAGCCCAGGTCTGGGCCTGGCTCGAAGAGGTGCCCGACCCCGAGATCCCGGTGATTTCGGTCGTGGATCTGGGCGTTGTGCGGCATGTCTCGATCGCGGGCGGGCAGGTGACGGTCACGGTGACGCCGACCTATTCGGGCTGTCCGGCCATGGCCGTGATCTCCATGGATATTGAAACCGCTCTGGCCAAACAGGGTGTAACGGATCTGGCGCTGAAGACGCAGATTGCGCCGCCCTGGACCACCGACTGGCTGTCGGAGAAGGGCCGCAACCGGCTTGAAGCCTATGGCATTGCGCCCCCGCAAGCCGCCGGTGGGCCAGATCGCTGTCCGCATTGCCAATCCACGCAGGTCGAGAAGATCAGCCAGTTCGGTTCGACCCCCTGCAAGGCGCAGTGGCGCTGCCGGGACTGCCTGGAACCCTTCGACTATTTCAAATGCATCTGAAAGGCCCCGCTATGGTGCAGTTTCACCCGCTCACGGTCACGGCGATCGAAAAAACCATTCGCGATGCGGTGGTCGTTACACTCCAACCCGAGGATCAGGAGGCTTTTGCCTTTACGCAGGGTCAGTATCTGACCTTTCGCAAAATGTTCGACGATCAGGAGTTGAGGCGGTCTTATTCGATCTGCGCGGGCCGGTCCGATGGTCTTGTACAGGTTGGGATCAAACGCGTCGCGGGCGGTGCATTCTCGACCTGGGCCAACAGTGAATTACAGGTCGGCGACCGGATGGAGGCCTTGCCGCCGATGGGCAACTTTTTTGCTCAGGCGCCAGCGGAGGCTCCGCATTACCTGGCCTTTGCCGGTGGTTCGGGAATCACGCCGGTTCTGTCGATCCTGCGGACCGGGCTGGACGCCGAACCCGAAGCGCGGTTCACGCTGGTCTATGCCAATCGCAATCCAACCACGATCATGTTCCGGGAAGAGCTTGAAGACCTCAAGAACCGCTATCTGAACCGGTTCAACGTCATACATATTCTGGAAGATGAAAGTCAGGAGATCGACCTGTTTCGCGGTCGGGTAGATGGCGAAAAATGTGCCGCCCTCTTTGCTCACTGGATCGACATCACCTCTGTGGACATGGCCTATATCTGCGGACCGGAACCGATGATGCAGGCGATTGCCGCCGCGCTGGAGCTGCATGGGCTCTCCAAGGATCAGATCCGGTTTGAGCTTTTTGCCAGCGGCCAACCCGGCCGCCTGCCGGAGCCCGTGGCGGATGCTGCGCATATGGCGGATGGTGTCGAGGGGCGACTGACCATTGGCGGTGAGAGCCGATCCTTGACCATCCCGCCCCGCACAAGCCTTCTGGACGCGGCGCTGCAAAGCAATCTCGATGCGCCGTTTGCCTGCAAGGCCGGCGTGTGTTCGACCTGCAAAGCCAAGGTGATGCAGGGCGAGGTAGAGATGATCTCCAACCATGCGCTGGAGGATTACGAAGTCGACGCGGGCTTTGTGCTGACGTGCCAGTGTTACCCCGTCTCCGCCGAACCTGTGGTGTGGGACTATGATCAGGCCAGGCACTAGAGCGCGCCGCGCGAAAGCGGGCTTGGCGCGGGACTCAAGCGAAGGTGTTGCGAAGGCACAATCCCAATCAAGGCCCATTGCCGGACGCGACGCGCCCTGGCCAGTGATGGCATCAAACGGTCGGACGACCCGCCACACCGTGCAACGTGAGATCTGCGATCACAGCGGCATATTCGTCCCGCTCGCTCCGGCTGGCTTTAGGGTTCCACATGTAAAACCAGTTGAGCATGCCAAAGACGGACATGGTCAGGTCCCGGCGCTTGCGCCGGTCTTCGGCCAGTTGCCCGGGCGCGCACGCCTCCAGAACTGTGGCAACGCGATTGACGAGATCGCGCTGGTAGTTCTTCAGCACGTCCTGTTTGGCCTCTGGCAGACGCGGCAACCCTTCGGCCTGAATCTTGTGCTGATGATCCATCCCGTCGTAGGCCAGCAGAAAAGCCCGCAAGAGCGCGTGCAGTTGCTCTGGCGGGGCAAGACCCTGCAGGTCGACATCGCAGATCAGATCCCGCAATGCGGCGAGGTAGCTGTCAAGGATGTCAAAGACCAGATCGTCCTTGCTGGCATAGTAGTGGTAGATGTTGGCCTTGGAGATCCCGCACGCCTTGGCCACTTCGTTCATCGAGGCCCGCTCGATGCCTTCGCGCGCAAAGACCTCTGCCGCGACAGCGAGAATGTGCTGACGTTTATGGTCGTGATCCTTGGCTATGGTTCTGACCAAACCGGCTACTCCTTGGGACGATCATCGACCACACGGCGGGCCTTGCCCTGACTGCGTTCGACCGCGTTGGGTGGCCCAACCTCGACCTGGGCCGAGACCCCCACCACGTCCTTGATCTTCTGGGTCAGGCGCGCGGCGGTGGCCGCTCTTTGCGGCTCTCCGGCTGCCTCCGGCGTGGCTTCGACATGCACGGACATCGCGTCCATTCGGCCGTCCCGGGTCAGCCGGATCTGGAAATGCGGAGCCAGCTCGGGGATTGCCAGGACTTGCTCTTCGATCTGGGTGGGGAAGACATTCACGCCGCGCAGGATAATCATGTCGTCGGATCGCCCGGTGATCTTTTCCATGCGCCGCATCGACCGCGCCGTACCAGGCAAGAGCCGCGTCAGATCCCGCGTCCGGTAGCGGATCATCGGCAAGCCTTCCTTGGTGAGCGTGGTGAAGACCAGTTCTCCGATCTCGCCGTCGGGGAGGACGGCGCCGGTTTCGGGGTCGATGATCTCGGGGTAGAAATGATCCTCCCAGATGTGCAGTCCGTCCTTGGTTTCCACGCATTCATTCGCCACGCCCGGCCCCATGACTTCGGAGAGCCCGTAGATATCCACGGCGTGCATGTCGAAGGCCGCTTCCACTTCGGCCCGCATGGCATTGGTCCATGGCTCGGCCCCAAAGATTCCCACCTCGATGGAACTGGCGCGGGGATCAAGGCCAGCCTTGCGATACTGTTCCAGAATGTTGAGCATGTAGGACGGTGTCACCATGATCGTGGTGGGCTTGAAATCTTCGATCAGCGTCACCTGGCGTTCCGTCATCCCGCCAGAGACCGGCACAACTGTGGTGCCCAGCTTCTCGGCCCCGTAGTGCGCGCCAAGCCCGCCCGTGAACAGCCCGTAGCCATAGGCGATGTGCACGAGATCGCCGGGCCGCGTCCCGCTGGCGCGCATCGAGCGGGCCACCAGATCCGCCCACATATCGATATCGCCTTGCGTGTAGCCCACCACCGTAGGTTTGCCCGTGGTGCCGGATGAGGCATGAATGCGGATGATCTGATCTCGCGGGACGGCAAAGAGACCAAAGGGGTAGTTGTCCCGCAGATCGGCCTTATTGGTGAAGGGGAACTTTGCCAGATCTGCGAGGTCCTGAAGATCGTCGGGGTGCACGCCCGCAGCGTCAAAGCGCTGGCGGTAGAAGGGCACGTCGTCATAGGCCTTGCGCAGCGACCATTTCATCCGATCCAGTTGCAAGGCGCGGATTTCGTCAAGGGAGGCGATCTCAATCGGATCGAGGCTCTCGCGGCTGGGCGTCAGGTCTTTCATTGCACTCCTCTCCCTTTAGTCTTCTTCAAACAGCGTGCCGCGGATGGTGCGGGAGCCGCCCCGAAACGCCGCAATCAGGCGCCCGTCCTGATCGGTGACATGTGCGTCATAGACTCCGCTGCGCCCGGTCTGGCTGACCTCGACGGCTGTGGCCGTCAGCTGATCCCCGGTCTGAGCGGGCGCGATGTAGGTGATCGTATTGTGCTGCGCGACGGTGATCTGATTGCGGCTGTTGCAGGCAAAGGCAAAGGCGCTGTCGGCCAGTGAAAAGATGATCCCGCCGTGACAGATATTCGCGCCGTTACAATGATGCGCAGCCACCGTCAGCGACAGGGTCGCGGTGCCCTCGTCTACATGATCGAGCGTCATGCCCAGCCAGGGGCTTGCACGGTCCTGCGCCCAGAGCGCTGCTGCGGATTTCTCGGCCCGGTCTTTTGGGGTCATTATCACTCCCGCCGCGATCCTCACGGAACTCTCGCTTGCAAAAATTCACGATCTGTTTAGGTTCATATTTCATAAACCGACCGGTTGGTCAATATTTGGCGCCGCGGGTGTCCGGGCAAGCCGGAGTGGCTACAGGATCCGGGCCGTCGGGCCGGTGTGGAGGGCAAGTTGATGGCGATCCAGGATGTGAAGAGCTTTGCCGTGGGGAAATGGATCGGCGCGGATGACAGTGCCCGCGAGATCCGCTCGGCGGTGACCGGTGCCGTGATAGCGCGCGCCGGTAATGCGGCGCTCGATGCCGACGCCATGCTGGAGTATGCGCGCGGTCAGGGCAGCCCGGCCTTGCGCGCAACGACCTTTCATGATCGGGCCCGGATGCTGAAAGCGCTGGCCTTGCACCTGCAGGCGGCCAAACAGCAGCTTTACGACATCTCATTTGCCACTGGGGCCACGCAGAAGGATCATCTGATCGACATAGACGGTGGCATCGGCACAATGCTGGTCTTTGCCTCGAAGGGCCGGCGCGAATTGCCCGATGCTCAGGTCTATCTTGAAGGCGACCTGGAGACCCTGTCGCGCAAAGGCAGTTTTCTGGGGCAGCACATCTGCACGCCCCGGCACGGGGTCGCAGTGCACATCAACGCGTTCAACTTTCCCGTCTGGGGGATGCTTGAGAAGCTCGCGCCGACCCTTCTTGCGGGCGTCCCGGCCATCGTAAAACCGGCCACGGCAAGCTGCTATGTGACCGAACTGGCCGTCCGGTTGATAATTGAGAGCGACATTCTTCCCAAGGGCGCGCTGCAACTGGTGACGGGCGGACTGGGCGATATGCTCGACCGTCTCACACCGCAGGATGTGGTGAGCTTTACCGGCTCTGCCGACACCGCGCTCCAGTTGCGCGCCGCGCCGCACCTGCTCGAACAAAACGTGCGGTTCATCGCCGAGCAAGACAGTCTGAACGCCTCGATCCTCGGGCCGGACGCAGGCCAGGGCACGCCCGAGTTTGACCTCTTCGTCAAGGAGGTGGTCCGCGAGATGACCGCCAAGGCCGGGCAAAAGTGCACGGCGATCCGCCGGATCATCGCGCCTTCCTCCGACGTGCCGTCGCTGATCGATGCCATTGGCGCGCGCCTGGGGCGTATCACCATTGGCGACCCGATGTCAGAGCACACCAAAATGGGGCCACTGATCTCGCGCGACCAGACGGCGGATGTGCTGGCGAAATCCGAAATGATCGGAACAGAGGCCGACCGCGTCTTTGGTGATCCCGCCCAATTCGACGTGCTCGGCGCGGATGCTCAGACCGGGGCCTTCCTGCCGCCCATGCTCTTTCACTGCGCGAATCCGGATGCCGCGCAGTATGTTCACACCGTCGAAGCCTTTGGTCCGGTTTCGACGATCATGCCCTATCGCGACCTCGACCATGCAATTGCGCTGGTGAACCGGGGCCAAGGCAGCCTTGTTGCATCGGTCATCACACATGACGGCGACGTTGCGCGGCACGTGGCCCTGGGCGCAGGGGCTTTCCATGGACGCCTGTATTTTAACAATCGCGACAGCATGGCGGAAAGCACCGGGCACGGCGCGCCGCTGCCGCATCTGGTCCATGGCGGTCCCGGCCGTGCCGGGGGCGGCGAGGAGATGGGCGGCGTGCGCGGTGTGATGCACTACATGCAACGCACGGCTGTGCAGGGCAGCCCGGATATCCTGACGGCGGTGGGCGGAAAATGGGTGCCGGGCGCGGCCGAGACAACCGGGGATGCGCACCCCTTCACCCGCGGCTTTCACGCACTGAGCATTGGCGAAACCTACCGCACGCCGTCCCGCGAGGTCTCGCTGGACGACATCGAACACTTTGCCCATTTCACCGGGGATACGTTTTACGCCCACATGGACGATGACGCGGCCAGGCGAAACCCGTTCTTCCCGGGCCGCGTGGCGCATGGCTATCTGCTTTTGAGCTTTGCCGCCGGGCTTTTCGTGCAGCCTGACGAAGGGCCCGTGCTGGCCAATACCGGGCTCGACAACCTGCGCTTCATGAAACCTGTCCAAGCCGGGGATAGCATCCGGGTGCGTCTGACTGTGAAACAAAAAACCCCCCGCAATGACGCCTACGGCGAGGTCCGCTGGCATGTGACCCTGTTCAACCAAGACGATGAAATGGTTGCGGAATACGAGCTTTTGACCATGAATGCGTACAGTGCAGCCGATCCGGGCAAACCCTAGGCTCTTTGGCTCTGCCCGCGCGCCGGACGTCTTGCAAAAGGAGGCATTGGCCATCTCGTGACGACCCTCCACCCCGGCGCCGCTCTGTTGCGCGATTTGGAACCCATCAAGACCTGGTCGTTGATCGTCACCCTCTTTGGCGACATGTCCAGCGCCTCTGTAACCGGGACCGAAATCCGCACGCTTCTGGAACATCTGGGCATCCGCCCGGAAGCCATCCGCGTGGCGCTGCACCGGTTGAAGCGCGACGCATGGGTCAGTTCGACCAAGCTGGGGCGGGAGGCTGTCTATGCGCTTGCAGACAAGGGCCGGCGCGAAACCGAAGCGGTCTATTCGGATGTCTATCGTCGCGACATGAAGTATCCCGGTGGCTGGCGTTTCCTGGCCACCGATGGTCCGCTCGCGCCTGACGCGGGCATTCAGGACGGCGTTCGCTTTTCTGCCGATCTGATCCTGGTCCCGCAGGATCTGACACTGGACCTGACGGGCGCGCTGGACCTGCGGCTGGCCCATCAGGACCTGCCGGACTGGGTCGAGCCGCGTCTTGTGCCGCCACAATTTGTTCGAAATGCCGACGCGCTTATCCGGGTCCTGTCGCAGGCCCGCGCCGGCGGGGCATCGGCCAGCGCGCTGGATGACACCGCGCTGCGTCTTCTGGTGCTGCATCATTGGCGCCGGATCGCCCTGCGACCGGCGAGCTGGGCCCATATGAGCCTGCTGCCAGACGGTATCCTGGCGCGGTGTCAGGTCTGCGTCACAGAGTTTTTGCACGAACGCGCGCGCATAGATCTGGCCGCCATCTCAACCCCAATCGCATGAGCCCAACGTGTCAGAGCCGCCTAGCGGTTTCGGCGCACCGGACTGGCGTTTTGCTGCTGGTTCTGCGGCTCGTGGTCTGCGATGGACGCCGGGTGACTGCTTCGCCCGCGCAGGTCAACCGGCTTGCGGGAGCGCACCAGACCAAAGTCGGCCAGCGAGACGTGTTCCGGTTTGTCGCTTGGCGGTTCCAAACCGCGGCTTCTTTCGATGGGCCAGGGGTATGGAAATTCCGAAGAGAACCGGTCGATGAACGCGACCGCAGCCTGTAGGCTGTCCTCCCTGCGGACCTGTTCGCCGAGCTCCTTGGCAGAGACGCAAATCTCATCATTGGTGGTGACCGTCAACATGGCATCAGCCAGGCTTTGCGCGGTCAGTCCCTTGCCGCCAACCAATCCCATATAGGTTCCGATCCCGCGAGCGCGGACGAGAGAGCCATGAAACGGCTGGTCGTAGACCATGGCGCACACGATGCTCGGTCGCCCGGAGCGAACGGCAGCCGCCAGAGTGCCGGCTCCGCCATGATGAACGACCGCCGAGCATTGCGGGAAAAGCCACTCGTGCGGGCAGGCGTCGAGTTCGTAGATATGCGCCTGAGACCAGTCGTAGAGCTCTCGGCCCTCATGCGTGCTCAGGTCGAGACTTTCACGAGACAGGCCAGCCCATCCGCCCAAAAGGATACCGGGCAGCCCTGCAGTTTTCAGAGCCTTTATCGCCAAGGTGGACAGGGTCTGGCGAAATGCCGGATTGCCCGTCATGCTGCCGAAGCCAATGCAGACCGGGCGCTGTTTGAGAAAGTCGCGCAGCGCCGAAGACGGGCGGTAGTCGCTTTCGGCCGGTGGCATGAGCCATCCGCCGACGACCTTGTGCGCTGGCCAGTCGTGGGGTTGCGGGCACAGGCCCGCCGAGACGGCGCAGAATTGAGGCAGGTCATGGGGCCAGGTCTTGAGGCGGGATCCATCGGCATAGCTGTCCGCAGGCAAATCGCAGATCGCGCGCATCGTCGCGTATTTTTCATTTACCAGTTTGCCGTAGACACGTGTGCGAATGCGATAGAGGCTCCGGTTGAGCCATTTCGGAAACCGCCCGACTTCGAGCGTGATGATCGGGTATTCGCGGGTTGGATGGTTGATCTGCAGATCCAGCGTGATCAACGGCACATTGAGCGCTTCGGCGATGCAGGTGTAGTGGCCGCTGATCAGATTGGGCACAATGATCGCATCCGGCGCAAAGCCTCGGGCAGTGGCGAGCGCGGTTTCCATGTCAGCCTTCTGAATGGCCTTGATCTCGGGGCTGTCCAGATAGGCCTTGGCCAGTTTCAATTGCTTGAAGAGACCCCGGATAGACCTGTCGCTCAGGTCGAGCTGGCCAAACATCGCCTCGACGAAGTCCGCAATGTTTTCCTGCGCTTGCACAACATCGATGCCCCAATCGAACAATGGTGCACATGAAGGTGGGGTGGCAAATACAAGAACCTCCCGCCCTTCGGCTTTGAGGCGCTGGGCAAGAACTGCAATGGGCTGGATGTCGCCGCGACTGCCCCACGCAAACAGCATGATGCGCTTGGGTCGGCTCATGATCGTCTTCCTTGGTCTCGGGACTTCGCCTTTTCCTAAAGTTGCGCTTTGGTCAATCTGGGCGCTCAAGTCGATGCCGCAATCAGCGGAGATTTGCCGTCGCAAAGGCAAGCAAGTCGCACCCGATCCCGGAGGCAAAAGTGTTCGGATGAACACGCCACAGCGTACCAATTTGAGATTTCAAGAAGTTAAGACTTCAAACCGCGTTGCACCGGTCCGTCGTCACAACAGGATCAGCCGCATGATCGTCTCGATGTTGAACGCCAAACGGGCATCCAGCGCCGCCTGCGTCATGTAATCGCGCTCAAAGAGGATTTCGCCAGAGAAGCGGTTGGTCAGATAGTAATACCCGATCGCCGCAATCGTGATGTTGAGCTGGACCGCATCGATGCCGTCGCGAAACTTGCTTTCATTCACGCCGCGATCAAGAAGGCTTTGGACCAGTCCGATGTATTGCCGGCTCGCCGCTTTCAGCTTTTCGGAGCGTTCCAGATGTTTGCCCTGATGCAGATTGGCGCTGTTGACCAGACGGATGAATTCGGGGTTTTCGAGGTAGTAGTCCCAGGTAAAGGTGATCAGTTTGATCATGGCCTCGTCGGCGGGCAGGTCATCGAGTTGCAGGGTCTGTTCGGCCGAACGGATGTCTAGGTAGGCGTCTTCGAGAACCGCGGCGAAGAGGTCCTCTTTCGATCCGAAATAATGATAGATCATGCGCTTGTTCGCATGCGCCTTTTCGGCGATTTCATCCACGCGTGCCCCGCCCAGCCCCAGTCGCGCAAACTCGGCTTTGGCGGCGGCCAGAATGCGCGCCCTGGTGGCGTCGGCGTCGCGAATACGGGTTTTCACAGCTTGCATCATAGCATCCTGCATATCGGGCCGGCCCGGTGCTGTCACCGGTGCTGTCCCGGTCGGCGTCAGATAACATGTCCGCCTTATAACGCGCTTGACAGGCGAAATGAAGAATAAGTAACTAACTAGTGGGTTACATAGCGAATCTAGCTATGCCACCTGCGGCTGGGGAAGCGGTCGGGTGAGATCCAAGGGGCGGGGCAAACCCCGTCAGTAGACGTGGAAAAGGGAGGAACCCCATGTCATTCATCAAGAAATTCATCGAGACTGAGAAAGTATCGCGCCGCAATCTGCTGCTGGCCTCGGCCTATGGTCTGTCTGGCGCCGCCGCGATGCGGATGTTTGGACCGACGCCGGTCCAGGCGGCCAACTATGCCAATCCAACTGTGGCGTGGAGCTATCGCAACAGAACCAACCCGTATTGGAACGAGATCGTCTCGGGCGGTGAAGCCTTTATGGATGCTCAAGGAATGGGCAAAGACGCGATGGTCCACCTGATCAACGAAGGCTCGTCCGAGAAGTCGCTGGCGGACGTAAAAGCGCTTCTGGCCAAGACCAATGGCGAACTGGCGCTGGCCATCGACACCAATGACGCGCCAAACGCGCGGCCGGTGGTCGAAGCGGTGGCCGACGCTGGCGGTTACGTGTCGACGATCTGGAACAAGACCGACGATCTGCATCCCTGGGACTTTGGTTCAAACTATGTCAGCCACATGACCTGGTCCGACGAAGGCCCGGCCGAGCAGACCGCGCGAATTCTGCTGGAGGCGATGGGCGGCAAAGGCGGCGTTGTTCATCTGGGCGGTATCGCATCCAACAATCCGGCCATTGAACGTCTGAACGGTCTCAAGAACGCGTTGAAAGACTATCCGGACGTCGAACTGCTCGACGCCCAGCCCGCCGATTGGGATACCCAGAAAGCCAACCAGATCATGTCATCCTTCATCACGCGGTATGGTGATGAGATCACCGGCGTGCATTGCGCCAATGACACCATCGGCTATGGAGTGCTGGAGGCTTTGCGCGCCGAGGGCATGGACATTCCGATCGTCACCTATGACGGCAATCCACAGGCGGTGGATCTGGTGCGCGACGGCCGCATCCTGGCAACGGTCTTCACCAATCCGCATTGGGGCGGCGGCATCACGGCAGCACTGGCCTATCACGCAGCGATTGGAACCTTCGATCCCTCAAATGAGCCTGAAGCCCATCGCGAATTCTATGGCCCGACCATCATGGTCACGCCCGAAGACGCGGCGGAATTCAAGGCGAGCTATCTCGAAAACGTTCCGACCTATGACTGGATGGATTTCTGGGGCCCGACCAACGGGCAGATCAAGTACGCATCCTAACCTCCCCTGGGTTGGTCGCGCCTTGGCGCGGCCAGCTCGCTAAGACCGAACTTGGCAGGGCTACCTGCGCAGCCCTGCCATTTTTGCATCTCATTCACAGGACCGACCCTACATGTCCGAGGCGATTGGAACTTTGCGGGCGCCGCTTATCAGCCGTGAGCAGGTGATCAAATGGGCGCCGCTGCTCGTCCTGATGTTCCTCGTTCTGTTGTTTCCGGTCTTCGAATGGCTGGAAGACATGCGCGAGGCCAAGGACCACATCTATCTGGTCGATTCACGCTTTTTCTCCATCCGCAACGCCGCACGCATTGCTGTCGCCGCGACGCCTGCGCTGATGGTGGCCATCGGTGTGACATTTATCATCATCATGGGCTCGATTGATCTGTCCATGGAAGGCACCGTGTCGGTCAGCGCCGTGATATTCGCCTTCGCTTTTCTGGCTCTTGGCGGCACTCTGGCGAGTTGGGCCTGGCTGGCCATTCCTCTGGCTCTCGTGGTGGGGGCGGTGCTGGGCTTCATAAACGGATTGGTGCATGTGAAGCTCAAGATCCCGTCGTTCATGGCCTCGCTTGCAATGGGCTTTGTCGGCACCGGGTTCGCGCTGTTGCTGACGGGCGGAGACCGCATCCGTGTCGAAGACGAGCTCTTCCGCGCGCTTCTGACCGTGCGTTGGTTCAACTTCCCGATCATGTGCTACGTGGCACTGCTGGCGCTTCTGGTGGCGTGGTTCATCCAAGCCCGCACCACCTTGGGCCGGAATTTCTATGCTGTCGGTGGCGGAGAGGAACTGGCGCAGGCCAGCGGTTTGGATGTGGCCCGGGTCCGGGTGCTGGGCTTCACGCTGGCCGGTGTGTTTTTCGCCATGGGTGCGCTGATGGCCGTGGGCCGGATCGGGATTGCCGAGACAGCCACGGGCAACAACTTCATGTTCGTCTCCATCACCTCGGTGGTGGTCGGTGGTACTGCGCTGTGGGGCGGTATCGGCGGGGTCTGGAACACGCTTGTCGGTGTTCTGATCGTCAATGTCATCAACAATGGCATGGTGGTGATCGGGCTGCCCAACTGGCTGCAAGACGGGGTCCTGGGGCTTTTGGTGATCATCGCGGTGGTGCTTTCGACCGACCGCAAATCGATCAGCTTCGTGAAATAGGGGCGGGGACATGTACGAGCTCCGACAGATCGACAAGCACTTTCCGGGTGTGCACGCGCTGAAGGCCGTAGACTTCAAGGTGAACCGTGGCGAGATTGTCGGCCTGGTCGGTGAAAACGGCGCGGGCAAGTCGACCCTGATGAAGGTCATCTACGGCGCCTACCAGCCCGACGGTGGCCATGTGAGCATCGACGGCACGACCGTGCGCTTTTCCAACCCGCGTCAGGCGATGGACCACGGCATCGGGATGGTGTTTCAGGAACAATCCCTGATCAACAACCTGACCGTTATGGAGAACATCTTTCTCGGCTACGAACAGCAGTTCGTGAAATACGGAGTGATCAACTGGAAGGCGATGGCTGCCGCGGCCCGTCACCAGCTCTCCAAAGTCAAGCTCGACATTGATCCGGGCATCGTCACCTCAAAGCTCAGCTTCGCGCAACGCCAGCTCGTGGAGTTGGCCAAGGTGCTGACCCTGGAGGAACGGATCGATGGAGATCTGGTGATCCTGCTCGACGAGCCGACCTCTGTCCTGGCGAAAGAAGAGGTCGAGCTGCTCTTTCAGATCGTGCGGGATCTGACCCAGCGTGCCTCCTTCATCTTCGTCAGCCACCGCATGGAAGAGGTTCTGGAGCTTTCGGACCGCATCTACGTGATGAAGGATGGCGCCGTTGTCGATGTCGTGCCTCACGACAAGGCCGACAGGGACGACATCCAGCACAAGATGGTCGGGCGCGATGTCGACAAGGAATATTACCGGGAACAGCGGCAAGGCCCCTACGACACCAATACGGTTCTGGTGGAGTTCGCAAACGTCAGCCATGGCATCCGGTTTCAGAACCTGAGCTTTGAGGTCCATGCTGGCGAGGTTCTGTGTCTTGTGGGCACCGAAGGCTCGGGCCGTGAAGCCGTGTTGCGCACGGTCTATGGGCTCGACAAACCGACTGCCGGGACCGTGAAGATCAAAGGCGACACCGTTTCTCAGTTCTCGGCCCGGGCCGGCGTGGCGCGCGGCATTGGGTACGTGCCGCGCGAGCGCAAGATCGAAGGCATCGTAAATGGCATGAACGTCTATGAAAACATGACGCTCAGCCAGTTGTCGAACTACGCCTCCAACGGGTTGCTCCATGTCTCCAAAGAGCGAGAGCTCGCCCGCACCTGGATCGAGAAGCTCGGCATCAAGACGCCCAATGAAAACAAAGATTGCGGCGGGCTTTCGGGCGGCAATCAGCAAAAGGTGGTGCTGGCCAAGTGGCGCTCGGCGGGCTCGGATATCATCTTGCTCGATCACCCGACACGTGGCCTCGATATCGGTGCCAAAGAGGACGTCTATGAGATGATCCGCGATATGTCCGCTGATGGCTGCGGCATCATTCTGGTCGCCGACACGCTTGAGGAGGCCATTGGCCTGTCGCACACGATCCTCGTCCTGAGAGACGGGGTGTTCCAGAAACGTTTTGACGGGACGCCGGGGGCCAAGCCTTCGCTCTACGATCTCGTTCATCACATGATCTGAGGGGCCTGAGATGGAACGCATCAAGCCACATCTGCCCTGGATCACGCTGCTCGCCCTGGGATTGGCCGTGGGCCTCTTGAACCCCAGTTTTTTCAATCCGGAAGGGCTGATCCTTTTGATGGCCGATATCGTGCCGCTCTTTATCATGGCGCTGGGCATGACCTTCGCCATCTATATCGGCGGGATCGATCTGTCGGTGCAGCAACTCGCCAATATGATCACCGTGATCGCGACCGTTTATCTGGCATCCTTGGGCGCCGGTGTTGCTGTCGTCGCGATTCTGGGCGGAGTGATCTTTGGCGCGATTTCCGGCTACGTCACAACGCGCCTCTTCGTGCCATCGTTTGTCTCAACACTGGCCATCGGGTTTGTCGCTTTGTCGGTGGCCAAATGGCTTTCTGGCCAGCGTGCGCTTTACATGGATGCCGAACTGCGGGACGGCAGTTTTGGCTGGATGTTCGGCAACACCGCCGGCGTGCCCCATGAACTGGCCATCGCCGTTCTGCTCCTGATCCTCGCCTGGGTTTTGCAGACCCGCACCACCTTCGGGCGCAGCCTCAAGGCCGTCGGCGCAGGCGAACTGGCCGCTGTGGCGTCGGGCATTGACGTCGATCGGGTCAAGATCATCGCCTTCGCCATTTCCGGCGCCTTCGCGGCGATGGCCGGGCTGATGTTCTCCGTCAAGCTGTCTGGCGGAGACGCAAATCTCGCAAATGGCTTTCTCTTGCTCGCCATTGTCGCCGTGCTCGTGGGGGGCACGCCTTTGACAGGTGGTGTTGGAGGCGTTCTGAACACCGCCATCGGCACGCTCATCGTAATGGTGATCCGGGCCGCCATGGTCTACCTTGAGGTCGACGCCACCAGACAACAGATGGTCTTCGGCATCGTTCTGATCGCTGCCATCGCGCTGACCATCGACCGTTCAAAATTGCGCGGCGTGGTCAAATGAAGATGCGTGCGGCCTATCTGGTGGAGCCCGGCCGGTTTGATGTCCGCGAAGTGGCGCGTCCTGATCCCGGGCCCGATGATGCACTGATCCGCATTGCCCGGACCGGGGTCTGCGGGACGGATATTCATATTTTTCACGGAGACTACGCGGCGGACAGCCTGCCGCTGATCCCCGGGCATGAGTTCACCGGGCATGTCGCCGGTACGGGGCGCAACGTAACCGGGTTGAACGACGGTGCGCCTGTTGTCGTCGATATGAATATCGGGTGTACCCGCTGCTATTGGTGCCGTCGCAATGAGATCCTGAACTGCCCTGAGATGCGGCAAATGGGCATCACGATGGATGGCGCCTTTGCCGACTACATCTCGGTACCGGCCCGTCTCGTGATCCCCGCGTCGGACCATATCCCGGCAAACATCCTGGCGCTGACCGAACCGCTGTCCTGTGTCGTTCGCGCCGCGCGCAAGGCGCAGGTCACGTTCGGACAATCCGTTCTCGTCATTGGCGCGGGGCCCATCGGCAATCTGCATGTCCAATTGATGCGCACAATCGGCGCGGCCCCCGTCATCGTGACCGATGTAAGCCAGGCGCGTCTGGCCATGGCGCGCGCGTGTGGTGCCGATATCGCCGTGACGCCGGAGGCGCTGGAAGATGCGGTGATGGACGCGACAGATGGCCGGGGCGCCGACATTGTCATCGAAAGCGTTGGCAAACTTGCGCTCTACGAACAGGCGCAAAGGCTTATGCGCAAGGGCGGGCATCTGGCGGTCTTTGGCCTGACCGGGGCCGGCGAGACCCTGCCGGTCGACATTCTGCAGACCATCCTCACAGAGACGTCCCTAAAGGGCTCGGTCGCCGGGATGGGCCCGGACATGCACGATGCCCTGACGCTGTTGACTCACGGCCGGATCAACGCCGCGCCGTTCACCGGCGCGGACTATCCGCTCGGCGATATCCAGACTGCATTTGAGACACTCGCCAGCCGCCCGCGGGATCTTAAAACGCAAATTGTCATGTGAATGAGGGAGGCTCCCGTGCCCATTCAAACCGAAGCCCATATGTCCAAGCCAGAAGGCAAGATCCCCAACAGCCGGTTTCCGCTGCTGGTCCATCGCGGCGCCATTTCCGGGGGTGGGCCCGAGGCTGTCAAAGAGCGGTTCCGCTCTAACGGCTGGTCGAACAACTGGGATTACCCAGGTGTCTACACCTATGCCCATTTTCATTCCACGACCCACGAATGCCTGGGCTGCGCGCAGGGTTGGATGGAATTCTCGCTGAGTGTGGGAGAGGGCGGCTGGACCCGTCTGCGCATTGAGGCGGGCGATGTCATCGTCATGCCGGCCGGGGTCAGCCATGAGATGAAGGCGCAATCCGACGACATTCACATGTGCGGTGGCTATCCGGATGGGCGCGACTGGGATGACATCCAGGACGCGTTTCTGAGCGACGAAGAGTACAGACATGCCTGCAAGCGCATCATGATGCTGCCGATCCCGTTGCGGGATCCGGCCACCGGACTGGCCATGCCAGAGTGGCACGCAACCCCATCCTCGGTCGATGGCGGCTGGAACGACTGGCGCGGCAGCCTCGACGCAACCTGTTAAAGGACACACACGATGGACACATCATCAACCCGGCTGAACTTGCCGGAACGTCCCCGCGACTTTGGCTTTTTCGTGAATGGTCAGTCGGTCCCGGCTGGCGACCGCGAGGTCTTTGTGCGGAACTCTCCCGGCCATGATGTGCCGGTGACGACTTTGCCGAAATGCACTGTTGAGGATCTCGACACTGCGGTGGCGGTGGCGCGTGAGGCGTTTGAAGATCGCCGGTGGTCCGGTTTGGGCGGCGCGGAGCGCGCGGCTGTTTTGCTGAGAACCGCCGAGGTGCTGCGCGCGCGCGTGGAAGAGGTCGCCTATTGGGAGACGTTGGAGAACGGCAAGCCGATTTCGCAGGCCCGCGCCGAGGTGCAGGGCTGCATTGGCATGTTCGAATACGCCAGCGGCCTGGCGCGGTCTTTGCACGGGGACGCGTTCAACAACCTGGGCGACGGGATGCTTGGCATCGTCACGCGCGAGCCCGTGGGCGTCGTGGGCATCATCACGCCGTGGAATTTCCCGTTTCTCATCCTGTGCGAGCGGGTGCCCTATGTGCTGGCCTCTGGCAACACCATCGTGGCGAAACCCTCCGAGGTGACCTCGGCCACAACATTGATTCTGGCAGAGATCCTGCAAGAGGCCGGGCTGCCGGACGGGGTGTTCAATGTCGTCACGGGTTCGGGTTCGAGCGTCGGTCAGGCGATGGCTGAACACATGAACATCGACATGCTCTCCTTCACGGGGTCGACAGGCGTGGGCCGGTCGGTTGTGGCTGCGGCCGGTGCGTCGAACTTCAAAAAGCTCGGGCTGGAGCTTGGCGGCAAGAACCCGCAGATCGTCTTTGCCGACGCCGATCTCGAAGATGCCGCCGACGGCGTTGCCTTTGGCATCGGGTTCAACACCGGGCAGTGTTGTGTCTCGGGTTCGCGCCTGATTGTGGAGCGTTCGGTGGCCGATGACTTCGCCCATATGGTGGCGGACAAGTTCTCCAGAATCATTGTCGGCGATCCATTGGACGAGGCCACGCAAGTGGGCGCCATCACAACGACGGCGCAAAACAAAATGATCATGGGCTACATCAGCACAGGCCAATCCGAAGGGGCGACGCTGGCCTGGGGCGGGGAACAGCTTGACCTCGGGCGGGGCCAATACATCGCGCCCACGCTTTTTACGGGTGTCAGTGCGGATATGGCCATCGCGCGCGAAGAGATCTTTGGCCCTGTCCTCACCGTGATGGCATTTGACACGATGGACGAGGCCATCGCCATGGCCAACGACACGGAATACGGGCTTGCGGCCAGTGTCTGGACCCAGAACCTCGACAAGGCGCTGACGGTAACACGCCGCGTCCAGGCCGGGCGCTTCTGGGTCAACACGACCCTTGCGGGCGGGCCCGAACTGCCCATCGGAGGGTTCAAGCAATCCGGGTGGGGGCGTGAGGCTGGTATCTATGGTGTCGAGGAATATACACAAATAAAGTCGACCCATATCGAGATCGGCAAACGCAGCCATTGGCTGCCATAAGCCGCCACAGGGGAGAGGGAAGCCATGTCGAAATCCGGGTATGATTATGTAATCGTCGGTGGCGGATCGGCTGGCTGTGTCCTGGCCAGCCGGCTGAGCGAGGACAAGACTGCGCGGGTGCTGCTGCTGGAAGCGGGTGGCAAGGACAACCATCCGCTGATCCACATGCCGGTGGGCTTTGCCAAGATGACCACCGGTCCCCACACCTGGGGGTTCACCACGACGCCACAGCGGCACGCGAATAATCGCGAGATCCCCTATGCCCAGGCCCGGGTGATTGGCGGCGGCTCTTCGATCAACGCTGAAGTGTTTACCCGAGGACATCCCAGCGACTACGACCTCTGGGCCTCGGACGAAGGCTGCGAGGGCTGGGCCTTCAAGGACATCCAGCCCTATTTCCTGCGCTCGGAAGGCAATACGTTTCTTTCCGGCGATTTGCATGGCACCGAAGGCCCATTGGGCGTGTCCAACATCCCGGATCCTCAGCCGGTGACCCGCGCCTTCGTGCAATCCTGCCAAGAAGCGGGCATCCCTTTCAATCCCGATTTCAATGGCGCCACGCAGGCCGGTTGCGGGGTCTATCAAACCACGACCAAGGACGCCCGACGCTGCTCGGCCGCCGTGGGATATCTCAACCCGGTCAGACATCGGCGCAACCTGACGATCGAGACCGGTTGCCGGGTCAAGCGCATCGTTTTTGAAGGCACGCGCGCTGTGGGCGTGGACTATTTTACCGGCTCACAAAACCGCCACGCCCGCGCCGACAGTGAGGTCATCGTGACCTGCGGCGCCATCGGGACACCAAAGATCATGATGCTCTCGGGCGTTGGGCCGGCGGCGCATTTGCGGGAACACGGGATCGACGTCGTCCAGGATCTGCCCGGGGTAGGCGAAAACCTCACCGACCATTTCGGTATCGATATCGTGGCCGAACTTACCGGTCACCAAAGCCTCGACAAATACAACAAATGGTACAATGCAGCGCTCGCCGGAGCGCAGTATCTGGCGTTCAAATCCGGGCCGATCACGTCGAACGTGGTCGAAGGCGGGGCGTTTTGGCATTCCGGTCTGACCGACAGCGCGGTGCCGGATCTGCAATTCCACTTTCTGGCCGGTGCCGGTGCGGAAGCGGGCGTGCCAAGCGTGCGACCCGGATCGTCGGGGATCACGCTCAACAGCTACACCGTCCGCCCAAAGTCGCGCGGTACGGTGCGGTTGCGGTCTGGCGATCCTGCGGCTCCGCCAATCATCGACCCAAACTTTCTGGCCGAACCCGACGACCTCAAAGTCTCCGTCGAGGGCGTGCGTAAGAGCGTCGAGATTTTCCGGCAAAAGTCCTTGCAGAACCATGTCCGCGCGCTCCGCTTCCCTGATGCCAGCGTGAAGACTCAGAAGGATTTTGAGGACTATGCCCGGCAATTTGGCCGGACCTCCTATCACCCGACATGCACCTGCAAGATGGGCACCGATGAGATGTCAGTGGTGGACGCGCAGTGCCGGGTTCGCGGGCTCGACGGCATTCGCATTTGTGACAGTTCGATCATGCCCAGCCTCGTGGGGTCCAATACCAATGCGCCAACGATCATGATCGCCGAGAAGGCCAGCGACCTGATCCGGGGCAACCGCTAGAGCCTATCGCGACCGGCGGGTTCCGTTAAGCGGCTCGCCCGTTTGCTATCCTCGCACAGAAAAGCACCGTCAGGGCCGTAACGACATCGGCAAACGCGGCAGCATCATTGCCAGGAACAGGGTGCGGCATGTGCCGCGCAATTGAGGGGACCGGGAAGATCCCGGCCCAAAGAGGTCAATCGAAATCAGGTGCGAAAGGCACGAGGTCCTTGTTGACGATCCGGTAGTTGCCTAGCGTCTCGACATGGATGCGGGCCATGTCCACATGGCTCAGCGTGAAGTCCATGATATCGTAGTTGGCGGCGATATTGACCGGATTGGTCGACATCACATTGACGCTCACGCCTTTCTGCAAGATCCAGCGCAGTACAACCTGACCGGCGGTTTTGCCGTAGGTCGCGCCAATCTCCGCGAAGATCGGCCGTTTGAACACCTCGCCCCGCGCCACCGAGCAATAGGCCGACAACGGAACACCAACCGCGTTGGCGCCCGCGATCAGTTTGTCCTGATTGAGCAGCGGATGGAACTCGACCTGGTTCGTTGCCAGTGGCGCATCGACGATCTGAACGGCCTCGCGCAGCATGGCGACGGTGTAGTTGGATACACCAATGTTGCGCGCATAGCCCTTGTCATGGGCCTGCTGCAGAAGTTTCAGGGACGGCGCAATGTCACCGTCGCCCGGCGGCCAGTGCAGCAACAGAACATCGACATAGTCGGTGCGCAGATCCTTCAGGCTTTGCTCGACCGAAGGCAGGAACGCCGCGTCGGTGAAGCAATTGATGTTCACCTTGGTTGTGATGCAAAGATCTTCGCGGGCGATCCCGGTGGCCGCGAGACCTTCGCCAGTGGTGGCCTCGTTTTGGTACATT
>JBCDEC010000008.1:0-36891 GCA_039179965.1 Pseudomonadota bacterium
AATCGAAACGGAACTGCAATCCGAAATCGCAGATCTGATGCCGCCGGACCAGCTGGCCGAGGCAATCACGTTTTTTGAAAGCCCGGCGGGCGTGGCTTTGGTCGAGCTTGAACTGGTGGCCCGCGCGGCGATTTCGGATGACGACGTCGAAAGCCTGGCGCGTGCAGAATGGGCGGCGCGCGCTGACAGCGATGACCCGCAGGTCGCACTGATCCGCTCTTTCGCCGAGGTCAACGGGTTGCTGGAACGCAATACAACCGCGACAATGACCGCGCGCTACCACTTTATGCGCGGACTGAACGAAGGCGCCGGCCGCCCGGTGTCGGACGACGAGATCCTGGCGCAGATCTGGGCGCGGGAGCCCCAAATCCGGGCCGATACCGAAGGCTGGCTGATGGGGTATCTGCTGCTCGCCTATGGACCCTCGAAACTTGACGATCTGCGCGCCTATGTGGCGTTTTCAAAAAGCCCTCCGGGTCAGGCGCTGAATGCGGCCTTGTTTGACGGTTTTGATGTTGCATATGGCCGGATCTCCTACGGTCTGGGGCTGGTGACCGGACAGGCCTCGATGCAACAGGATTTGTAAACTTCGCGCGGGATGCGCCTTTCACCTGTGGTTGCGCGCATGCCTTTTTCGCACGATGCCTGGTAAGTGCGAAAGCCCGGTTGACACGGATCGGTGGCGCGGGCATACAGCCGCAATCCCGGCCGGATATTCCGCGCCGGGTTTTGTAATCATTTCAGCCCTGAACGGGGCGCGCTGTTCGAGGTAGCCAGGGGGATCCGATCCGGATCGGCTGGCGGAAACGCCCGAAAGGGGACCACAGGACGCGGGAGACACAAGGAAGATGCGATGTTTGCGGTCATGAAGACCGGCGGCAAGCAGTATAAGGTCCGCTCTGGCGATGAGTTGCGGATCGAAAAACTGTCTGCCACTGCCGGAGAAACCGTGCAGTTTAACGACGTTCTGATGATCGGTGGCGATGACACCGTGCTCGGATCGCCACTGGTGGATGGCGCGGCCGTTCAGGCTGAGGTTGTGGATGTGGTCAAGGCCGAGAAGGTGATCACCTTCGTCAAGCGCCGGCGCAAGCATTCGTCCAAGCGCACCCGTGGCCACCGTCAACAGATGACTGTGGTTCGGATCACCGATATTCTCGCATCCGGCGCAGATGCAAGCGGCGTGAAAGTCGCTGTTGGCGCGGCGGCCGCGGAAGAGACCGCGGTTCCTGCGGACGCATAAGGAGAGACCAGCATGGCACATAAAAAAGCAGGCGGCTCATCTCGGAACGGCCGCGATTCGGCCGGACGGCGCCTTGGCGTGAAACTGTTTGGAGGCCAGGCGGCCATCCCGGGCAATATCATCGTGCGTCAGCGCGGCACCAAGTTCTGGCCCGGTGAAGGCGTTGGCATGGGCAAGGATCACACGATCTTTGCCACAGCCCAGGGCGCGGTGACGTTCCACAAGGGTCTGAAGGGCCGAACCTTTATTTCAGTCCTTCCGATGGCGGAGGTCGCTGAATAAGCCGAACCTGACACAGGTTAAACCACACAGGGGATCGGCTGAAAAAGCCGGTCCCTTTTTTCGTTTACCGGGATGAAACCCGGAGACGGCAAGACGCTGGCGATATGGATCCCGCCGGGGGCCCTGGAGCTTGGCGATCAGACCGCGGTGATCGCTCTGTCGCGATCAGAGCGCGGTGATCGGACCAGGCACGCCAGGCCGGGGCGGGGACCCTAAGAGGTCTGCGAGGTGTTGCATGGGTGGTGGATTGGGACGGGCAGGGCCGCTGGGGCCTGCCCCTGAAGGGAGTGAGACGATGAAACTGGACAGGATTGTCAATCAACCTGTTGTCGAGGCGCAGGAGATCGACCTGCGTCCGTTGCGCCGGTCCGATACCGGGCTGATCGCCCATTGGGTCAGTGATCTGCGCGTGGCGCGGATGACTCTGTCGATCCCTCATCCCCTGCCGCCCGGTGCGACCGAGGCGTTTGTCCAGCGCGCCATGTCCGAGACCCGGGACTCTTGTGTCTGGGCGATTGATGGGACCCGCGATGGGGGGCCCGAACTGATGGGCCTGATTTCGCTGTCGCGCCTGGATGCCGCCGCTGATGCACGGGTTGCGGAGGTCAGCTACTGGATTGCGCCGATCTACTGGAACACCGGCATTGCCTCGACTGCGCTGGAGGCCTTGCTGCGGGCCAATCCGCTCGACGACAGATCGATCTATGCCTCGGTGTTTCAGGACAACCCGGCCTCGGCACGAGTGCTGAGCCATTGCGGCTTTGAATACATTGGCGATGCCGAAAGCTTTTCGGTGGCGCGGGGTGCTCTGGTGCCGACCTGGACGTATTCTCTGACCCTGCAGGATTGACCCGTGATCACCACATCGCGCCTGGTTTTGCGTCCGCTGGAAACAGCGGATGCCGATTGGATTGCGCGGGAGATCAGCAATCCGAACGTGCAGCAATGGCTGACATCCCCGCCCCATCCGTATCGCCTGTCCGACGCGGAGGATTTTCTGCACAGTTTCGCGCAGCGTCCGTCTCATCGCGCGATCCTGTTTGCCGGCGCGCCCGTCGGGATGGTCACGCTTACGGGTGAGGGCACACCGGATCTCGGCTACTGGTTGGGCGAGGCGGCCTGGGGAAAAGGCGTCATGACCGAAGCGGCGGGCGCCTTGCTCGACTGGCACGACACGTCAGGTGGCGGCGAGGTCGAAAGTGGCTGGATCCGGGGTAATTCCGGATCCGAAGGCGTTCTGTGCAAGTTGGGATTTGAAGGCGACGGGACCGCGCGGCAGTATTCGGCCTTTTATGACCGCGAGGTCGAGGTCCGGCGAGTCAGACGCAGGGCACGGGTGGGCGAAGACCGGGTCTAGGGGCGCTGCCCCCGGCCGCCCGGGGCGGCCTCCACCGGAGGTATTTCGCCCAAGAAGAAGGCAGGCGTGCGGCACAGGTGGCTTGTGCTGCGCATCGATTGCTTTAAGGACCGCCGTCATGAAGTTTCTTGATCTCTGCAAGGTCTATATCCGCTCCGGCAACGGAGGCGGCGGCGCCATAAGCTTCCGGCGCGAGAAGTACATTGAATATGGCGGTCCCGATGGGGGCGATGGCGGTCGGGGCGGGTCCGTGCATGTCGAAGCCGTGGACGGGCTCAATACGCTGATCGATTTTCGCTATCAGCAGCATGTCCACGCGGACAATGGTCGCCCGGGCATGGGAAAGCAGCGCACCGGCAAGGACGGCGAGGATGTGGTCTTACGGGTTCCGGTGGGGACCGAGATCCTTGACGAGGATCAGGAGACGGTGATTGCCGATCTCGACACGCTTGGCGCAACCGCCGAACTGGCGCGTGGCGGCAATGGCGGGTTCGGCAATCTGCACTTCAAGACATCGACCAATCAGGCGCCGCGCCGGGCCAACCCGGGCCAGCCCGGGGTCGAGCGGACGCTTTGGCTGCGTCTCAAGCTGATTGCGGACGCGGGGTTGCTGGGCATGCCCAATGCCGGCAAGTCCACCTTCCTGGCCGCAACCTCAAACGCGCGGCCAAAGATCGCTGACTACCCGTTCACCACGCTGCATCCCAATCTCGGTGTGGTCGGTGTGGACAACAGTGAATTTGTCATCGCTGACATCCCCGGTCTGATTGCCGGCGCCCATGAAGGGCGCGGCATTGGCGATCGCTTTCTGGGTCATGTCGAACGGTGCGCCGTGCTCCTGCACCTGGTCGACGGCACATCGCAGACGCTGGCCGAGGACTACCACACGATCATCACCGAACTGGAGGCCTATGGTGGCCATCTGGCCGACAAACCCCGTGTCACCGCGCTGACCAAGATTGATGCCATGGACGCTGCGCAAAGGGGCGAGGCACAGGCCGTCCTGGAAGAGGCCTCTGGCGCGCGCATCTATCCGATTTCCGCCGTGGCGCGCGAGGGCGTGATCCAGGTGCTGCGGGCGCTCAAAGCGGAGATCGCCGAGGACCGACTGCGCCAGCGCCCGAGCGAGGAAGACAGGCCGTGGCAGCCCTGAGCACCGCCAGGCGGGTTGTCATCAAGATTGGCTCTGCCCTGCTGGTTGAGCGCACCACAGGCACACTGCGGGCCGATTGGCTGGCGGCGCTGGCCAGTGACGTTGCGCGGCTGAAAGCGGGTGGGGCGAACGTGATCCTCGTGTCATCCGGCTCCATCGCACTGGGGCGCGGCGCGCTGGCGCTGACCAAAGGTGACCTGGCGCTGGAACAATCGCAAGCAGCCGCCGCTGTCGGGCAGATCCGACTCGCGCGCGCGTACGAGGAGGCGCTTGCACCTCACAACATTATGGCCGCCCAGGTTCTGGTGACGCTGGAGGACAGCGCCGACCGGCGACGATACCTGAATGCGCGCGCCACGCTGGAGACCCTGTTGGGCCTTGCCGTGGTGCCAATCGTCAATGAAAACGATACGATCGCGACGGATGAAATCCGCTATGGTGACAACGACCGCCTTGCGGCGCAGGTGGCGGTGACGGTGGGGGCGGATCTGCTGGTCCTGTTGTCAGATATTGACGGGCTTTACACCGGCAACCCGCAACTGGATCCGACGGCACGGCATCTGCCCCGGATCGACAGGATCACACCGGATATCGAGGCTATGGCCGGCGATGCCGGATCCGGTCTGTCCAAGGGCGGTATGAAAACCAAAGTGATGGCGGCCCGGACGGCCACGGCGGCGGGCTGCACCATGGTCATCACGCAGGGCAGTCCCAATCATGCGCTCCGGCGTCTGGAGGACGGTGCCCGGGCCACCTGGTTTCCCGCCCAGCTTGACCCGCAAGCCGCGCGCAAACGCTGGATCGCGGCAATGAAACCCAAGGGCGAAATCTCGATCGATGCGGGCGCGGCGCAGGCGCTGACCCGTGGCCGCTCGCTGCTGCCTGCCGGTGTCATTCGCGTCGCCGGACATTTCGGACGCGGCGATCCAGTGGCCATTCTCGATCAGAACGGCGCCAAGCTGGGTCAGGGCCTGTCGCGCTACACCGGCAGCGAGGCGCAAGCCATCAAGGGCCACCAGAGTGGCGAGATCGAATCCATTCTCGGATACCCCGGGCGCGCCGCTCTGGTCCATCGGGACGATATGGCACTTTGACAGACGCCCTCAATTTGGCACTGTTTCTCGCTTCTTCTTGGTGTAAATACTCAACCCCACGACCCGCCATCGGGCGCGGCGTTGCAGTAAGAGGACAGGTCGATGAAAGATCATGACGATATTCAGGCCCTGATGGCGCAGATCGGAACCGCGGCCAAAGCCGCTGCCGCTGAACTCGCCTTTGTCCCAGCCGCTCAGAAGACGCAGGCGCTGGAGGCGGCGGGCGATGCCGTTTGGGCCCGCCGGCCCGAGATTCTGGACGCAAACGCCAAAGACCTCGCCTATGGTGCCGAGAAAGGGCTCTCGGGCGCGATGATGGACCGCCTCACCCTGAACGAAGACCGGATCCAGGGCATCGTTGACGGCTTGCGCGCGGTGGCCGTTCAGAGCGATCCGGTGGGCGAGGTGCTCGCCGATTGGGATATGGACAGCGGCTTGCATATCGAACGCGTCCGCACGCCGCTCGGCGTGGTCGGTGTGATTTACGAAAGCCGGCCCAATGTCACGGCCGATGCCGGGGCGCTTTGCCTGAAGTCGGGCAATGCCGTGATCCTGCGCGGCGGGTCGGAGAGCTTTCATTCGTCGCGCGCGATCCATGCCTGCCTCGTGGACGGGGTGACGGCGGCCGGCCTGCCGGAAACGGCGATCCAGCTGGTGCCAACCCGCGATCGGGCGGCGGTGTCGGAAATGCTGACCATGACGGACACCATCGACGTCATCGTCCCGCGCGGCGGCAAAGGGCTTGTCGGACTGGTGCAGCGCGAAGCGCGGGTGCCTGTCTTTGCCCATCTCGAAGGCATCGTGCACATCTACGTCGATGCGGCTGCAGATCCTGACAAGGCGCGCGCCGTGGTGATGAACGCCAAGACCCGGCGGACCGGGATCTGCGGGGCCGCGGAATGTCTGCTGATCCATCGCTCCGTTGCCGACACGATTGGCGCGGCACTGATTGCGGATCTCGTGGCCGCGGGCGTTGAAGTGCGCGCGGATGAGGGCCTCCAGGACTTGCCGGGCACAGTCGCGGCCACCGCGGAGGACTGGGGCAAGGAATATCTGGACATGACAATCGCAGCGCGTGCGGTCGAGGACATCGATGCGGCGTTGAGCCACATCCGGACCTTCGGCAGTCAGCACACGGATTGCATCCTCACCGAAGACGATACCGCAGCGGCGCAGTTCTTTCAGAAACTGGACAGTGCCATCCTGATGCGCAACGCCTCCACCCAGTTCGCGGATGGCGGAGAGTTTGGAATGGGCGCGGAAATCGGCATCGCCACGGGCAAGATGCATGCGCGCGGCCCGGTGGGTGCAGCCCAGCTGACCAGCTTCAAATATCTCGTCACGGGCGACGGGACGGTACGCGGCTGAGTGACATGGCAAACGCCTGTGGCCCCGGGTAAGGGCCCAAAGGCGCGACCCAACACCAACGCGGCCCTGCGCCCGGGCGCACACTCACTGCTTTGAACCGCAGATCTGACTCAGAAGGCGATCTCGATCTGCGTGGGTTTCAGCGCCACATTGAGAGGGCGCGAGATGTCCCGCGCCGCACCGGGCAGAAGCGCAAACTGGACAAGCGCCGGGGTGATTTCTGTTGCCGCGCTCTCATCGGTCAGACCGCGCCACAGAGTGTCGTCGACCACCATGCGTTCTGCCGCGCCGGTGATGTTCCAGTCCCCGCCGGTTTTCTGAATCTTGATGACACCGCCGTAAGGCAGCGCGGTCTCCAGGCATTGCACCGCCAGCAAGACAAGACGCACATCGCGACGCGGCTGCGCATCGAGCGGATGCCATTCGATCTCCAGCCGCGTGCCGCTCACCATGCCATCGAGCACAGGCACAATTTCAGACCGCGCAACCGCCTGATCGCCCGCGGCGCCATAGGCCAGACGGAAAAACCGGATACGGGCTTCGGCATTGCTGACGCTGTCTGCGATCAGCCCCATCTCGGGACCCGTGACCGCCCCGGCCATATCGAGCAGTTCAAGACCATTGTGGATCGCGCCGATCGGGCTGATCAGGTCATGGCAGATGCGCGAGCCTATCAGCGCCGCGATATTGACGTTACCGTGTCCCATGACGAGACCGCTGTTCGGAGAGCCCTGTGACCAATCTTAACTCCATTCTTGCGCCCGGTATGCTGGTGCGCCATCCCGACAATCCTGACTGGGGCATCGGCCAGGTGCAATCCAACATTGGCGGCAAGGTCACGGTCAATTTCCGGGACGCGGGCAAGGTTGTCATCGATGGCACGCGGATCGGGCTCCAGCCTGTCTTTGATGACGGATGATGGTTACCAATGTGTTAACGCGCACGGTTAACGTTAGGGAAAAGAAACACCATATGGCAGATGTTGCATCCCTGCCGCGCTCCGGAGTATGACCGCGCTACTCCTTCAAAAGGACCCTTTGCCCCATGCCCGACCCGGGCTCGCCGTTTACCGTATCCATTGCTCAGACGTCAGAGGATCTCGCTGCGGCACAGGCGTTGCGCTATGCTGTTTTCGTGCGCGAACTGGGCGGCGGCGGTGCGCTTGTCGATCATGATCAAGGTCTGGAACGCGACGCCTTTGATCCGTTCTTTGACCATCTGATCCTGCGCGACAACCGCACGGGAGAGGTGGTCGGGGTCTACCGGTTGTTGCGCGATGATCAGGCGCGCACCGCCGGTCAGTTCTATTCCGAAGACGAGTACGATCTTACCGCGCTGCGGCGCACGGGGCGCCGCCTTCTGGAACTGGGGCGGTCTTGCCTGCACCGCGACTATCGCGGCGGTCCGGCGATGTATCATCTCTGGACCGGGCTTGCGGCCTATGTCGCTGAACACCAAATCGATATTCTGTTCGGTGTGGCCAGCTTTCACGGCACCGATCCGCATGCGCTCGCCGCCCCTCTGTCGCTGCTCCATCACAATCATCTGGCGCCGCCAGAGCTGAGGGTCCGGGCACTGCCACAGCATTTCCACGCCATGGATCTGATCGCCAAGCAGGATCTGGACCGCAAGGCGGCGATGGTGGCGATGCCTTCGCTGATCAAGGCGTATCTGAGGCTCGGCGGCATGGTGGGCGAGGGCGCCTTTGTCGATCATGCGTTCAACACGATAGATGTCTGTCTGGTGATGGACACCGCCCGCCTGAATGACCGGCATCGCCGGATCTACACAGGTGCTTCGGCCGCTGCCGCGCCAACGTGACATGAGCCAGACCTGGTATGCCGAAACCCCGCCCGATCCGGTGCGTATCACCGCTGCGGGTGTTTTGCGGATCGTGCTGCGCGGCTGTCCGGTCGTTCTGGTGATCTTCGGAGGGCTGGCCGTTCATCTGACGGTTCGCCTGCTCGAACGCCCGCTATGCGGCGCGCACCGGCCCTGGACGCCCTGGATCACGCAAGCCGTCTGCCGAACCACGCTGTGGCTCTTTGGCCTGCGCTTTCGCGTCTGCGGTTCGATCATGACCCATCCTGGCGCGTTGGTTGCAAATCACACAAGCTGGCTTGATATCTTCACGCTGAACGCCGCGAAGCGGATCTACTTCGTGTCCAAGTCCGAGGTTGCCCAGTGGCCGGTCATTGGCTGGCTTGCCCGCGCCACCGGCACGGTTTTTATCGACCGCGACCGCCGTCTGGCCAAAGCTCACAACCGGATCTTCGAGGCGCGCCTGACCGATGGCCACAAGCTCCTGTTCTTTCCGGAAGGCACCTCAACGGACGGGCTGCGTGTCTTGCCCTTCCGCACCACGCTCTTCGCGGCGTTCTTTGCCCCTGACCTGCGCGAGCGGGCGTGGATTCAGCCGGTTTCGGCACGATACCAAGCGCCACGGGGCGCGCCGGCGCGGTTTTACGGGTGGTGGGGTGACATGGACTTTGCCTCTGACCTGCTGAAGATCCTCGCGCAGTCCCCGCAAGGCGGCGTCGTTCTGACCTATCATCCGCCGCTGCGGGTTGGTGACTTTGCCGACCGCAAAGCCCTGGCCCGCGCCGCCGAAGCAGCGGTGCGCGCGGGCGTTGAGGATGCGCCCCGCACAGACGATTAGGCCTTGCACCCGGCAGAACCTTGCGGTATTGCGCGCGCCATCAATCCCGCTGGCGGGGATTGGGCCGGCCTGGGGGAGACATCCCCAGCGGTCCCCCGGTTGGAGCATCCGCTCTGAACCCCCGTCGAGGCATAAAACCGGAAAGGATGAGCCATGGCTCTTACTGACTTCACTCTGCGTCAGCTTTTGGAAGCTGGCGTGCACTTCGGCCACCAGACGCAGCGCTGGAACCCGCGTATGGGTCCCTACATCTATGGCGCGCGCAACGGTATCCACATTCTCGACCTGACGCAGACCGTTCCCATGCTGGACCAGGCCCTGCAGGTGATCCGCGAGACGGTGTCCAAGGGTGGACGCGTTCTGTTCGTCGGCACGAAGCGGCAAGCCGCTTCTGCGATAGCCGATGCGGCAGAGAAATCCGCGCAATACTACATGAACCACCGCTGGCTCGGCGGCACGCTGACCAACTGGAAAACCGTGTCACAGTCCATTTCGCGCCTCAAGTCGATCGACGAAGCGATGGAGACCGGCGCCGACGGTCTGACCAAGAAAGAACGTCTTGGCATGGAGCGTGACCAGGAGAAGCTGCAAGCATCCCTGGGTGGCATCCGCGAAATGGGCGGTGTGCCTGACCTGCTGTTTGTGATCGACGTCAAAAAGGAAGCTTTGGCCATCGCCGAGGCCAACAAGCTGGGTATTCCGGTTGTGGCCGTGGTTGACACCAATTGTAATCCTGAAGGCGTTGACTATGTGATCCCGGGCAACGACGACGCGGCCCGCGCCATCACGCTTTACTGCGAACTGGCAGCCAATGCGGCTCTGGAAGGCATGTCCGATCAGCTTGGCGCCGCCGGCGTCGATCTGGGCGAACTGGAAGAGGGTATGGAAGAAACCCTGGCCCCTGAAACAGCCGAAGTCACCGAAGCCGCGCCTGAAGCCGCAGCCGAAGAGACGACGCAAGAGGCTCCTACGGCACCCGCAGAAGCCTGATCCCGCTATTGGCCGGGGCTCGGCGCAAAACCCGGGCCCGGGCCATTGGCAGGGACGTTCAAAGACCTGTCGGGCCCAAGAGCGCGGTCCGACTGAAAGACCGGACCGGGTCCGGTCCGCACAAAGCAGATCTTGTCATCGAAATGACATGTGGGTTGGGGTAGGACCCGGCTCAAACCCAAACTGAACTTGAGGAGAGCGCCAGATGGCAATCACCGCAGCAATGGTCAAGGAACTGCGCGACAGCACGGGCGCAGGCATGATGGACGCCAAGAAGGCGCTGACGGAAACCGACGGCGATATGGAAGCCGCCGTCGACTGGCTGCGCACCAAGGGATTGGCCAAGGCGGCCAAGAAATCCGGCCGCACGGCCGCCGAAGGCCTGGTGGCTGTCGCCATCGACGGGTCCAAAGGCGTCGCGGTCGAAGTGAACTCGGAAACCGACTTTGTCGCCAAGAACGCCGACTTCCAGTCGATGGTCAAAGGCATTGCCGATACGGCCCTGACCGTGTCGGACGTCGAGGCGCTGACCGCCGCTGATATGGGCGGCAAACCCGTCTCCGCAGTGATCACCGATGCCATCGCCACCATCGGCGAGAACATGTCGGTGCGCCGCATGGCGTCGATCGATGGGGAGACTGTTGTCTCCTACGTCCACAACGCGGCTGCGCCCGGCATGGGCAAGATCGGCGGACTGGTCGCGTTGTCGGGTGGAGATGAAGCGCTCGGCACACAGATCGCGATGCATATCGCGGCGGTCAACCCGGCGGCCCTGAACGAGGACGAGCTTGACGCAGAGGTCGTCGAAAAGGAAAAGCAGGTCCAGATGGACATTGCCCGCGAAAGCGGCAAGCCCGAGCAGGTGATCGAGAAGATGATCATTGGCCGGATGAAAAAGTTCATGGCCGAAGTGACACTGGTCAACCAGCAATTCGTTGTGAACCCGGATCTGACCGTCGGCGCAGCCGCGAAGGAAGCGGGCGCCGAAATCACCGGATTTGTCCGTCTTGAGGTCGGCGAAGGCATCGAGAAGAAGGAAGAGGACTTCGCCGCAGAGGTGGCCAAAGCCGCACAAGGCTGAACGCACCTTGGCAGAAGTCAGAGATTGGGTCCGGAGGCATATGTCTCCGGGCCTTTTTTGTTTGCGGGCGCAGCTGTGAAACAGTCGACCGTTCACGAACGCAGCCACAAGACACTGCAGACATCACAACGACAGGAGTAACCGGGCGGTGCGCTCTCCACCGCCCGGTTTTCCGCGGACCAATGCGGACACTCGTAGGACGTCCTGGAGCCGCGTCGCAGACGCGACCCCAGGTGTTCGAACGGCCCCGTGTGACAATGGGGATGGGGCGAGACCGAACGAGTCCAGCTGGGGACGCGGAAATGAACGTCCAAGCTGGCCCGGCAGAGCCGGAAGGATCAAATTGCCTCACAATCATGAGGGTCTGACCCTGGGTTCCATGGCTAAAGCCACCACTCACGGAACATCCCTAACGTGCTGGTTTGCTCCCAAGATCGGAAGTCCGGGATTCCTTACCACACGTTAACCTGACGGATTCTTTACAAAACCGTCACAAAAACGCTCATGTTTTCAGCAATTTGCATGGCGATGTGCCTGCATCAGAGCAACTCCGGACCGGAATCGCCTTATGCGTGTTATGCCTCGAGCACAAACATCTGATTGTGGAGTGCCGCTTTGAGGACCGCCTGCGCCGTGGTTTCCACTGACAGAGCTTCACGCGCAAGCCGCAGGTGTTTTTCGACGGTGGCTGAGGTCAACCCCATCAAAAGGGCGATGTCCTGCGTGGTTTTCCCATCGCCCACCCACTCCAGCGCCTCGCGCTGCCGCTTGGTCAGCGACCGGGTTGGCGTGGAATAGGGCAGCGTCAGGATCTTGAGATGGGCAATCGAGTTGATCAGGGTGATGTCTTCGCCGTGCTCGGCCCAGATTTCATCCACCTCGTCCTGGGTCAGACCCTGGCGGGCCGCCAGTGAGATCGCACCCTTGGAGCGCACAGAGACCGATTTGAAGCTGATCGTATAGCCTGCTGTCACACCAAATCTCGTATTGAAATCATGGACTTTCATCTCTGCCTTCGACATGGCGTGCGCACTGACCATGTTCTGAATGACGCGCCAGCTGCAGGCGCCTTCATTGCTGAGCGCCCACCGGGTCATCGGGGCATGGAAGTACCGCCCCTCATCCATGAAGCCCCGCACATAATCAGGAGAATGATTGGTCAGGATGATGAAATCCTCGGGATCTCCCAGCGACGTCTCTGTCCGGTAGCGGGTGAAGCCGTAGATCAACCGGTCAAACCCATAGTCTTCCATCTTTTGCGTATGCGCTGACCACAACTCTTCAAGACTGCGGGCATTGGTGAGGGAAATGAGATAATCCTTTGTGTTCATTATTATTTTTCCTCTCCAAGATGGCTGTGCAGAGCGTCGATGGCCAGCAGATAGCCGCGGCTGCCAAACCCGATCACCTGTCCCATCACCACCGGTGCGATGCAGGAATGATGGCGAAAGGGTTCGCGTGCGTGGACATTGGACAGATGGACTTCGATCACCGGCACGGGCACCGATGCAATCGCGTCATGCAGGGCAATCGACGTGTGCGTGTATGCGCCGGCATTCAGAACAATTCCGGCATGGTCACCGGCTGACGCGTGAATGGCGTCAATCAATGCACCTTCATGGTTGGATTGCAGGCAGGCAACGTCCATCCCAAGCGCGCTACCCCGGGCCCGGCAGGCGTCTTCGATCATGGCCAGAGTCGTCCGCCCATAGACCTCGGGCTCTCGGGTGCCGAGCATATTGAGGTTTGGCCCGTTCAGTACAAGGACCGATGTCATCCCGCCGCACTCCTTCGGCTTGCCCCAAACAAGACCGCCACAAGGCTACGGCGCGGGCAAAAAATGCCCGTTACACCCATTGCCCGGCAACTGCCCAGCTCTCCCCACCTTACGTGGTGTCATGTTAACGTTGGAAAGACAACCATTCCGAGCCAGTCAGCGACCAAAGCGGGGGTCTGATGCCCCTCAATTTCCACCGAAAGAGTGTTTTCGCGCAACAGTTCGCCGGGCCCGCGTTTTGCTACGGACTTCGAAACGAAGCGTCCGCGCAACCGGCTTCCGGCGGTCACCGGTGAGAGAAAGCGCAGCCGGTTGAAGCCGTAGTTGATGCTCATCACCTGTCCGGGCAGGGGGGGAAAGCAATCGTAGGCAAACCGGCTGCCCAGCGACAGGGTCAGGAACCCATGGGCGATGGCCCCGCCAAAGGGCGTCTCAGCCGCCGCGCGCTCTGGGTCGACATGGATCCATTGCTCGTCAAACGTCAGCGCGGCGAATTGGTCGATCATGGGTTGATCGACGGTGATCCAGTTGGAGACTCCAATCTCCTGTCCGACCTTCTGCTCCAGCGCGGACAGGGCGTCCTCAAGGGCGCTCATCGCTGGCGCCTCATGACGGATCCGGTGCGACGCGCACCATGCGCTTGCCGGTGTTGTCGCCGGCCAGAAGGCCGATCAGGGCATGCGGCGCGTTTTCCAGCCCGTCCACGATGTCTTCGGTGACCGTAACCTGACCGGAGGCCACCCAGTGTTGCAGCGCGCGCACCGCCTTGGCATCGTCGCGGGCGTGATCGAGAACGATAAAGCCTTCCATCCGCAGCCGTTTCATCACGACAAGACCGGGCAGGTTGCGCGGACCCTGTGGCGTGCCGCTGTCATATTGGCTTATGGCTCCGCAGCAGACGACCCGGCCGTGGGTGTTCATGTGAAACAGGGCTGCCTCCAACACCGCGCCGCCTACGTTGTCAAAGTAGATATCCACGCCATCAGGGCAGGCCTGCGCCAAACGCTTGCCAAGCTCGGGCTCGCGATAGTCAAGGCAGGCGTCAAATCCGAGGTGATCCACGACCCATGCACATTTCGTCGGGCCTCCCGCGATGCCCACGATCCGGCAGCCAAGCGCCTTGGCGATCTGGCCCACGAACCCTCCGACAGACCCCGCGGCGGCGGAGACAAGCACGGTCTCGCCCGCCATCGGACGCCCGATTCCGACCAGACCGTGATAGGCCGTCTTGCCGGCAATCCCGTAGACCGACAGCAGATGGCTGAGCGGTGCAACGGGGGGCATCTTTTGCACGCGATTTGCGGGGCGGACCACCTCTTCCGCCCAGACCGCTTCGGAGGCCACGACATCACCCGGTGACAGGCGCGGCGAACGGCTCTCGACAACCTCACAAATCGCATAGGTCGGCATGACATCGCCCGCATTGACCGCGTCGCGGTAGCTTGGACCGGCCATCCAGGCCCGATTGGCCGCATCGATGGACATCAGCACCACCTTCAGGCGCACATCGCCATCGCCCATTTCGGGTGCGGCGACCTCTTCGAGGCGGAAGTGTTCCGGCGTCAGCGCCGCTTTTGGCAGTTCCGCCACAATGATCTGTTTCATGACGCGCGTCCTTTCTGGTTTGTGTCAGAGGCTCCGGGTAAGTTCGGGCCACGAGTCAAAGGAGCATCCCCGTGGCCAAGACCTATCCGCAAAAGAAGTTCCAGCCGCCCTCGGGCCATTGCGATATTCTGTTGATCCGTCACGGGGCCTCGGAACCGGCTGTCGAAGGCCAGTCCTTTGCGATGAAGGACGGGCAGGGGGATCCAGCACTCGCGCCCGATGGCGAAGCCCAGGCCGAGGCGGTGGCGCGGCGCCTGAGGGACGAACCGATTGAGGCCATCTATGTCACGACCCTGCGGCGCACACATCAGACGGCCGCACCGCTGGCCGCCGCGCTGGCGATGACGCCAAGGGTCGAGCCGCGCCTTCGCGAAATCCATCTTGGCGCGTGGGACGGCGGGCATTATCGGGCGATGGCCCACGCTGGGCATCCGCTCTACCGTCAGGCTATGGAGACCGGCGAGTGGGGCCATATCCCGGGTGCCGAGACCACCGGAGCGCTGCGGGCCCGGGTGGAAGCCGGGCTTGTGGACATCGCGGCGCGACATCCCGATCAGATGGTGGCGGTCTTTGCGCATGGCGGCTCCATCGGTGCGGCGCTCGAGATCATCACCCAGGCCCGACCCTTTTCGATGATCGGTTCGGCCAATGGCGCAATCTCGCGCGTGGTGATGCAAGGCGACCACCGGATCTTTCGCGGCTTTAACGACTGCGCGCATCTCTAGGCGTGATCAATCGAAGGTGACCACGACTTTGCCGGTCACCTTTCGGTTGGCCATGGCGTCCAGTGCAGCGCCCGCCTCGGCCAGCGGGTAGCGCGCGGTGACCGGCGGGCGGATCTTGCCCGCCGCATAGAGATCGTAAAGCTCTGCCACGTTTTGCGCATGCCCCTTGGGGTCGCGCATCACCGAGGCCCCCCAGAAGACACCCACGATCTGGCAGGACTTCAGCAAGGTCAGGTTCAGCGGCACCGACGGAATGCCCGCCGGGAACCCCACCACCAGGAACCGGCCGGCCCAGCCCATGGCGCGGATCACCGGTTCGGCATAGGGCCCGCCCACGGCATCATAGGCCACATCGACACCCGAAGCGCCCGTCAGGGCCTTGATCTGGCCCGACAGCGCCTTTTGCGCATCGCGATCCATCTCGCGCGGATAGACGATGGTCTCGTCTGCCCCCAGCTCTTTGCAGAAAGCGGCTTTGTCTTGCGACGAGACGCCCGCGATCACCCGGGCGCCCATGGCCTTGCCCAGTTCAATCGCCGCAGCGCCAACGCCGCCGGACGCCCCGAGAATGAACAGCGTTTCCCCCGCGCTGAGCCCGGCCCGGTCTTTCAGGGCGTGATACGAGGTGCCGTAGGTGAAAATGAAACAGGCCGCTTCGTCAAAGGGCATTGCATCCGGGATCCTGGCGACCCGGGGCGCGTCAATGCAGATCGCCTCGGCAAAGCCGCCATGGCCGGTGAGAGCCAGCACCCGGTCGCCCGGGGCAAACCCCGTGACACCTTCGCCGAGCGCATCCACCACTCCCGCGACTTCGCCACCGGGCGCAAACGGGCGCGGCGGCTTCATCTGGTAGAGGTCGCGAATCATAAGCGTGTCCGGAAAGTTCACCCCGGCCGCCTTGACGGCAATGCGGATCTGTCCCGGACCAGGGTCAGGCATCGCAACATCGCACAACTCCAGCGTTTCCGGGCCGCCCACGGCCGTGCTGAGCATTGTTTTCATCTGTCCCTCCCCCAAAGGCGCTCCCGAACGCCGCGTCCGACGATCCGCGTGACGCAATGTCGGAAAGATCCAGCGGTGTATCCGGCTTGTCAACGTAGAATCGAAATGCAATTCTGCACTGCGAAACGGATTGCCAATTGGGGAGGAGTGGCGCGCCGCAGTGCGACGACCGGAGCGCGGCTCCGGAACATGTTTCGTCTTTTCAATCTGTTGCGCGCCCAAGCACATCATCATGACACCGGACACGCTGTTTTCGCTCGACGGCAAGACTGCCCTTGTCACCGGAGGTGCGACCGGCATCGGCCGGATGGCGGCAGAAGCCCTGGCCGGCGCGGGCGCCCGGGTGCTGATCGCGTCGCGCAAAGCCGAGGCCTGCGCCGCGGTCGCAGCCGAGATCAATGCCCTGCAACTGTCCGGTTCGGTCGAGGGGTTTGGCGGTGATGTAAGCAGCCAGGCCGGTGTCGAAGCGCTCGACGCGGAGGTGCGTTCAAGAACCGACACGCTCCACATCCTGCTCAACAATGCTGGCGTCACCTGGGGCGCGCCATTGGGAGATTTTCCCTATGACGCGTGGAACAAGGTTATGGGCGTCAACGTCAACGGCGTCTTTCACCTGACCCAGGCGCTGCTGCCGATGCTCAAGGACAGTGCGGCGCCGGATGATCCCGCGCGCGTGGTCAATATTGGCTCGGTCATGGGCGAAATCCCGATGGGCGATGGGGCCTATTCCTATTCCGCCTCCAAGGCCGCCGTGATGCATCTTTCAAAGATCCTGGCCAAGGAATTGGCGGGCGATTTCATCACCGTCAACGCATTGGCGCCGGGGCCCTTCGTGTCGCGCATGACCGCGTTCGCCACGGGCTCCGAGGAAAAACAGGCGATTGTCGGTGCCGATGTGCCGCTCAAACGGGTGGGCCAGCCGGAGGATATCGCGGGCTGCGTGCTGTTTCTGTGCGGCCGGGGCGGCGCCTATGTCACCGGCGCCGTGATCCCGGTCTCTGGCGGGATCAACGTGAACGCCGGCCACAACCTTTTTGCAAAAGCGATGGATTGAGGGGATATGGCCGACATCCGCTTTGACGGCCGAGTGGCCATCGTGACCGGCGCGGGCGTGGGGCTGGGCCGGGCCCATGCGCTGGGGCTCGCTGCGCGCGGCGCCAAGGTGGTGGTCAATGATCTCGGGGTGTCGACCTCGGGTGAGGGCCAGACCAATGTCGCTGCCGACGCCGTGGTTGAAGAAATCCGCGCCAGCGGTGGCGAGGCGATGTCCCATGGTGCGGATGTCGCAAGCGAGGCGCAGGTCGCCGCCATGGTCGGGACGGCGATGGCGACCTGGGGGCGGATCGACATTTTGGTCAACAACGCGGGCATCCTGCGTGACAAGACCTTTGCCAAGATGGACCTGGCCGACTTCCGCAAGGTGATCGAGGTGCACCTGATGGGCAGCGCCACGGTCACCCACGCGGTCTGGCCGATCATGCGGGCGCAGGGCTACGGGCGGGTGGTGATGACCTCGTCAGCCTCGGGCATCTACGGGAATTTCGGCCAGTCGAATTACGGCGCGGCCAAGATGGGCGTTGTCGGGCTGATGAACGTGCTCGCACTGGAAGGCGCGCGCGACAATATCCGGGTGAACACGCTTGCGCCCACGGCGGCAACGCGGATGACGGAGAATCTCATGCCGCCCGAGGCGCTGGACGTGCTGCAGCCCGAGACGATCACGCCGGGCCTGCTGTATCTGGTGTCCGAAGACGCGCCGACGCGGACAATTCTTGGCGCAGGCGCCGGGGTCTTTGCGCAGACCCGTATCTATGAAACCGAAGGCGTGCTGCTGGAAGGCGCCGACAACACGCCCGAAGCCGTGCAAGCCGCCTTTGCCGGGATCCAGGATCCAAACGGGCAGCGCGAATTGACGGATGCATTTGCTCAAACCAAGAAGTTCGCCGGCCGGGCCGCCGAGGCCAGGGGCCTCTCGCTGCCTTGGGGCGACTCCACATGATCTCAGACACTTAGGGAGGGACCCTCATGCGCGACGCTGTTATCGTTTCCACCGCCCGCACCCCCATTGGCAAGGCCTATCGGGGCGCGTTCAACGCCACCACGCCACAGGCGCTGGCCGGGCACGCGGTCTCAAACGCGGTCGCCCGCGCCGGGATCGCTCCGGAAGACGTGGCCGACTGCGTCATCGGCTCGGCCCTGCAGCAGGGCTATCAGGGCGGCAACATCGGCCGCCAGGCGGCCGTCCGGGCCGGCTTGCCGGTAAGCGTCGCCGGCATGTCGGTCGACCGGCAATGCGCGAGCGGCATGATGGCCATTGCCACGGCGGCCAAGCAGGTCGTGCACGACGGGATGGACATTGCCGTGGGCGGTGGGGTGGAGAGCATCTCACTGGTCCAGACGCAGGATATGCGCGTGAACCGCGATCCGCAGATCAAAGAGGCCAAGCCCGAGCTTTACATGACGATGCTGGAGACCGCCGAGACGGTGTCCGATCGCTATGGCATCTCGCGCGAGGTGCAGGACGCCTTTGCCGCACAGTCTCAGGCCCGCACCCATGAGGCACAGCAGGCCGGGCGTCTGGACGACGAAATCGTGCCGCTCACCACGATCATGAAGATCCAGAACAAGGAAACCGGCGAGATTTCGGATCATCAGGTCACGCTGGAGAAGGACGAAGGCAACCGGCCCGGGACCACAGCGGAGTCTCTGTCGGGGCTGAAGCCGGTCTTCAAGGACGGCATTCACATCGATGAGGGCGGCTACATCACGGCGGGCAATGCCTCGCAATTGTCGGATGGGGCCTCGGCCGCGGTGGTGATGGAGGCCAAGCTGGCCGAGCAGAAAGGGCTGGAGCCGCTGGGCCGTTATGTCGGTATGATGGCGGCCGGGTGTGAGCCCGACGAGATGGGCATTGGCCCTGTCTTCGCGGTGCCCAAGCTGCTTGAGGCGCATGGGTTGAAGATGGATGACATCGGGCTTTGGGAACTCAACGAGGCCTTCGCCGTGCAGGTGCTTTATTGCCGCGACCGGTTGGGCATCCCGGATGAACTGCTCAACGTCAATGGCGGCGCGATCTCGATCGGGCATCCCTATGGCATGTCTGGCGCGCGTATGGTCGGCACGGCGCTGATCGAAGGAAAACGGCGCGGCGTGAAATACGTGGTGTGCACAATGTGCGTTGGCGGCGGCATGGGGGCGGCCGGCCTCTTTGAGGTGCTCTGATGGACGGCGGTTGGAGACGCGACGAAGATCGTCTGCCCGCCGCGTTGCGCGGGCTGCGGCTGCCGCTTATTGGCGCGCCGCTCTTTATCATTTCAAACCCGGATCTGGTGATCGCACAGTGCAAGGCCGGGATCGTGGGCTCGTTCCCGGCGCTGAACGCGCGCGAGCCTGAGGGCGATCCGCCCTTGCTTGAGGCCTGGCTTACCCGGATCAACGAAGAACTGGACCGGCACAACCAGGCCAATCCGGACACGCCTGCAGCGCCGTTTGCGGTCAACCAGATCGTGCACCGCTCAAACGCGCGCCTCGAGCGGGACATCGAGATCTGCGTCAAACACAAGGTGCCGATCTGGATCACCTCGCTGGGTGCACGTGTCGAGGTCAATGAGGCCGCCCATTCCTGCGGCGGCATCACATTGCATGACATCATCAACAACACCTTCGCGCACAAGGCCATCGACAAGGGCGCGGACGGGCTTATCGCCGTGGCAGCGGGGGCGGGCGGGCATGCCGGCATGCAATCCCCCTTCGCGCTGATCCGCGAAATCCGCACGTGGTTTGACGGGCCATTGCTGCTGTCGGGCGCGATTGCCAGCGGCGAGGCCATCCTGTCGGCCCGCGCCATCGGCGCTGATTTCGCCTATGCCGGTTCCCCCTTTATCGCCACCACCGAGGCCAATGCCGATGATGGCTACAAGCAGATGATCGTCGACAGCAGCGCCGAAGACATCGTTTACTCCTCACTCTTCACGGGCGTGCATGGCAACTACCTGAAGGGGTCGGTGGAAAACGCCGGGCTTGACCCGAACAACCTGCCCTCGGCCGATGCCTCTTCGATGAACTTCGCGGAAGGCTCCAGCAAGCCCAAAGCCTGGAAGACGATCTGGGGTGCAGGGCAGGGCGTCGGTGATGTCACGGCAGTGACCGGCGCGGGCGAACTCGTGGATCGTTTGGACGCGGAGTACCGCTCGGCAGGGGCGCGGCTGGCGGCGGAGTTTTCCGGAGGCTGAAATGGCCGATCTCTTCGTGTTGCGTCATGCGCAGGCCAGTTTCGGCAGCGCGCAGGCGGGCGGCTATGACAAGCTGTCCGCCCTCGGCGAGGCGCAGTCGCGCCAGGTTGGCGCGACGTTGAAAGCCGCCGGGATCGTGCCGGACCGGCTGATCACGGGCACGCTGACACGCCAGAGGGACACGCTGTCGCTTATGGGCTTTGACGGGCCGGTCGAAGCGCATGCGGGGTTTGACGAATACGACTTTCACGATTTGCTGCACACGCGGTTTGACGGAGATGTCCCGGAGGAGGTTCTGGCCGACCGGCGCACCCATTTCCGCACCCTGCGCGAAACCCTGCGGATTTGGCAGGCAGGCGGGCTGGGTGCGGCGCGTGAAAGCTGGGCCGAGTTCACCGCGCGGGTTGAAGCCGCCCGCCAGCAGGCGACACGACCGGGCGCCAAAACCGTGGTCGCCATCAGTTCCGGCGGCGTCATCGGCCAATTGGTGGCCAAGGCCCTTGAGGCCCCCGACGAGACCATGATTGCCCTGAACCTGCAAATGAAGAACACCTCGATCACGCGGTTCATCTATTCGGACACCGGCCGGTTTTTCCTCAATGAGTTCAACGCCACGCCGCATTTCTTTCCGGCAGAGCAAGCGAGCAATCTGACCTACAGCTAAAAGGAGGCGCGCGATGACCCAGGACACGCAGACACTCGATACCGAGGCTGTCGCCCGCTATCTGACCGCACATCTGCCCGGCTTTGCCGGACCGATAACCGCCGAAAAGTTCCAGACCGGACAATCAAATCCGACGTTTCGCCTGAAGACGCCGACGCGCGATTACGTGCTGCGGCGCAAACCGCCCGGCGTGCTGTTGAAGTCCGCCCATGCGGTGGACCGCGAGTTTCGCGTGCAAAAAGCTCTGGCCGGAAGCGACGTTCCGGTCTCGCGCATGCACCTTTTGTGTGAGGATGACGATGTCATCGGCTCGGCCTTCTACGTGATGGATTTCGTGCCGGGGCGGAATTTCTACGACCCGGTGATGACCGGGGAGAGCAATGAGACCCGCATGGCGGTGGTGGCGGATATGAACCGCGTGATTGCCGCGCTCCATGATGTGGATGTGGACGCGGTGGGGCTGTCGGACTTCGGACCGCCGGGGAACTACTACGAACGCCAGATCGGACGCTGGACCAAGCAATACCGCGCCTCTGAAACTGTGGACATTCCGGCGATGAACGCTTTGATCGAAGGACTGACGGCGGCCATGCCGGCAGACGATGGCCAGCGCGGGCTGGTGCATGGCGACTATCGTATCGATAACATGATCTTTGACGCCAAAGAACCGCTGTGTCGCGCGGTGCTGGATTGGGAACTGTCAACCATCGGCCACCCCTATGCGGATCTGGCCGCCGTGATCATGCAATGGCAAATGCCCGCGGGCAGCGAGGGACGGGGGCTTGCCGGCATCGACCGGGCCGCGCTTGGTCTGCCCTCGGATGACGCCTTCATCGAGATGTACTGCAAACGCCGCAACCTTCCGGGGATCGAGAATTTCGGCTTCTATCTGGCGTTTTGCTTTTTTCGTATGGGAGCGATCGTGCAAGGGGTTCTGAAACGGGCTCTGGATGGAAATGCGTCCAATCCGGAGCGTGCGATGACCTTGGGCCAATACGTTCCGCGCTTTGCCCAAGGCGGTCTTGCCGCCCTTCAGAGAGGCTAGTGCCCCCGCCTTCGGGTGGCCCGGCATCTGCTTCCGTAACGGTACGCGTTTTCGCTGTGCGGAACTCTTGACTTTGCGGGAGGTTGTGCAAGGCTCAACTCATGTCTGAGCGCTCAGAATAATATTGCGCCGCGGCATCCATGGGAGGAAAATTTATGCGCAAGACCACTCGGTTCGGCCTTGGGGCCGTCCTTGCTGCCCTGTTGGCAGCCGGCTCGGCCACAGCCGAAAATGTGAAGATCGCTTTCATTGACCCGCTGTCAGGGCCGTTCGCCGGCACCGGCACCAACGGGCTGCACCAGTATGAGTTCGCTGCAGATGCGCTGGTCAACGAAAAGGGCGGTGTGCTTGATGGACAGATGTTTGAAATTGTCGGCTTCGACAACAAAATCAGTCCCAAGGAATCGCTGATCCAGCTGCAGGTCGCCATCGACCAGGGCATCCGCTACATCGCGCAGGGCAACAGCTCGGGCGTGGCCAATGCCTTGACCGATGCGATCGACAAGCACAACCGCCGGAACCCGGACAACCGTGTGTTGTTCCTTAACTATTCCGCGGTGGACCCGGCGCTGACCAACGACAAGTGCAACTTCTGGCACTTCCGGTTTGACGCCAATGCCGACATCAAGATGGACGCTCTGACCGATGTGATCGCCGGAGACGACTCCATCGGAAAGGTCTATATCATCGGCCAGGACTATAGCTTCGGCAAAGCCGTCGCAGCCGCAGCAGTGAAGTATCTGGGAGAAAAACGCCCGGACATCGAAATCGTCGGCAATGAGCTGCACCCGATCGGCAAGGTGAAGGACTTCACCCCTTACTCGCGCAAGATCGTCGCCACCGAAGCGGATGCGGTGATCACCGGCAACTGGGGCGCGGACATGATCAACCTCGGCAAGTCGGTGATCGAGAACGGCTACACGGGCCCGATCTACACCTACTATGCTGCGGCCGATGGCATCACGGCCGCCTTTGGCGAAGCCGGCAAGGGCAAGCTGCGTCTGGTGGCCGAAGCCCAGATCAACCCGCCGGTCAGCGATCGCGCAGCGGCCTACTACGAGGCGTTCAAGGCCAAATACCCGGATGGCAACATCAGCCAGGCACGCATCACCAACGTGATCGAAATGCTCGCAAAGGCCATCAACGAAGCCGGAACCGCCACGGATGTGGTGGCTGTGGCAAACGCGCTTGAGGGCATGGAGCATGAAAACCTCTGGGGCGGCACTGTCTACATGCGCCCACAGGATCACCAGCTGATCCAGGACGTGCATATCCATGCGCATACGGACGACAATATGACCTTCGACTATGACAATTCAGGCTATGGTCTGCTGGTCGAAAGCACCGTTCAGAACGCCGCAATGGACAGCCCGACCACCTGCAACATGCGTCGCCCGTAACACCGGTGGCGACCATGCGCCCTCCGACATGGTCGGGGGGCGCCTTCAGGCAGGACAGACTCAGGAACAATCGCAGACGGGGGTGATGGGGCATGGACCTCATTTTGGTGAACCTGATCGATGGGCTGGTGACCGGGCTTTTGCTCTTCATGTTGTCTGCCGGTTTGACGTTGATCTTTTCGATGATGGGCGTGTTGAATTTTGCCCATGCCAGTTTTTACATGCTGGGCGCCTATTTCGCCTTTCAGATCAGCCTCTTCATGGGCTTCTGGATGGGCCTTTTGCTGGCGCCGCTGATCGTGGGCGTTCTGGGCGCAGGCATTGAACGCTACGGGCTGCGGCGGGTCCATCAATACGGCCACGTGCCCGAGCTGATCTTTACATTTGGACTGGCCCTGCTGATCGAGGAAGTCGTGCAGTTCTTCTGGGGCAAGGATTCCATGCCCTATGAGATCCCCGCGATCCTGGAGGGTTCGGCTTTCGCCATCGCGGGCAATACGATCCCGCTTTACAAGGTCTTCATGATCTTCCTGTCATTGGCGATCTTTGCAGGCCTTCTTTACATCCTCACCAAGACCCGCGTCGGCATGATCATTCAGGCGGCGCTGAGCTATCCCAAAACCGTCGAGTCCCTGGGTCACAACGTACCACTGGTCTTCATGGGCGTGTTCGGCGTCGGCACCGCGCTTGCCGGTGTTGCGGGGGTGATCGCCGGCCCTGTGTTGTCAACCTTCCCCGGCATGGCCGTGGTCCTGGGATCCATCGTCTTTGTGACGATCGTCATCGGTGGACTGGGCTCGCTTGGCGGGGCGCTTCTGGCGTCGCTCATCATCGGCTGGATGACCACCTTCGCCAAGGCCTACAACGTGCGCATGGAAGACATCCTCACCGGTCTGGGTTTTTCCAAACCCGACCCGATCTGGGACAGCACCTGGCGCGACCTCTGGACGCTCACCTCGCCCCAGATTGCGGATATCCTGCCCTATCTGCTGATGGTCCTGATCCTCATCTTCCGACCCTACGGGCTCTTCGGGAAGCGTGACGCATGACCGAGACCTCGCAGAAACCCCGCTCTGCCGCCTTTGACGACAGCGGCGTGACGGTTGCAAAAGCGATGCCCTGGCTGATCGCGACGGCTTTCCTTCTGGTGATGCCGTTCATTTTCCAGTCAAACTCGGCCATCACCATCATGAACCAGATGGCGATCACCATCATCTTTGCGCTGAGCTACAATATGCTGCTGGGGCAGGGCGGTATGCTGAGTTTCGGCCACGCGGTCTATATGGGCGTCGGTGGCTTTTTCTGCGTGCACATCATGAATATGGACGCGTTCTTTGGCATGATCCCACTGCCGTTGCTGCCGATCTTCGGTGGCATGTTCGGCATGGGCCTGGCGCTGATCGTCGGCAGTTTTTCGACGCGGCGTGCCGGCACGGTCTTTGCGATGATCTCGCTGGGCGTGGGCGAGCTGATCGCCGCCTGTTCGGTGATCATCGTGGCCTTCTTTGGCGGCGAAGAGGGGGTGAGCAGCGACCGCACCTATGGTCTGCCGTTCTTTGGCGTCGAGTTTCTCCAGCAGATCGAGGTCTATTACCTGATCGTCTTCTGGCTTGTGATCTCGGCCCTCCTGATGTACCTCTTTTCGCGCACCCCGGTCGGACGCATGGCAAATGCGGTGCGCGACAATCCCGAACGCGCCGAGTTTCTGGGCTACTCCGCCCGTTGGGTGCGTTTTTATTCCTTCGTCGCGGCTGGCTTTTTTGCGGGCATTGCAGGCGGGCTCTTTGCGGTGAACTACGAGATCCTGACCGAGGAAAACCTCAACCTCGCCACCTCCGGATCCATCCTTCTGGTGACCTTCCTGGGCGGCGTCGGGTTCTTCTTCGGCCCGATCATCGGCGCTATCGTCTTTACATTGCTGCAGACCGTGCTGTCGCTGGAAACCGAGCTCTGGGCGCTCTATGTGGGTGCGCTCTTTGTGGCCACGGTGATGTTCTTCCCCGGCGGACTGGCCGGCGTGATCATGATGCATATGCCGCCGATCATACTGGGCAAATGGCGGCCTCTGGTCCGCCCCTACATCATGGTTCTGGTCCCGGCCCTGGTGTCTGTCCTCGCCAGCGCGGGATTCATCGAGATCCTGTTCCATGCCCGCCACGCGGCTTTGGGCGACGATCAGATGACGGTCTACTGGATCACCTTCTCGCATTTCAATCCGTTGCCCTGGGTGATCTTCGGCGGCCTGGCCGTGGGCGGTTTCCTTCTGGCCCGCCGCGGCGCGCCAGAGCTGGTGGAAGCCTGGCATGAGGCCAATACCGACGACAGAGGCCAGACATGACCCCAGCGGCTTTGGAAATCACCAATCTGCGCAAGAGCTTCGGGCAGGCCGAGATCATTCGCGGCGTCGATCTGCAGATTGCACCCGGCGAACGCCACGCCGTCATCGGCCCCAATGGCGCAGGCAAATCCACGCTGTTCAACCTGATCACCGGGCGGTTTCCGCAAACCGCCGGGGTCATCGCGCTGCATGGCCAGGACCTCGCGGGAAAGGCGCCTTACGAGATCAACCGCATGGGCCTGTCGCGGTCGTTCCAGATCACCAACATCTTCCCCAAGATGACGGTGTTTGAGAACGTGCGCTGTTCGCTCCTGTGGTCGATGGGCTACCGGTATTCGTTCTGGAACATGGTGGCCCGCAGCCGGGCGCTGAACGAAGGCGCCGAAGAGATCCTGGCGCAGATCAACCTGCAGCGCCGCCGCGACCTGCCTGCGGGGCTGTTGTCATATGCCGAACAGCGCGCGTTGGAGATTGGCATCACCATCGCCGGCGGCGCCGATGTCATCATGCTCGACGAACCCACCGCGGGCATGAGCCATTCGGAGACCGATTACATCGTCAACCTCATCCGCGAGGTCACCGAGGGCAAGACACTGGTGATGGTCGAACATGACATGGGCGTGGTCTTTGGCCTGGCCGACCGGATCTCTGTTCTGGTCTATGGCGAGATCATCGCCACCGGCGCGCCCGAGCAGGTGCGCGCCAACCCGCGCGTGCAGGAGGCCTACCTCGGCGCAGCTTTGGAGGCCGAACACTGATGCTCGACGTCATCGACATGCATGCATACTACGGAAAATCCCACATCCTGCAGGGTGTGAACATGACGATCCGGGAAGGCGAGATCGTCGCGCTGCTGGGGCGCAACGGGGTCGGGCGCTCGACCACCTGCAAGGCGATCATGGGCGAGGTCGAACCCGAAGGAACGGTCCGCTTCAAAGGCAAGGACATCGCCGGCCGGAAAGCCTATGAGATCGCCAATCTCGGCATCGGCTATGTGCCGGAAAACCGGGACATCTTTCCGGGTCTGACGACGCGGCAAAACCTGAACCTTGGTCTCAAACCCGGCCAGAAAGACGGCGCCGGGCGCTGGTCGATGCAGGACATGTTCGACATGTTTTCCAACCTGGCCAACCGCGCGGATGTCGAGGCATCGGTCCTGTCCGGCGGCGAACAGCAAATGCTCACCATGTGCCGCACGCTAATGGGCGATCCTGACCTTGTGATGATCGATGAGCCGACCGAAGGCCTCTCACCGCAAATGGTGCAACGCGTCGCCGAACTGCTCAAGGAAATCGCCAATCGCGGCATCGCTACGCTTCTGGTCGAACAAAAGCTCGCCATTGCCCTCGACATCGCGCACCGGGTCTATGTCATGGGCCATGGTCAGGTGGTCTTCGAAGGCACGCCCGCCGAGCTCAAATCCCGCGAAGACGTCCGCAAGGAATGGCTGGAAGTCTGACGGTCGACTGCCCTGCGCCCGACCCCGATCAAATGCGCATCCGCCCCATCTTCTTCTTGGTCAAATACTCGGGGGGAGGCGTCCGCAGGACGCCCGGGGGGCAAAGCCCCCCTCAAAATCGGGCTCCCTGCAGACCCCCCGTAAATCCCCGGTAAATCCCTCGCAAACCCCCTACCAAAGCCCCGCGTCACATCCACTACAACGCATCCACCGCCTGAAACGCCGGGCGCGCTTCCAGGCGGTCCGCATAGGCCCGCAGGTTGGGCATCTGGTCCATCTCCAGACGAAAGCGGCGCGCCATCACCACCGCATGCCCGGTCATGATATCAGCGGCCGAAAACGTACCGGCCAGATAGTCACGCCCCACCATATGCGCCTCAAGCGTACCGAGCATCTTGCCCAGAAGCTTGGTGGCCCGCTTCGCATGCACCTCGCTGCGGCGGTCTTCGGGCAACAGCCGGGTCTCGACAACGATCTGGTTGATCGGAGGCATGATCATGCCTTCGCAATAGTGAAACCATTGCAGATAGGGGCCGAACGCGGCGCTCTCGACTGCAGGGTGCAGCCGGCCCTCGCCATAGCGGGCAAGCAGGTATTGAACGATTGCCCCGGATTCAAAGAGCACAAGATCGCCATCTTCCAGCACCGGCACCCGACCGTCGGGATGTGTTTCGCGATAGGCCGGAGTGCGCAGATCGGGACTGCCCACCTCATATCGCGCAAGCTCGTAGGTCAGTCCAAGTTCTTCCAAAACCCAGGCTGCCCGCATCGCGCGGCTGTTTGGCGCATAATGTAACTTCACGTTTCTCTCCCTACCACGCGCCCGGGCCGGGCGGTGCCTGCCGCGAGACTATCGCGCTGTTCGAAATCCTGTCAAAGACGCCGTAACGTCTCGACAATCCAAACTATTCACGCGCACATTGACACGTGAAGCGTCAGGGAGATCCGGAGCCAATGGACATCGCAGATCCGCGCACGTTGGGGTTTGATCCGGACCGGCTGAGCCGGATCGCCGCATGGATGGAAAGCTATATCGACCGTCGCCGCTATCCCGGCGCCTCCATCCTGATCGCGCGCGATGGACAGGAGGTCTATGCCCACACCTGCGGGCAGCGCAACATCCAAGCAGACCTTCCGTTTGAACGCGACACAGTGGCGCGGATCTACTCGATGACCAAACCCGTCACCTCGGTGGCTGTGATGATGTTGATCGAACGCGGGCTGTTTCCACTTGAAACGCCGGTCTCGGAGTTCATTCCCGCCTTCTCGCAGATGCAGGCGCTGTTGCCCGGTGCAGAGCGGCTGGATCAGGTGGCCAAGACGCGCACGCCGAGCATCCATCAGCTCCTGACCCATACCTCCGGTCTGTCCTATTCGTTCAACGCAGGCCTCGTCTGCGAGGCCATGGGCGAGCAGAAACTCGATTTCGGACCGGATGCACGGGACATCGAAACCGTTTCCAACCAACTGGCCGAACTTCCGCTGGTCTTCACGCCCGGATCGCGCTGGGAATACTCTGTTGGGATCGACGTTCTGGGCCGGGTGATCGAGGTGGCCTCCGGCCAAAGCCTCGATGAATTTTTCACCCAGCAGATCTTTGCGCCGCTTGGCATGAGCGACACGGCGTTTCGCGTCGCCCCGGGCACAGGCGACCGGTTCGCAGCACTTTACACGCCGCTTGAAGGCGACCCGATGTCGGTTGATGCACCGGTGCAGGGGGGAGAGACACTCAACCTTTCGGATGCGCCGGAGGGGTCTGCCTATCACACCACCCAGTGCTATTCGGGCGGCGGTGGTCTCTTGGGCACGATTGACGACTACATGCGCTTTGCCGAGATGCTGCGCAGCGGCGGCGCGGGCGCGTACGGGCGCTTGCTGTCGCCAAAAACGCTGGATTTCATGATGCGCAATCATCTGGCCGGCGACATCGCCGACATGGGCCCGACAAGCTTCGCCGAACAGCCGATGTTTGGCACCGGTTTTGGCATTGGTGGCGCCGTGGTGCGCGAACCCGGGCGCGTCGGCATCCCCGGGTCGGTCGGTGATTTTGGCTGGGGTGGCATGGCGTCGACCTATTTCTGGGTCGATCGCGTCAATCGGCTCTCGGTTGTATTCTTCACACAACTGGCGCCCTCGAGTTCATATCCCTCACGATCGGAAATGAAGGCGCTCGTTCACGGAGCGATGACCGCATGACCTCGAACCCCATTCTGTGGACTCCGACACCAGAGCAGATCTCCGCCAGCAAGATGACCGCCTTCATCCGCTTTCTCGAAGACAGCCGGGGGTTGCGATTTGACGACTACCAGGCGCTCTGGCGCTGGAGCACGGACGAGATCGAAGACTTCTGGGCCGCGATCTGGGCGTTTTTCGACGTGCGCGCCGCCACGCCTTACACCGAGATCCTTCCCGAGCGCAAAATGCCGGGCGCAACCTGGTTTCCCGGCGCCACGCTCAATTATGGCGACCAAATGCTGCGCTTTGCCGAGACGCAGCCAGACCGCGACGCGCTGGTGGTTCATTCTGAAACCTTTCCGCGCCAGGTGCTCAGTTTCGCGGATTTGCGCCAGAGCGTGGCCAGCGTCGCGGGAGAACTGCGCGCCCTGGGCGTGGGACCGGGGGATCGTGTCGTGGCGGTTCTGCCGAACACCGAAGTGGCCATGATCGCCATGCTGGCCACGGTGTCCATTGGCGCGATCTGGTCGCTCTGTGCACCGGATATGGGTCACGTGGCCATCATCGACCGCTTCCGCCAGATCGAACCCAAGGTGCTCATCGCGCAGGACGGCTATACCCATGCCGGCAAGCCGGTGGACCGGAGAGAGGTTCTGAGCCAGATCCGCGCAGGCCTGCCCAGCGTTGCGCATGTCATCTGGCAACCGGTGGCCGGACCACCGCCCGAAGGCGTCCGGCTCTGGACCACGATGCTGGGTCAGGGCCATAGCTTTGACCCGCTGCCCGTGCCTTTCGATCATCCGCTCTGGGTGGTCTATTCCTCCGGCACCACCGGCACGCCAAAGCCTATCGTTCACGGCCATGGCGGCGTCCTGCTGGAAGGCATGAAACAGGCGCTCCACCAGAATCAGGGCCAGGGCGACCGGTTTTGCTGGATGACGTCATCGGGCTGGGTCATGTGGAACCTGCAGGCCCAGATGCTGGGGCAGGGGGTGACGATCTGTGCGTTTGACGCCGCACCAAACCATCCCGATCTGCTCGCCTTCTGGCGCTTTGCGGCGGAGGAGAAACTGTCGTTCCTCGGCGCGGGGGCTGCTTTTTTTGAGGCCTGCCTGAAGGCCCGGATCCGCCCGTCCGAGGCGCTGGACCTCTCCGCGTTGCGCTCTGTCGGCTCCACCGGACCGCCGCTCTCGGCGGATGGCTATGACTGGATCTATTCCCACGTGGGCGCGGATCTGTGGTTGCAGCCGATTTCGGGTGGCACAGATTTCTGCGGCGCGTTCGTGGGCGGAAATCCTTTGCTGCCGGTACGGGCCGGGGAAATGCAAAGCCGCTTTCTGGGCAATGCCGTGCGCAGCTATGACGAAGCGGGCAACGATCTGATCGGCCAGGTGGGCGAGCTTGTCTGCACCGAGCCACTGCCCTCCATGCCGCTCTACTTCTGGGCGGACGACGGCACGCGGTTGCATGAGAGCTATTTCGACACCTACCTCGGGATCTGGCGCCATGGTGACTGGATCGAGATCACCGAAGATGGCGGCGCGATAATCTATGGCCGCTCGGATGCCACGATCAATCGCAAGGGCCTGCGTCTGGGCTCGTCCGAGATCTACGAAGCCGTTGAGAGCCTGCCCGAAATTCTCGACAGCCTCGTCGTTGACCTTGAGTTTCTCGGCAGGGACAGCTTCATGCCCCTGTTTGTCGTGCTGGCCGACGGGGCTGACCTGTCCCAGGCTCTGAGTGAGCGCATCCACGCGGCGATCCGCGATCACGTCTCACCCAGGTTCCTGCCCAACGAGATCCATGTCATCGCCGAGGTGCCGCGCACCCTGTCCGGCAAAAAGCTTGAAGTGCCCGTCAAGAAGCTGCTTCTGGGCGGCGATCCCGAGGCCGTGGTCAATCGCGACTCGATGGCCAATCCGGCGTCCTTTGACGCCTTCGTGGCCTATGCCGCGCGCCGCGCAAAAGGCACCGCCTGATGGACAAATCGCATCAACAACTGCTGTCGCTTCTGGATCTGGAACAGCTTGAGGTCGATCTCTTCCGCGGCATGGGCGGGGGCGGCGAAACCGCGAAACGGATTTTTGGCGGGCAGGTGATCGCGCAGGCGCTGATGGCGGCCTATCGCACGGTCGAAGACCGGCTCTGCCACTCGCTGCACGCCTATTTCATCCGGCCCGGAGATCCCACAATCCCGGTGATCTACCAGGTCGACCGCGCACGCGACGGTGGCAGCTTCACCACCCGCCGGGTTGTGGCCATTCAGCACGGCCGCCAGATCCTGAACCTTTCCGCCTCCTTCCATGTTGAGGAGGAGGGCTGGTCGCATCAGCACCCGATGCCCGAGGTGCCGGCACCCCAGGACCTGACCCCCCTTCAGACCCGGCGCGCCAACGCCGCCGACCGGGTGCCAACGGCCTTGCGCGATGCCTTTCTCCGGCTGCGCCCGATCGAAATCTGCGAGGTTGACCCGCTCGACTTCTTCGAGCCCAGCCCGGCCGATGACCGCAATCAGATCTGGTTTCGCCTGCAGGGCGCGGCCGGCGCCACGCCGGTCATGCAGCATTGCCTTCTGGCCTATGCCTCCGACATGCACCTTTTGGGCTCGGCCCTGCGGCCGCACGGGCTGACCTGGTTCCAGCCGCATGTGATGACCGCCAGCCTCGATCACGCCATGTGGTTTCATGCGCCCATCGCGTTCGAGAACTGGCATCTCTACGCCATGGACAGCCCGCAGTCTCACGGCGGGCGCGGCTTCAACCGGGGCACCATCTACACACAAGACGGTCAACTGGTGGCCAGCACCGCACAAGAGGGCCTCATCCGCCCGATCACACCACGCCGCTGACGCTATCCCGCCCCGACACCGCGGGCGGCCGGGTCCCGCTCCCGACCCTGCGGCTTCTTTCTTTTTTCAAATACCCCGGCGGAACGGTGCCACCCGCGCGAATCTCAGAGTTTGTCCCCATACATCCGGTTCAGCTTCCGCATCCCGCCAAGCCAGCGGTCGTAGTTCTCGCTCTTGTGGCGCATGTATCCCAGCACCTCGGGGTGCGGAAGAACAAGAAAGACCTCGTCGCGGATGGCCTGGATACAGGCCTCGGCCACGGGTTCGGGCTCCAGCATCCCGTCCAGCGCGGCAACACCATCTTCATGGCCCACCGTCATCTCGGTCCGCACCGCCTGCGGACACAACACGCTGACCCCGATTCCGTCATCGCCATGGGTCAGCGAGAGCCACTCGGCAAAGCCGACGGCAGCGTGTTTTGTCACCCCGTATGGCGCGGCCCCGACCTGGTTCAAAAGCCCCGCCGCAGAAGCCGTGTTCAGAAAGTACCCGCCGCCCCGCGCGCGCATCCGCGGCACAAGAGCCCGCGCTGCCCAGACATGGGACATCACATTGACCTCCCAGATCCGCTGCCAGTCTTCGTCCGGAACCTCCACGCCGCCGGCCACCAGAATGCCGGCATTCGAACAGAACAGATCGATCGGCCCGATCGCACCTTCCACCGTGTCGATCATGCCCGAGATCTCGACCTCGCGGGCCACATTGACCTCAAACCCGGTCCCGTTCACGCGCTGCGCGACATCGGCCGCGCCCGACCCGTTCAGATCGGCGCAGACCACATGGCGTGCGCCATGTGCGGCGCAGCGCTCAGCCAGGGCCTTGCCGATCCCGCTGGCCGCACCCGTAACGACCACGATCTTGTCTTTTATATCCATTTGCTTACGCCCACATGCTCGACCCGCCGCAGACGGTCAGAGCCTGCCCGGTCATATATCGTCCCGCATCCGATGCAAGATAGACGGCCAGTCCGGCCAAATCGTCCGGCTCGCCGAGACGGCGCAGCGGAATGTCCTTCTTCACCCGTGCCTCGGTTTCCGGATCCTCCCAAAGCGCGCGGGCAAAATCGGTCTTGATCAGCCCCGGACAGATCGCATTGACCCGCACGCCGTCCGGCCCGAACTCCTTGGCCAGATTGCGCACCAGACCAATCAGCGCCAGCTTTGACATCCCGTAGGTTCCAAGCGTTTCCGAAGGTTTGAACGCCCCGATGGACGCCGTGAACATCATGGCTCCGGATGACTTGGCGGCCATATCGGCCACAACGGCCTGGGCCAGCCAAAGGTTGGACTGCACATTGACCCGCATGGTCTTTTCATAGGCCTCATCCGACACCCCGGACATCTTGCCGTAATACGGGTTGACCCCGGCATTGCCGACGAGAATGTCGATCGGGCCGACACGCGACCGGGTGGTCTCCACCAGCGTGGCAATCTGGTCCTGATAGCCGACGTTGGCGGCTACGCCGATGGCCCGCTGCGCCCCGACGGTCGAATTGATCTGTGCCGCCGCGCTGTCCAGCACGTCCTGTGTCCGGGCCGAGATCACCACGGATGCACCGTGATCGGCCAGAGCCGTGGCCATGGCCAGCCCCATGCCTTTCGAGGCTCCGGTTAACAGCGCAACCTTGCCGGTCAAATCAAACATGTGCCGCATTCTCAGCTCCTTCCCGGGTCAAGCGATCCGTACACAGCGCCCGGATTCCGCGTCGATCCAGCTTGTCCGTCGCGCCACGGGGCAGGGGGTCTGCCTGGAGCCAGATCCGCTCCGGGATCTTGAACCGCGCGATGTGATCGCCCAGAAAGGCCTGCAACATGTCCGTGGTGATCTCGGACCCCGGGCGCAATTGCACCAGCGCCCCGACCATCTCGCCAAGGCGCGCATGCGGCAAAGGAAAGGCACAGGCCTCCAGCACATCGCCATGCTGGTGCAAGGCGCTTTCCACATCGAGACAGGCAATGTTTTCACCGCCGCGGATTATGATGTTCTTGGCGCGGTCAACGATGGTGACAAAGCCCTCGCCATCGATGTAGCCCAGATCGCCCGTGCGCAGCCACCCGTCTTCGAGGACCTCCGCCGTCGCTTCGGGTTTGTTGATATAGCACCGCATGTTACAGGGGCTTTTGACCGTGAGTTCGCCAAGTGTTCCTGGTGGGACATCCTGGCCACCTGGGTCGAGAAACCGCAGATCCTGCACCGGCGGCGCCAGCCGCCCGCAGGCGTCGGGACGAGACAGGTATTCCGCGCCGGACATCGTAATGCCGATCGCGTTGGTCTCCGTCATGCCCCAGCCGGTCGCGACCGCGGCCTTTGGAAAGACCTGCGCCAATTGTCCGACCTGGGCGGCCGGTCGTTTGGCACCCCCGGCGACAATAAATGACAAGGTTTCAAGGGGTTCTCCCTTGCTCTTCGCAGCCTCCATAAGATCCGCTGATTGCGTCGGAACTCCGATGAGCGCCGTCACACCTTCGGTCTTGATCAACTCCAGGGCCTCATCAGTGTCCCACTTGTGCATCAGCACAAGCCGGTCGCCCGCAGCCATCCCGGTGAGAAACACCGGATGGGTGGCAGTGACGTGAAACAAAGGTGTGACCACGAGAACGATCCTCTTGGACGCGGCGTCGGCCCCACTGCGCAGCCGATTGATGACGCCCGACATCATGAACGAATGAACAGCGTTCACCGCACCGCGGTGAGTCAGCACAACGCCCTTTGGATGGCCCGTGGTGCCCGAGGAATACATGATCCCAAAATCATCGTCCGCGTCGATCTCGACATCCGGCCACGACGCACCATAACCATCTGATTTCAATTTTGAAAACGCCTCAGGACCGAGAGCTTCTCCATCCCGCACGCCGACCAGGTTAAGCCCCAGCCTGTCCTTCAACGGCAACATGCAGGTCATCCGGGGGCCATCCGCGCAGATCAGTTTGGGCTGGCTATCGCTGAGCGCATATTCAAGCTCCGGCTCTGTCCACCAGGCATTGAGAAAAACCACAACGCCACCGACAGAGACGATCGCCAGGAAAAGGATGAGCAGTTCCGGATAGTTGCGCATGGCGATGGCGACGCGGTCTCCACGCTTGATCCCGCGCGCACGCAACGACTCGGCCACAGCACAGACATCGGCGCAATAGGCGTCAAAGCTCCAGCGTTCGGAGCCATAGACAATAAAATCCGCGCGCCCGTCGTCATGTCGGCTGCGGGCCGATTGCAGAAGCTCCCGCAAGGTCCGAGGCGCATTGGCGAAAACCCGGTAGGATGTCCCGCGGATGTCGGCTGTAGAGGTCGCAAAGGCGGGTTCGTTGGCCAGCAGATGTGCAACCGCGTCCTCGAAACTCATACCGCTCATGAGCACAAACCACTACGCACGCGGCCCGCGCGGCAAGTATAGTGCATTCGGATCCTCCCTGGGCACCACGAACAGTCGCGCCCAGCGACTCCGATGCCTTGGTGGTCAGGTTAGTAAGGAACGCCTGGGCTGCCAATACCGCATGTCGAAACTGCATTTCGCGACCATCATGTATGGTGGGGTCTCGCAAGGCTCAATATTACACATAATACTGATTACCAGATAAAGCACTGTACACGCAAAGCCATAATGTCACCCATGAACAATTCAGAAGTGTTATCTCCTCGCAAAACGATGTGAGGAAGAGCGGATACGCTTTTGTCGACGGCCGGTTCGAGGTGAGCTCCAAAGGTCGTTCCCTGCCCTAAAAAATCTTCGACATGGATCAGCGCGTAACCCATTCAGCCATCACCGACAACAAACGCCTGGGCGCGGTTCTAGAGCACATCAAAGAGATGCAGGAATCCGCACCGCCTAAAACGAAGGTACGTACAAACTCAGAGAAGATGGGCTATAATTCGAATGGACGGCGGCAAGGCAGGACATCAGGATCGCGGGCCAAAAGGAAGACCGCGCACGCTGCCGAATAGCTCCACGAGACTGACATGGCTTCACTTCAGCTTTTGAGCGAGCAGGTAGGCCTTCTTTCTCTCTTGATACGATATATCGTCTGCTGTGCGAGACACATTCAACACCAAGTCACTGAAGCTGCCCATTCCACCGAAAAAGTCCAGGAAAGTCTCGACACAACGACCGTCAGAGTTTTCCGCCATCACACGGACGCGCACAATTTTCGATAGCCAAAACTCTTCTCTATGCTCAGCTGGAATTCGTTCTATCCGCAACAGACACTGAACGAACTCCGCGACATCTGGGTGTAACTGCTTCTCAAACATGCCGTTCGCTATGTTCAAAGACATCGTTCCGCAAGGCTTTTCAGCCCTGCGGTATTTTAGACCTCCGGGCTGCCAAGCCTTGCTTCCGTCACGCCCCTTGATGACACTTCTGCTTTGCAAGCCGGGTGACATTTCTACTTGGTTGCAAC
>JBCDEC010000009.1:0-35158 GCA_039179965.1 Pseudomonadota bacterium
CCGGAATACCCAGGACAGACCCGGGATTGAACGTCATCGGATCGAGGAAATCATCGTCGACCCGGCGATACAGCACATCGATGGGCTGGTATCCCCGGGTTGTCCGCATGGCCACGCGGCCGTCGACAACCCGCAGGTCGTGCCCCTCGACCAGCTCCACGCCCATCTGATCGGCGAGAAAGGCATGTTCGTAATAGGCCGAGTTGTGGATGCCCGGTGTCAGGACAGCCAGCGTCGGAGCGCCGTCACAGATCGAGGGCCGACAGGCACTCAGCGACCGGCGCAGCGAACGCGGGTAGTCGCTGACGCCACGTACATTGATCTGGCTGAACAGCTCGGGGAACATGTGCAGCATCGTCTCGCGGTTCTCCAGCATATAGGAGACGCCGGACGGCGTGCGCGCATTGTCCTCCAGAACGTAGAACTCATCCTCGCCCGTACGCACCAGATCGGTGCCGGTGATGTGGGTATAGATGTTGCCTGGCGGCGCAACGCCGATCATCTGTGGCAGGAAGGCTTCGTTCTGCGCCACCATCTCTACCGGAATGCGCCCGGCGCGCAGGATCTCCTGGCGGTGATAGATGTCGTGCAGGAACGAATTGATCGCCCGCACGCGCTGTTCGATGCCCTTTTCCAACGTGGCCCATTCGCGGCTCGTCAGGATGCGCGGCACCAGATCAAAGGGGATGAGGCGTTCGGTTGCCTCTTCCACCCCGTAGACGTTGAACGTGATGCCCGTCAGGCGAAACCAGGCCTCGGCCTGTTCGCTTTTCTTGCGCAGGCGGGCCACGTCTTCCTGGCTGAACCAGGCGCTGTAGGCCCCGTAAGGCGCGCGCGGCGCGTCCCCGAACCCATACATCTCATCGAAAAACGGCGCGTCTTCAGTCATGAGCCGACCGTAGCAGCAAGAAAGGCAATTACAAAAGCCGGAAACATCGTGGGCGACGGAACCTGCATTTGCCCAAATGAAATGCAGGTTCGACCCGGTGCTGCTGCGTTCATAATCGTTTGCGACCCAATTTCTTAAGATTTGGTAGTCAGATCCAAGGTGCTGAGCTCATTGAGCAAGTCAAGCAATTGGTTGTATTTCTCTGGTCCCAGCCGATCCTGCACCGCCTTTGTAAGCGCAACCGCTGTCTCGCGGTTTTCAGCAATCAGGCACTGGCCGTCCTGGGTGATCTTGACGATCTGGCGGCGCCGGTCCTTGGCATCGACACTGCGCGCGATCAGCCCTTTGGTCTCCAGCTTTTGCAGGATCCGCGTCAGGCTCGGCAGCAACAGCGACGACGCATCGGCGATCCGCGTGGGATCAGAGGGCCCGAATTCGTCAAGAACCCTGAGCACCCGCCACTGCTGTTCGGTCACGCCGACATCCGAAAGCATGGTTCGAATAGGGCCCATGACCCGTTCACGGGCGCGCAACAGAACAATGGGCAACGAGCGCGACGTCGGTATGTTTGGATGCGTCATAAGCCAGTCTTGCAAGGACCGCGAAGGCGGCGCAATGGCGGATCTGCGTTTGCATCCAATTCCCTTTTGCGATGCAACGTGACAAGAGACGTTGGACCGGCTGGCGCGGATCTCGTTCCGCGCGGAAGGGCAGGACAGGATCGGTGCCGGATTGTCACGTGCCGGTCGCGGCATCAGGGGGAAGGACACCGGGCATGAAGTGGTCGGAATACGGCGTTTGGGCACATCGCATCGCAGATTGGACACAGAATTATCGTGAAACCGTGGGCGATCATCCGGTGCGCGCGCAGACGCGGCCCGGCGAGATACTCGAGGCCCTTCCGGTAGCGCCGCCCGAAACCTCTGAGCCTATGGAACAGATCTTCGAGGATTTCGAGCGCATCGTGATGCCCGGGATCACGCATTGGCAACACCCGCGCTTTTTCGCCTATTTCAACTCCAATGCGGCCGCCCCTTCGGTTCTGGCCGAATTCCTGGTTTCGGCCATCGCGCCCAATTGCCTGCTCTGGCAGGCGTCTCCCGCCGGAACAGAGATGGAAACCCGTGTGATGGACTGGTTGCGCCAGGCCATCGGCCTGCCAGACGGGTTTTCCGGCGTGATCCAGGATAGCGCTTCGACGGCAACCCTGGCCGCTGTGCTGACCATGCGGGAAAAGGCGCTGTCATTTACCGGCAATGCCAAGGGTCTTTTCGGGCAACCGGTGCTGCGCCTCTACTGCTCCGCAGAAGTGCATACCTCGGTGGATCGGGCGATCTGGATCGCCGGGATCGGGGGCGACAACCTGGTGCGCGTGCCCATCAAGGGCCCGCAGCGCGGCATGGATGCCCAGGCGCTGCGCGATCAGATCTCCGCGGATCGTGCCGCGGGCCTGCAGCCGGCGGGCATTATCTTGTGTGTCGGCGCAACGGGTGTGGGCGCCACCGACCCGGTGGCCGAGATCATGGAGGTCGCGCGGTCAGAAAACCTGTTCACCCATGTTGATGCCGCCTGGTCCGGTGCCGCGATGATCTGTCCTGAGTTCCGGTCCATGTGGGCGGGCGTCGAGGCGGCCGATTCCATCGTCTTCAACCCGCACAAGTGGCTGGGCGCCAATTTCGATTGCTCGGCGCATTTCCTGCGAAATCCCGACGATCTTGTGCGTACGCTGGCCATCCGGCCGGAATATCTGAAAACCCACGGACAGGACGGCATCATCAACTATTCGGAATGGTCGGTGCCGCTGGGCCGCCGGTTCCGGGCATTGAAGCTGTGGTTCCTGATCCGCAGCTATGGGCTGGACGGGTTGCGCGAGGTTCTGCGCAATCACGTGCGCTGGTCGGTGGCGCTGCATGACCAGCTGGCAAAGACGCCGGGGTTCGAGATCGTCACCGCGCCGATGTGGTCTCTTTTCTCCTTCCGCTATGCGCCGGACGGCGTCGCGGATCTTGACGCGCTGAACCTTGAACTGGTCAACGCCATCAACGACGATGGCCGGGTGTATCTGACCCAGACCCGCGTCGACGGCCAGGTGGTGATCCGGTTTCAGGCCGGCGCCTTCGAGACAACCGAAGCGGACGTGATGATGACACTGGACGTTCTGAAAGAGATCGCGCACGACTTGCCGCGATAGACAAGGAGGATTCCCGATGCCCGCACCGGTCAACCTATTCAAACAGAGACTTCTGGCCGGGGAGACCCTGATCGGCTGCTGGCTGAGTCTGGGCGAGGGGCCGACGGCCGAGATCATGGGCACCGCCGGGTTCGACTGGCTGCTCATAGACGGGGAGCATGCGCCAAATGACCTGCGCTCGATCCGCGACCAGTTGCTGGCGCTGGAATCCAGCCCTTCCTCCAGCCTGGTGCGGGTGCCATCGGGCGTCGATTGGCTGATGAAACAGATGCTGGATGCGGGGGCGCAGACCCTGCTGGTGCCTATGGTGGAGACCGCCGAGGACGCCGAGGCCATGGTCAAAGCCTGCCGGTTCCCGCGCGCGGGGATCCGCGGCGTCGGCGCGGCGGCTGCGCGGTCGGGCCGGTTCGGCAGCATTCCCGACTACATGTCCACGGCGGATGCGCAGATTTGCGTGCTGGTTCAGGTCGAGAGCCTGAAAGGGGTCGAGAACCTGGACGAGATCCTCCAGGTGGATGGCCTGGACGGGGTTTTTGTCGGCCCGGCGGATCTTGCTTCGGACATGGGCCTGCAAGGCAACGCGATGCACCCCGAGACCGTGAAGATGGTCTGTGATGTGATCACCCGGATTGCCGCGTCGGGAAAAGCGCCGGGGAGCCTGGCGATCGACAACGCCATTGCGCGCCAGTACCTGGCCGCCGGCGCGCGGTTCCTGGCCGTTGGCATCGACGTGCTTTTGATGGTGAAAACCGCCCGGGACCTCGCCGCCCGATTCAAGGAGACCTAGGGTCGCCCCGCTCCGACGGGCCAAGATTTTTCGTCCGAAAAATCTCGGCAGGCTCGGAGGGCAACACAAGGGTGCCATCGGGTCGCAGGGCCTATTCCCTTCACCCGCGCGATCCTTTATGCCGCGCCCGTCAAAGGAGAACCAAGATGGGTTACAATGTCGTCGTCGCCGGCGCCACTGGCAATGTGGGCCGCGAAATGCTGAACATTCTCGCCGAGCGGGAATTTACAGTGGACAAACTCGCCGTGCTGGCCAGCCGAAAATCGCTGGGCACCGAGGTGACGTTTGGCGACAAGACCCTCAAGACACAGGATCTCGACACATTCGACTTTACCGGCTGGGACATCGCGCTTTTTGCCATCGGCTCAGGTCCGACCAAGACCTATGCGCCCAAGGCCGCGGCCGCGGGCTGCGTGGTGATCGATAACTCGTCGCTCTACCGGTATGACCCGGACGTGCCGCTGATCGTGCCGGAAGTGAACGCGGACGCGATCGTCGGCTATTCCAAGAAAAACATTATCGCCAATCCAAATTGCTCGACGGCGCAGATGGTTGTGGCGCTCAAGCCTCTGCACGACCGGGCCCGCATCAAGCGCGTCGTGGTGTCGACCTATCAATCCGTTTCGGGCGCCGGCAAGGACGGTATGGACGAGCTTTGGGATCAGACCAAATCCATCTACAACCCGACCGACGACAAGCCGGCCAAGACGTTCACCAAGCAGATCGCCTTCAACGTCATTCCCCACATCGACGCCTTCATGGAAGACGGCTCGACCAAGGAAGAATGGAAGATGGTGGCCGAGACCAAGAAGATCGTCGATACCAAGATCAAGGTTACCGCGACCTGCGTGCGGGTGCCGGTCTTTGTCGGTCATTCGGAGGCGATAAACATCGAGTTCGAGGACTTTCTCGACGAGGACGAGGCCCGCGATATCCTGCGTGAGGCGCCCGGTGTCATGGTGATCGACAAGCGTGAAGACGGCGGCTACGTCACGCCGATCGAATGCGTCGGCGACTTTGCCACGTTCATCAGCCGGATCCGTCAGGACAGCACGATCGACAACGGGCTGAACCTCTGGTGCGTCAGCGATAACCTGCGCAAGGGTGCTGCGCTGAACGCTGTGCAGATCGCCGAAGTGCTGGGAAACAGGATGCTGAAAAAGGCCTGAGCGCCCGGCCGGTAGTCCCGGCGCGGCCAACCCACGGCGCCCCGGTCACTGCCGGAGCGCCGTGACGCAGGCGCAGGCGCAGGCGCAGACCGGATCAACTGGAGGCGTTGGATTCCACCAGCGTCTTCAGGTTCTCAAGCCCGGTTTCGTAGTCGGGACCGACAAAGCCATCCATCATCAAGCCGAAGTAGCGCATCACCGGATTCATGCCGGTGTCAGTGTGAAAGCTCCAGGTCACCTTGGTGCCCGTGCCCTCCGGCGCCAGATCGAAGGTGGCATCGGCCGTGCCCATGTCGCCGAAATCCAGGGCCGTCTTGACCTGGCTGTTTTCGGTGCTGGCGGTAATCTCCTGGCTGCCGGAACCCACGTCCGGGACATCCGAAGTCCAGCTCATGGTATTTCCGACGCCCGCGTCAGGTCCGCCATAGCTGAGCTGAATGTCGGGATCGCGATCCAGCCAGGGCGACCATTCCGAGGTCTTCTGCATGGAATTCACGTAAGGAAAAATGGCATCCGCGGGCGCGTCGATATCGATGCTCCGCGAGACCGACACATCGCGGGGCAACAAGAACCCACCAAGGGCAACAAGGATTAGGACCACCACGAGGGCGGCCAGGATGCGGAGAATCGTCATCATAAGAAGGCTCCTGGTTACTGATGGCGACAGAATAACAGAGCCGACGCCCTAGGGGCAGAGTGTCGCAGGCCGACCTGACTGGCTGGCAGAATTCAGCCCCCGGCAGGGCGCGCCGCATAAGCCGCGCGGGTTTCGGCCCGGAGCGCCTAGACCGGGTGAAAGTCGTCAGAGGCCGGGTCGTAGGCTTCCAGCCCGCCGTCGCCGATATCGGTCCACAGACCGTGCAGGGCCAGATCGCCGCTCAACACCCGCTCTTCGACGAAGGGGAAGGACATCAGGTTTTCCAAGGACGTCAGCACAGCCTGCCGTTCCAGAGCCCGCGCTTGCGCGGCGGGATCAGGCAGATCTGCCACCTTGGCATACTTGGGTTTCAGGATATCCATCCACCGTCCAACGAAACTGGCGCTGTCTTCAAGCTCTGGCGCCTCGCCGCTGCACATTTTCAGACACCCCATCACGCCGCCGCATTGCGAATGCCCCAGGACCACAAGATGAGACACCTTCAACACGGTGACCGCATATTCGACCGCGGCCGACGTCCCGTGATAGCCGCCGCCATGTTCGAACGGCGGCACCAGATTGGCGATGTTGCGATGAATAAAGAACTCACCGGTGTCGGCTCCGAAAATCGACGTGACATGCACCCGGCTGTCACAACAGGAAATCACCATGGCGCGGGGCCGCTGACCTTCGTCGGCAAGGCGGCGATACCAGGTCTTGTTCTCGGCAAAATCGGTGGCCTTCCACCCGTGGTAACGGGTCAGCAGGTAGGATGGCAGCGGTTTGGCGTGTTCCATGTGATCGGGTTCCTGGCGCGGCAACTATCGGGTCCGCCAGCAATTATAACGCCTTGGCGGCAAATTCGAGAGATAAGACTGATCTCGTGCAACCTTTTGCTAGGAACTGGCGGCCCATACTGCGCGGTGCCGTGGGGGCAAACTTGTGGGGAATCCGTGGTGGTAGATGTCGTAAACCTGACACCGGACGAAGCGGTTCGGCTGGATCCCTCCTGTCTGGGGGAGCTTTACACTCAGCTTGGCGAAGCGGGCGCCGAGGATGTGGTCTGTCGCGCCATCGAAGAACTGGCCGTCCGCCTGTCGCATTGCGAGCGTCTGTGGCGACGCGACGATATGGACGCGCTGCGCAAATGTGCGCGGTCCCTGATCGCCATCGCCGAACAGGTCGGAATGAACTCTCTGGCCCGCGTCGCCGGAGATGTGACCACATCGATTGACGCCGGCGATCTTGTGGCCACATCGGCAACCCTGATGCGGCTGATGCGCATCGGTGCTCAATCTTTGACGGCGGTTTGGGATCTGCAGGACCTGTCGGTCTGAACGTCCCGTAGGACACAGTTGCCGACATTGCGGGTCTGAGCCAGTCATCCTCGTGGAGGCCGCTGGCCAAAGGCGTGCCAAAGACCCTCTTGCACCCGACCGGGACCCGCTTAGTCTGCAGGGCTCTGCCATAATGCGAGACCGCGCCCATGTCCCTGACCTTTGCACCTTCCGACAGCCCGGCCATTCCCCTGATCCTTCTGGATCAGGACGGATTTGACGCCGCTTTTTCCGGTCAGCCCGACAGAGCGCTTGCCTGGGCCAAAGCGCAGGGTTTCACGGGCGCTTTGGGTCAGGTGCTGACCGTCCCCGGCCCGGACGGTTCGATCGAGACCGCCTTTGGTGGCTTTGGTACAGCGGGCAAACGCGCGCGGGGGCGCTTTCCGCTTGCGGCGGTGGCGGCGGCCTTGCCGGCGGGGACCTACAGGCTTGCCAGCGACCTGCCCGCCGGGGATCTGGAGACGGAATGCCTGGGCTGGCTGCTCAGCGCCTACAGTTTCACGACCTACAGCGGCACAGCCCGCACGGGCGCGCGGCTGGTGGCCCCGGACGGCATAGACGCGGCCCGCGTCGAAACACTTGCCGCCGGCGAAGCGCTGACCCGCGACATGATCAACACGCCGGCCTCCGATTTCGGTCCGGCCGCGCTGGAGGCGGCGGCGCGGGACGTGGCCGAACAATTCGGAGCGAGCTGTGTGGTCACAACCGGAGACGACCTCCTTGCGGCAAATTTTCCGATGATTCACACGGTGGGCCGGGCCGCGTCCCAGCCGCCACGTCTCATTGATATGTCCTGGGGCACGTCGGGACCCAAACTGACTCTGGTGGGCAAAGGGGTCTGCTTTGACACGGGTGGGCTGAACCTCAAGCCCGGCGCTTCGATGGGTCTGATGAAAAAGGACATGGGCGGCGCAGCGACGGTGCTGGGGCTGGCCCATGATATCATGGCGCTGCAGGTACCGGTGCGCCTGCGCGTTTTGATCCCGGCTGTGGAGAATGCCGTAGCGGGCGAGGCGTTCCGCCCGGGCGATATCCTGACCTCACGCAAGGGCCTGACGGTCGAGATCAACAACACCGATGCCGAAGGCCGACTGGTTCTTGCCGATGCCCTGGCGCTGGCGGAAGAGGATCAGCCGGACCTGATCGTCTCCATGGCCACGCTGACCGGCGCGGCGCGGGTCGCCGTGGGTCAGGATCTGGCGCCGTTTTATGTGGATGACACCCGGATCGCGCAGGCACTGGCAGAGGCCGCCGACCGGGTTTGCGATCCGGTCTGGCGCATGCCGTTTCATGATCCCTACGAGCCGCTGATCGAGCCGGGCATTGCCGATCTCGACAATGCCCCGGCGGGTGGCTTTGCCGGATCGATTACGGCCGCGCTTTTCCTGCGCCGCTTTGTCACCAAGACGCCGTACATGCATTTCGACATCTACGGCTGGTGCAAATCCGGCTTGCCGGCCCGCTCCAAAGGAGGCGTGGGCATGGGCGCGCGGGCGCTCCTTGAGGCCATGCCGCAGATCCTGGATCTATGATTGACCGCCGGTTTCACCATGCCAATGCGCGCGTGGCGCATGACGCGCTGTCAGGTCAGGTCGATCCGTCTCTGACCCTCTCGACAGGTGCATTGCGGCGTCTGTGCGTGCCCCTGAGCGACCTTGTCGCAAAGCCCCAGGGCGCGCGCGACAAGCAACTTGTCTTCGGACAGCCCTTCTTCGTGCTGGAAGATCATGACGGATGGGCGTTCGGATTTGACCCGGTCGACGAATACACGGGTTATCTGCCGAGCTCGGATCTGCACGAGGGCCCCGATCCCACGCACCGGGTCATGGCACGATCAACTCACGTTTACAGCGCGCCGGATATCAAATCACCGGAGACGATGGCCTTGAGTTTCTTCTCCGAACTGGTTGTTGCCGAGGAACACGCGGACTTCGTCGCCCTGATCACTGGTGGTTACGTCCCAAGACAGCATGTCCAACCGCTGTCCTGGCGCGCCGACGATCCTGTTTTGGTGGCGGAGTCGCTTTTGGGCACGCCTTACCTGTGGGGCGGCAACAGCTGCTTTGGGATCGATTGTTCGGGTCTTGTGCAATTGGCGTTCTGGGCGGCAGGCCTGGCCTGTCCGCGCGACAGCGATCTGCAGGCCACCCAGTTTGATGCGACCACGCCGCCGCTGCGGCGGGGCGATCTGGTGTTCTGGAAAGGTCACGTGGGCATGATGTGTGACCCGGAGCATCTGCTGCATGCCAATGCCCATCACATGTCTGTGGCCATCGAACCGTTCAAGACAGCGCGCACTCGTATCGCCGCCAAGGAATTCGGAGACATAACCGGCTTTGCCCGGCCCTAGAGCGACCGCGGTGCCGGTTCAGTCCACCGCGCGAATCAATTTGCGTTCAAGCACCCGCAACACCGATTTCAGGTCATGCCCGCGTTTGAGGACTTGCCCGTCGATTCCGACAACCGAATACATGCCCTGCCTGTTGCGCAGCTTCGGGCGCTTCTCGATCCGGTAAAGCGGGTTTTCCGCCGTGCGGCGAAAAATGGAAAACACGGCCATGTCCCTGAGACAGGAGATGCCGTAGTCGCGCCATTCTCCGGCGGCCACCATTCGACCATAGATCGACAGGATGTCAGACATCTCCCGGCGATCGAAAGCGACTTGGCTCGGGATCGCCTGGGCGGCGGGGAATGGCGAGGGTGGTTGACTGCTCATGACCTAGACTTGCCGTGAACCGGTTTTGATTCAAGCCTCTTGATGGAACGGCCGCGGAATGGATCGCAGCCCGTCTGAATTCGCAAGGACCTGTGCCCATTAATCGCCCTGCGCGGGCGATCCCTTCGGGGGAGTATTTCACCCAAGAAGAAGACAGGGGCGCGCGTTTTTCTCTTCTTCTTGGAGACAAATACTCCAACGCTGGATGTTGGGTCTGCGCAACTTCAGGCAAAGGCACCCTGACAAAACCAGCCCGCCGACATCGTGCCACCATGCGCATAGTAGAGCCAGAGCCGGTCTCCGGCCTGCGTGGTGACCGTCCAGTAGTCGCGCACGCCGCTGCGCCAATCGGGATCATCAAGCCACCACTCCGGTGCGATGCGCTCCGGCCCTGCGGCTTCGGCCAAGGCCCAGTCCCGGCCACGCCAGCGAAAGGCCGTCGGCACATCCGCGCTGTCCGGCGCATGGACCGGTTCAGGGCGCCAGAGCGTGAGAGGTCGGGCGCGTTCGGGGCGGGGCCAGTCGCGCGCCGGGTCGGACCAGGCCGCGGCCACCACCTGAGCGGTCTTTTCCGGGATGTGGCTGGACGCCGGGTGCCGCCGGGTAATGGCCTCCAGCCCCACCCGCGCGCCCAGCCGCGCCACCAGATCATCAAGCGCGGTGTTGTCCTGCAGGCGATCCCGCACCGCCTGCCCGGCTTTGAAATGGCCGACCTTGTCGCGGTGATGGACCGGTTCGCTGTCCACGGCCTCAATCCGCAACATGTCGATGCCAAAGCCCGCATCGATCTGGTCGAGCTTCATCTCGATCAGCGGGCGGATACGGTGCGCGGTGCGGGTCGGTCGGGCAAAGCCGACCTCCACGACCTCGGCCGCCTGATCGGTGCGATGCGCCTCAAGTCGCAGACGGCGCAGACCACGGCCCTTGTCCTCCAGCATCTGCGAAAGGCGCGGGAGCATCCGGTCGATTGCGGCAAGCATGTCTTCCATCAGCCCGATGGGCTCGGGGAAAGTCATCCGCACCGCAAAGTGATGTGGCGGGGCCGCAGGAGAGACCGGCTCTGGTGCCGCGCCCAGCGCCTGATCGAGCCGCAGCACCAACCCGGTGCCAAAGCGGCGCGCCAGGCCAGCGCGGGGTTGTCCCAGCAGGTCTGCGATCCGGCGCAGGCCCAGCCGGCCCAGCTGCGCCGTTGTGTCGTCATCAAGGCGCAGCGCCGCCACCGGAAGCGGGCTCAGCGCGCCGTGACTTTGACCGGCAGGCGCAATCCGGCCTGTCGTCACTGACCCTGCGGTCATCTGGGGGGCCGCCCCGCCCTTGGTCCAGTGTTTGCGCCGCGACGCCCGGGCCCGGGTGGCCCGGGCCTCTTGCGCGATGGCATCGCCCGAGCGGACCGCAGAGGGCGCCGCCCCTGCGTAGCGTGCGAGCGCCCAGGCCGCGCCCAGCGTATCCGCGAGTCCCAGCCGCACCGAGAGCCCCATTGCGGCGCAATCGCTTTCCACGACAGCCATCAGCGCCTCTTCTCCGCCAAAAAGATGTGCACAGCCCGACAGGTCGATCACCAGCCCATCGGGCGCCTCTTCGGCGACCCAGGGGCTGAACTTGCCGGCCCAGCGCCGCAGCGCCGTCAGAAAGGCCGCTTCGGCAGGCGCATTGCGCGTCCGGGTCAAAAGCCCCGCACACATGGCATGGGCATCACGGACCGGCTGTCCGCGCCGGATCCCCGCCGCACAGGCCACCGCATTGACCGAAGACACCACTTGCATATTGCCGCGTTCTTCGACCACAGCCAAAGGCCCATCCCAGGTGCCGCGTGCGGCACGCATAAGCCGCTCCGCGCCAAGGCGGGGGAACCAGAGCGATAGGATACGGCGGGTTGGCATGGCAGCATGTGTTCTCCTTACGTTCTTCTTGTATCCTGAGTCGCGCCGGCGAGTCGAGACGGTCTGCCCGCAAACACATTTGGGATAGGAGGAAAGTCCGTCATGGATTTGAATTACGAATCCATGGAATCTGAGTGAATCATACAGATGAGGACATCCCCATGACACGAACCCTACCCGCCGTTGCCCTGACCTGCGCCATCGCAGCTTTGCTCAGCGTCGCCCCAACCGCTGAGATCCTGGCCGCCGATGCCTCCAACCCGACCGTTCAGGCGCGCAAGGAAGCCATGCGCGCGATTGGCGCGGACACAAAGACGCTCGGGGACATGGCCAAGGGCAAGATCCCGTTTGACGCGACTGTCGCACAGGCCGCGGCCAGCAACATGGCCTCTCAGGCGGCCGAAATTCCGGCGCTCTTCGAAGCGCAGGAAGACGACCCGGTCTCCAAAGCCAAGGCGGAGATCTGGGACAACTGGGAAGATTTCGTGAGCAAAGGCGAAGCTCTGGAGATCGCCGCCACCAATGCGGCGAGTTCGATCACGGATCAGGCGTCACTTGGCCCGGCGCTGCAATCCATCGGCGGATCCTGCAACAGCTGCCACACGCCCTATCAAGAGTAATCAGCGCCCCGTAGCGAACCCGTAGCGGACCCGGGGCGGAGCTGGGCTGCGTGCCCACGGCTGCTTCCGTGTGCGCCAAGACAGCCAGTGGCCGGTGCGCGGTTCATGCGCGCCCGGCCTCCTCTGTTTGATCTAGGCGACCGTCAGAACGGCACATTTGGCGTCGTGCATGATCCGCTGGGTGGTCGACCCCAAAACGAGACCGGCCAGATTGCCCAGACCCAGCCGGCCCGTCACGATCAGGTCGGCATCCACGCGAACGGCGCATTCGACGATCTCGTCGCCGGGATCTCCCTGCAGCAGATGGGTGTGCACGTCGGGCCGGCCGCACTCCGCAGCGATGGCCTTTGCCTGTGACAGGATGGCTTGCCCGAGCGCGTCCAGGGAGACCTGTGTCGGGATATCCGCCACGGCCGGCAGGCCAACCACGGCGGCGGAGGCAAACACTGTCGCCTCCTGTTGCGGGCTGTGCACCAAGTGCAGGATCGCGTCGTATTTCCGCGCCAGATCGCAGGCCATGCGCAACGCTTTGTCCGACGGCTCGGAGCCGTCGACGCCAACAACAATTGTTTGAAACATATGAACCTCCACACATAAAACCGGAGTGAGTAAACCATTGAGATTGTGCGTGTCCGGAACCCGGTCAAGACTTTGCGGGGTTTTTTCGACCTGACCTTGGGTGAACGCGTCTGGACCGGATCTTGTCCATGCCCAGCGGCATCGCGTGTGTCAGCGGTCTGCTGGGGTATTTGCAAAAAGAAAGAAGCGGGAGGATGTCGCTTCGCCCGGAAGGGAGGCCGGGCGGAGCCGTTGGCGCCAGGCATCATGTGACGCCGCAGGCGTCTCCTTTTGAGAACGGCCCGGTGAGTTAGGCGCCGTACCGCGCGAGAAATGTGGCCACGGCCTCCTGCGCCACATGTGCGATCTCTTCGGTCGAGAATTCCGTCTGCAGGCCCAGCACGGCGCGCGACCACAGGCCCGCCCGGCACAGATCGGAAAACTGTTCGGCGGCCAGCAGGAGATCATCCATCGCCAGGTCGCCGGCATCGCAGGCGTCCTGAAAATACTCCGCCAGCCGCTGGCGGCCCTGCACTGGCCCACTTTCGTAAAAGGCGCGCCCGAGTTCGGGAAACCGTTCGGCCTCGGCCACGCTGATGCGAAACATTTGCACTCCGAAGCCGGAGGTGGTGAAGGTCACGATCTGTACGGCAGTCAGGGTCAGGACCTCGGCCACCGGGGCGGAGCGGTCGATCCGGACAGACGTCTCTTCGATCATGCGCCGGCACTCATGTGTGGCCACTTCCATGAACAGCAGTTTCTTGTCCGGGAAGTAGCTGTAGAGCGTGGCCTTCGAAACGCCTGCGGCGCGCGCGATGTCGTCGACACTGGCGCCTTCATAGCCGTCGGCCATGAAGACCTCGCGCGCGCCGGCGATGACCTGATCAAACTTTCGCCCTGTGCGCACGATCGTGTCGGCGTCACTCATGTCGTGCTCTCCGTGGCGTTCCGACCGACTGTAAACCGAACAGTTCATTTTCGACAAGAGATCTGCGCCGCACGCGCCGGCCGGCGGTCTGCGTTGCTGCCCAAAGCCGCAGCGCCCGGCGCGGTCAACCGGGGAACCTTCCTGCGAGACCACGCGTCCGCTTGCAGCAGCGCATCCGCTTCGCTACCCCTGCCCCATGGTCGAGATCTTTTTGAGAACGCTACCGTTTTTTGTCCTCATCGGGCTGGGTTACGTCGCCGGTCGGACCCGGTTTTTCTCGGAAGAGGCGACCGCCTATCTCACCAAGTTCGTTTTCTACTTCGCGCTGTCGGCGATGCTGTTCCGGTTTTCGGCGTCACTCTCGCTGGCGGAGATCCTCGATTGGGGGCTGATTGCCGGTTATCTGTGGGGCACGGCCTTTGTTTACGTGCTGGCCACCGGGGTGGCGTTTCTGCGCGGCCTGACCATCCAGACCGCCGCCATCGAGGCACAATGCGCGGTGATCGCCAACGTCGGGTTTCTGGGTCTTCCGATGTTCGTGGCGCTGTTCGGTCCCGAGGCGGTGGGTCCCAACATGCTGGTGCTCTCGGTCGATCTGATCGTATTTTCCAGCCTTATCGTGATCTTGATCAACGCGGATCGGGCCGGCACGACCGGTTTGGCCACGCTGCGCCAGATCGCGCTTGGGCTGGTGAAAAATCCGATGATTGTCTCGATTGCCGCCGGTCTGGCCTGGTCCGCGCTGGAACTGCCGATCCCCGAACCCATGGATGCCTTCCTGCTGATCCTGGCCGGTGCCGCGACGCCCGGCGCGCTTTTTGCCATTGGCGCGTCGCTGGCCAGCAAGTCGGCGGAACGGGTCGTGATCGCCGGTTGGCTCAGCTTTGCCAAGCTGGTTCTGCATCCGCTGTTCGTCGCCATCGGCGTGTTCTGGCTGTTCCCGGTCGACCCGTTTGGTGCCATGATCGCCGTATCGGCCGCAGCCCTGCCGGTGGCCGGCAATGTCTTCATGCTGGCGCAGCACTATGGGATCGCACCCCAGCGGGTCTCGGCGGCCATTCTGATTTCGACCACGGTCAGCATCATCACCATCCCGGTCGTGATTGCCTGGCTTGTCGGCTAGCCGTGCGCCGCGCCATCTTTACCGCCCGGCGTCAGTTGCGTAGGTAGATCTGCAAAACAGCACATGAACTCAGGGGGGACACGGATGGAAACGCAATCCGAAAACGCGTGTTTTGGCGGCGTGCAAGGCGTCTACACACATGCATCTCACGCATGTCACTGCGACATGACCTTCGGTCTCTTTCTGCCGGAGGAGGCCCGGGATGGTCCGGTGCCCCTGTTGTGGTATCTCTCCGGGCTGACCTGCACGCATGAGAATGCCATGACGAAAGCAGGGGCGCAGGCCTGGGCGGCCGAAAACGGGATTGCGCTGGTCTTCCCCGACACCTCGCCGCGCGGCGCGGGTGTTGCCGATGACGAGGCCTATGATCTGGGCCAGGGCGCCGGGTTTTACGTGAATGCCACGCAAGATCCCTGGGCGCCACATTTCCGGATGTGGGATTACGTGGTTGAGGATCTGCCGGCGGTGCTGGCCCAGCATTTCCCGCTGGATATGGACCGCCAGGCGATCACCGGGCATTCGATGGGCGGGCATGGCGCGCTGACCATTGCCATGAATACGCCGGGCCGGTTCAAATCGGTCTCTGCCTTTGCACCGATCTGCAATCCGATGGGGGCGGACTGGGGCCGTAAACAGCTTTCGGCCTATCTGGGTGAGAACGAGACTGCCTGGGCCAAACATGATGCCGCCCACATGATGCGCGAGACCGGCTTTGACGGCCCGGTTCTGATGGATACGGGCGCAAGCGATCAATTCATCGACCTGCTGCGACCCGAGATCATGGCCGATGCCATCGCGGCCAAACGTCAGCCGGCCACGTTCCGGCTGCAGAAGGGCTATGATCACAGCTACTTCTTCGTGGCGAGTTTCATGGAAGACCACGTGGCCTTTCACGCAGAGGCGCTGTTCTCCTGACCGGCTGAGCGCCCACATCTGCCTCTTGCGCAACAAATTTCTTTCAAAGAAATTTGTCAGAAGCGTTTACACACCTTTTATCGCGCAAGGGGCACATGATGCGACCAGCGGCTGTCATTTTCGACATCGGCAATGTGCTGATCGAATGGAACCCTGAACGGTTCTTCGATCGGACCGTGGGCGAAGCGCGGCGTCGCGCTTTGTTTGCCGCGGTCGACCTGAATGGGATGAATGATCAGATCGATCTTGGCGCCCCGTTCACCGAAACCATTTATGCCATGGCTGACGCCCATCCCGAATGGCGTGACGACATCCGGATCTGGCATGACAGGTGGATCGAGATGGCCAGCCCCGTGATACCGCACTCGGTGCATCTGTTGCGCCGGTTGCGAGCCAAGGATGTGCCTGTCTTTGCCCTGTCGAACTTTGGGGTGGAGAGCCACGCCTTTGCTGGCACCCAATACCCGTTTCTGACCGAGTTCGACCGCCAGTACATCTCGGGTCACATGAAATGCGCCAAGCCCGATCCCGAGATCTACCGCCGTGTGGAGGCCGACTGCGGTCTGGCCCCCGAGGCTCTGCTCTTCGCCGATGACCGGTCGGACAACATCGCGGCCGCGCAGGCGCGAGGCTGGCAGACCCATCTCTTTGCCGGACCGCAGGGCTGGGCCGATTGCCTCGTCGCCCATGGATTGCTGACGGAAGACGAGGCGCTATGACCCCGACAATCATACCGTTTGCCGAAGGCGAAGCCCGGCTGGACTGGCGCGCGCTGACCGATGCGCTGGCAGCCGGTCACGGCCTGCCCCGCGCGCAGATCAAGGACAGCTTTCTCTATCGCGACCCGGATACCCTGTTGTCCCGCGCCGCCTGGATCGATGGGCTGGGCCAGCTTGTAAAGACGGCCACGATCTTTCCCGAAAACCGCGATCTGCCCAGCGTCAATGGCGCGGTGACGCTCTTTGACGACCGCACGGGCGCACTGGCCGCGCTGATCGATTTTCACCTGGTGACCAAGTGGAAAACGGCGGGCGACAGTCTGCTTGCGGCGCTGCGCCTGGCACCTGCACAGGTGCGCACCATCCTGATTCTGGGCGCAGGAACCGTTGGGGCCTCGCTGATTGAGGCCTTCTCGGCGGGGTTCCCCGAAGCGCGCTTCACGGTCTGGAACCGCACGCCGGCCCGTGCCGAAGCCTTGGCGGCGCGTTACCCGGGCACAACGGTGGTGGCGGACCTGGCCGCTGCCGTGCCCGATGCTGACATCATTCTGGGCGCCACGATGACAACCGAACCCATCCTCAAGGGCGCCTGGCTGCGTCCCGGGCAGCACGTCAACCTGATCGGGGCCTATCGCCCCGACATGCGCGAGGCGGATGATACGGCCCTGTCGCGCGCCACGCTGTATGTGGACAGCCTCGACACAACGCTGGATCATATCGGAGAGCTCAAGATCCCGCTGGACAAGGGCACGCTCAGCCGCGACGCGGTGCAGGCCGATTTCTACAGTCTGGACGCGTTCCGGGCGCCGCATCCCGATGACATCACGCTGTTCAAAAACGGCGGCGGGGCCCATCTCGATCTGATGACCGCGCGCTACATTCTCGACCAATGGAGCGCGCCATGATCTGGCTGCTGGTCCTTCTGGCCATTGTGGCTGCAGCGCCCTTCGTGATCGAGGTGCTCCGCCCCAAGGTGACCGACGAGACGCGCGCGCAAGGCGAAGGCCAGTCCGCCACGCTGTCCCAGGGTGTCACCCACTACGAGTGGATCGGGCCGTTGCGCGGTCCGGTGGCCGTTTGCGTGCACGGGCTTACGACGCCGTCCTTTGTCTGGACCGGGCTGGCGCACGGGCTCGCCGCCTGGGGATATCGGGTGTTGATCTATGATCTCTACGGGCGCGGCTTGTCCGACCGTCCGGGCGGCCGGCAGAACCGGGCATTTTTCATCACCCAACTCAACGACCTGCTCGACCACGAAGAGGTCAAGACCGACATCACCCTGTTTGGCTATTCCATGGGCAGTGCCGTCGCCACCGCTTATGCTGCCGCCCATCCTGACCGGATCCGGCGCCTCATCCTGCTGGCCCCTGCGGGGATGCAGCGACCGCAAGGGATTTTGGTCCGTTTCATCAGAGAGGTGCCGCTGGTCGGAGACTGGCTTTTTCTCACGCTGTTTTCCAATCAGCATCGCCGCGCCGTGGACGCCGAACGGGATCTGCCTGCGTCTGTGCCCGACATTTATGACCGCACCGCGGCGGAACTGAAATGGCGCGGCTTCGCGCCGGCGGTTTTGTCCAGCCTGCGCGGCATGCTGTCAGAAGATCTTGAGGCCGATCATCGCGGCTTTCGCGCTCAGGATGTGCCGGTTGTGGCGATCTGGGGCGAGGCCGACGCGCTGATCCCCCTCTCCGCCATGGGGCGGCTCACCGAATGGAGTCGCCACGCCCGTCAGGAGGTCATCCCCGACGCCGGACATGGTCTGCTCTATACCCACACGGATGAGATCCTCGCGGCACTGCGCAGCACGCTGGCGGACGACCCGGACTAGGGCATATCACCCCATCCGGACGGCGATGCCGCGCCAGTCGAACCGGCGGTGTCTAATGATGGCAGAGCGGTCGCGATATCTCGCGCGCCACGCGCCTTGTTCTAGGCGGCAGCCGGACGCACCATCGGCTGTTCGCGGATCGGCAGATGCACAATGGCGGAGAAGGCACCGACCGCGATGCCGACCCACCAGACCAGGGTGTAATCACCAGTCGCGTCATAGAGCCGCCCGCCCAGCCAGATCCCCAGAAAACTGCCGACCTGATGGCTGAAAAACACGAGCCCATAGAGCGTCGCCATATATCGCAGCCCGTAGATGTATCCGACCAGACCCGAGGTCAGCGGCACGGTGGCAAGCCAGGTCATTCCCATACCCGCTGAGAACAAGAGCACGGTCAGCGGGGTGATCGGAAAGAGGATGAAGAGCACCGAAGAGAGCGTTCGCATCGTGTACAGCCCGGCCAGCAGGTATTTCTTGGGCGCATACTTGGTCGCCCAGCCAGCCAGCAATGTGCCGGCAATGTTGGTCAGACCGATGAGCGCCAAAGCCACGGCACCCAGAGCGGACGTGGTCGAGATCCCGAGCCCGTCAAGAAGGCTTCCCGGCATGATCGGGCCGCACATCTCGGTCACCATCGCGGGGAAGTGCGACGTGATAAAGCCCAATTGGTAGCCGCAACTGAAAAAGCCCAGAAAAATCAGAGTGTAAGACGGGTCTCGCAAAGCCCGATTCAGGATCTGGCCCAGCGTTTCTTCAAGCTCCGTCTTGTCGGTGAGTTCCGGGGCCTTCAGACCTGGGACCACGGCCAGCAGGGCAAACAGCGCGGCCGCAAAGATCAGAAAGACCGACGACCAGGACATCAGGCCAAGCATCCACTCGGCCAATGGAGCGCCGATTACCATTCCCGCACTGCCGGCGGCCGTGGCAATCGCCATGGCCATGGCGCGGTTCTCATCGCTGGCGGCCCGCCCGACAATTGCCAGGATCACGCCAAACCCGGTGCCGGCCACGCCAAAACCTATCAACCAGTTCCAGGACTGATGCCCCAGCGGCGAGGTCGCATAGGCAGACAGAACCAGGCCAAGGGCAAACACCAGAATGCCCATGACCACAGCCTTGCGTTGGCCGATCTTGTCGGCAATGGCGCCGAAAATCGGCGTGCCAATGCCCCAGGCAAGGTTCTGAAACGCCAGCGCGAGCGAATACTCCGTCCGCAACCAGCCGAACTCTTCCGCAATCGGGATCTGAAACACCCCGAAGGAGGCGCGAATGCCAAAGCAGACCAGCGTGATGAGACTGCCGGTGATGAGAACCGGTGTGATCAGAGACGCGGAACGCGGCATGAGGACCTCTCCCAGGGCCGCGGCAACCCTATGCCCGGCCGCGGGCAACAGGGCCACAGAAACCTTGACGGCGCAAGGGCGCTTGCACATCCACTGGGCGCCGCGCTAGGTCAGATCCTATGACGGACATGTCGTCGCTGTATCAGGCTGGCGTGGCGGCTGGCACCATTCGACCGGATCCCGCCCAAACTCTTGTTTTGGCGGAGTTTGATCGAATCCACGACGGGTTGATGCAGCCGGTCAAACGCGGGTTGTTCCGCAAGGCGCCCGAACCGCCCAAGGGTCTCTACCTCTGGGGCGGTGTGGGGCGCGGAAAATCCATGCTGATGGATCTCTTCGTCGATGCGCTGGATGGGATCCCAGCGCGCCGGGTGCATTTCCACGCCTTCATGCAGGAAATCCATGCCGAGATGCACGCCGCCCGACAACGCAAGGTCGACGACGCGCTGGAGCCCGTGGCCAAGGCGGTGATTGCCCAGGCCCGCTGCCTGGCCTTTGACGAAATGCAGATCACAGACATCACCGACGCGATGATAGTCGGGCGGCTGTTCGAAAAGCTTTTTGCGGCCGGTGTGGTGGTGGTGACGACTTCGAACCGGGTGCCGGACGATCTTTACATGGACGGACTCAACCGGGCGCTGTTCCTGCCGTTCATCGATCTGATCAAAGACCACATGGTCGTGCACGAACTGGCCAGCGCAACCGACTACCGGCAAAACCGGCTGCAAGGGGCGCCAACCTATTTCACGCCAATCAATGCGGACTCGCGCGCGCATATCAATGAAGTCTGGTCCGATCTCGCGGGCGGCTCCGCAGATCCTCTGATCCTGAAGGTGAAAGGCCGCGACGTTGAATTGCCGGCGTTCCGCAACGGCGTGGCCCGCGCCCGCTTCTACGACCTATGTGGCAAGATGCTGGGCCCGGCGGATTATCTGGTGATCGCCGAGGCGGTCCGTGTGCTGGTTCTCGAGGACATCCCCAGCCTGTCACGCAACAACTTCAACGAGGCCAAACGCTTCGTTACCCTGATCGACGCACTGTATGAGGCCAAAGTCCGGTTGATCTGTTCCGCCCAGGCGGTGCCGGAGATGCTCTATGTCGAAGGCGATGGTGCCTTCGAATTTGAGCGTACGGCCTCCCGGTTGCGTGAGATGATGAGCGAAGACTGGGGCCGCTGAGGCCCTTGGCCGGGGCACGCGATCCCAAAGCATCAAAGGCAAGCGTGACGCGGTTGAATGAACACCTTGCACCGTGCACGCTCTCATCACATGCGCCGCAAACCAAACCCGTGAGGGGTCCCGGGTCGCTATGACCTGATGTTGCGACGATGGACCCGTTGTACTGGAGTATTTGTCTCCAAGAAGAAGACACAAGACAGGCGCGCCGCCCCCCTGTGTTCTTCTTGGGGGCAATACTCGGGGGAGGCCTCTGAAAGAGGACGGGGGCAACGCCCCCCTTACGCGTTTTGTCTCAGAACCGAACCGGCCAGGAAAAGCGATCCGCACATCAGAATGCGCTCGGCATCGGCGGCAGACACGACGGCGGAATCAGCATCGGGCGCAGTTGTGGACGGCAGTCCCAACGCGCGCGCCTGACCGGCGAGGATGTCGGGATCCAGGCCATTTGCCTCATGCGGGACAGGGACCGCAATCAGCCGTTTGGCCTGGTCCGCCAGTGGCGTCAGGAAGCCACTGCAATCCTTGGTGTTCATCAAGCCGACAATCAGCGCGGTCGGGCGCGGCGGCAGGCTTTTCAGAAGTTCGGCGAGGGCTTCTCCGGCGGCGGGATTGTGGCCACCATCAAGCCAGAGCTCACGATCGCCGGCAGCGTCGATCAGCGGGCCCCGCGTCAGCCGCTGCATGCGGGCGGGCCATTTGGTCTCGGCCATGGCGGCGGTACAGCCAGCTTCGCCGATACCGAGGTGGCGCAGGATCGTCAACGCGGCCCCGGCATTGTCGTATTGATGGCGCCCGCGCAGCACAGGCAGCGGCAAATCCAGAAGCCCCCGGCCGTCCTGATAGACCAGCCGCCCGCGTTCTTCGCCGACCTGCCAGTCTTCACCCTGGATGGTCAAGGGCGCGCCCGCCCGCGCAGCCGCGCGTTCGATCACCTGCAAGGCACGGGGATCCTGCCGGCTGACAGCGCAGAGCACACCGCGTTTCAGGATACCCGCCTTTTCGCCGGCGATGGCCTCGATCGTATCGCCCAGGAAATGCTCGTGATCCATTGACACCGGCGTGATGACCGTGGCCACCGGCTGGTCGATCACATTGGTTGCGTCCAGACGCCCGCCCAGTCCCACTTCAAGCAGCAGGTAATCGGCCGGCGTTTCCGCAAAGGCCAGGATGGCCGCGCAGGTTGTGATCTCGAAATAGGTGATTTCCGCGCCGCCGTTGGCCGCATAGCAGCGATCAAGGGCCTCTGTGAGGGCAGGTTCGGAAATCAGCTCGCCCGCGACCCGGATGCGTTCGTGAAACCGGGTCAGGTGCGGCGAAGTATAGGCGTGTACGGTCTGTCCCGCGCCTTCGAGACCGGCGCGCAGCATCGCCAGCGTCGAGCCTTTGCCGTTCGTGCCGGCGATATGGACAACCGGCGGCAGATTGCGCTCCGGGTGGCCAAGGGCGGCGAGCAGGCGCCACATCCGGTCCAGCGTCAGGTCGATGACCTTGGGATGCAGGGCCATCATCCGGTCCAGGATGACGTCCGACCCTTGCGTGTTCATGGGGCGGGATCGGCGGGCGTGTCCGGCGCTTGCTCTGCCGGGGCCGGAAGGTCGGCAACGATGGCAGGCGGCAGATTCATCAGCATCCGGGTGATGGTGATCAGTTCGTCCCGCATCCGGGTGCGATGGATCACCCGGTCGAGCATGCCATGATCCAGAAGATATTCCGCCCGTTGGAACCCTTCTGGCAGCTTTTCCCGGATCGTCTGTTCGATCACCCGGGGACCGGCGAAACAGATCAACGCATTGGGCTCGGCGATATGCACATCGCCAAGCATTGCATAGGAGGCCGTCACGCCCCCGGTTGTCGGATGGGTCAGCACCACGATGTACGGCAGGCCGGCTTCCTTGACCATTTCCACGGCCACGGTGGTGCGCGGCATCTGCATCAGCGACAGGATCCCTTCCTGCATGCGCGCGCCCCCGGCCGCAGAAAACAGGATCAGCGGGCGGTGCAGACGCACAGCCTCTTGCGCTGCGGCAATGATCGCATTGCCGACATACATACCCATCGACCCGCCCATGAAGGAAAAATCCTGCGCTGCGGCAACAATCGGCGTGCGGCCCATTTCGCCGGTGCCGACCAGCATCGCCTCTTTCTCACCGGTGCTTTTCTGCGCCGCGCGCATCCGGTCCGGATAGCGTTTCTGGTCGCGGAAATGCAGCGGATCGGCATTGGGTTCGGGGACGTCGATTTCGGTATAGATGCCGCCGTCGAACAGATCGGCAAAGCGATCCCGCGGGATCAGGGCCATATGGTGATTACAGGCGGTGCAGACGTTGAGGTTGTCCGAAAGCTCCCGGTGAAACAGCATCGTCCCGCAATTCGAGCACTTGTGCCACAGGTTCTCAGGTGTTTCGCGACGCGAAAAGATCGAGTTGATCCGCGGCCGTACGAAATTGTTGATCCAGTTCATTCAGGCGCCCCTCACTTGGCGTACGACAGCCCAGATATGCTGTCACCGCGGCAATTGCAATCAACGCCGCAACGCCAGCCGGGCCGCCAGCCATGACACCAGCATCATCGCGAAATCGACCGGCAGCCAGGCCCGCACCAAAGCGGGATCAGACGCCGCTGTCGGGCTGATAAAGAGCGCCAGACCCCCCATGGAGTCAGAAACCGAGACCAGCAGCAAGGCGACCATGTTGTTGACGAAATGCACCGCGATGGCGGGACCCAGCGTGCCGGCCCGTGCCGTGAGATCGGCCATCAGCGCCCCGAACAGCGCCGCCCAGACGGCGATCCAGAGCGCGTTCTCCCCGGTCTCCGACGGCACGTAGTGACCGGCGGCAAAAAGCAGCGACGGCACACCGATCCAGATCCAGGGCGAGGCAAAGCGCGCGGCGAGCTGTTGTTGCAGGTATCCGCGAAAGAGGATCTCTTCGGCGCTGACCTGCACCATCAGGGCCACCAGTGACAGGGGCAGCAGCGCCACCCATGTGCCGAAGGCAAGATTGGGTTCCAGATTGAGCCCGGTGGAATAAGGCGGCAGCAGCGCGATGACGGCGCCCAGCGCGATCACTGTCAAAGCCACCGCCCGAAACTGTGCCATGGCCGGGCGCAAAGGCCCGATGAGGCTCAGCCAGCCGCGCCGGTGCACAAGACCGGCGGCGGCAACGGCACCACAGGTGAAAAACCCGAAGGTCAGCAGCAACAGCAAAAGCGCGCCGGGACTGTGGCCCGGACCCTCGGGGCCCGTCACATCGGTGTGCCAGAAATCGGGCGCCATCGTAGACAGCACGATGCCCAGCGTCGTGTTGAGGGCCGTGCCGACGGCAATGATCAGGAAGACGCCGAGAACCACCCGCCACACTTCCGGCCGCAAGCGCGCAGGCTGAACAAAAGCCTGATGTGCCGCCCATCCGGGCAGATCAGACCGGGTCGGCATGCTGCGTGTCTTTGATGTTGGCGTCGGGCGTGTCGGGATCCTCGGGAACATCGCTCAAATTCACGCCATTGCGTTGTAGGACGCCGACGAGGTTGGAGAGATGACCCGAAACGGTTTCCAGCAACGACATCGCAACAGCCGGGTCGGCCTCGATGACATCGCGCAACTCCTGCGCGCCGATCCGCAAAAACCTGGATTTCTCCACCGCAACCAAATTCAGCACCCGTTCAGATCGTTCGATAATGGACAAGTCTCCGATCAACCGCCCCGGTTCAACGACCAGAACCAAGGTTTCTTCGCCATTCGGATTGGGCCAGCGCAGCTCCGCCTTGCCTGACACACAAAGATAGGCCGCATCGGCCATTTGACCGGCCCGAAAGATGACCTTTCCCGTCTTGGCCTTGTACCAGTTGGCCGAAAACGCCAGCAGCCGCTGGTTGCGCGCGTCGAGGTTGGCGAACAGACCGGCCTGTGCGATGGCGCGCAGCTTGTGGCGGAATTCCGCGGTGCCCTCCGCCGCATCTTCCTGAATTGGCACATGCGTGCCGTCAATCCGCCCGTCCTTGAGTTTGATCAGCAGATCGTACTGGGAGGGAGTGTTGAAGTGGCTCTCCATGAAGATCATCGTGCTCTTGGGCAGCAGCTCCCGCAGTCTGGACCGCATGGTGGAGCGGGCCTTTGCGTCATGGCTGGCCAGGACCCGGTCAAAGATCAGAATATCGGGGCGTTTCAGCGTGGCACGGCTGTAGGCGGCGCGTTCCTGCAGCGTCTTGGGCAGATTGGCACCCCCGATGCCGGTTGGCAGGTCATGGATCAGACGCGCGACGCGGCCCTTGAACCCCTTGTCGGTCAGAACGTTAGCAACGACCGCCTGGACCTCTTCCAGCCGCGCGCCGGCAAAGATGGACACCCGCCCGTAGAGCGCGTTCTCCAAGACCGTAAGCCGCGCCAAGTAGGTCTCGGGCGTGACCGGCACGAAGAGCTCTTCGCTCATGCTATGCAGCGCCTGTTGGTGCGTTTTGCGCACCTTGACGATCTTGTCCTTGAGCCGCTCCGGGAAATCAGCGCCGATCTGTTCGGCAGTCAGCGTGAACGGCACCGTGGTCAGCAACAATTGCTCTTCCTCGGTGACCGCGTCATAGCCTCCGGCCCGCCACTTCGACGTGATCCCGAGGAGGCGCAGATAGAGTTCGCCATCCAGACCAAGACGGCGGAACAGCGGGTGATCGGTGTCCTGCCCAAAGGTCCGGGCCAGCAGGGCGATGACCGATTGCCCGATGTTGAGCGCCTCGGTGCCAAGCCCTTCGGAGTGCAGCAGATCCTGAAACATCCGCGCCTGAGACAGACCGGCATTGGAGATTGGCTGACGCGGCGCGCCGAACAGCAGATTGCCGCCCAGCGGAATCGCGGGATTAAAGACATCGGGATCGAAGCGGTAGACGACGTCTTCCAGATCCGCCTCGATGATCTTTTCATGCACCTCATCGCGCAGCGCGATAATGGCCCGGGTCACCTCCGGGTGATCCTTGGGCGAGATCCGCATGTTGAGTGCGCGCCGCAAGATCTCGTCATCCTGCCCGATTGCCTCGATGAGCTGGAACCACCAGCCGCCGACCTCGGTGTTGTCGGCGTATTCGCCGATCTCGGTGTCGCGCCATTCGGCGTGGAGAGGATCGGTGCTGTTGCCCGACCGCAGCGCTTCGATCCCGGCGCGACTATCCGCCCAGTCAGGGTCTTCCGGCGGGCCGGGATGCAACGAAAAGGGCATCAGCAGGTTTTGCCCCAATGTCCCGTCGAAGAGGTAGGGATGCGAATGTGCATGCCCCACGCGCGCCGCAATCACTGCCTGATGCAGGCCGGAGACATCATGGCCCCCGATGGCCACCCGACCGGCGGTCGGCAGAATGTCGCGGGTGAGCAACCCGGCCAGAGCCCCGCGTTCGGTGGCGGAACCACCCTCGACAGCCAGACGGCTGCCGGCCGGAATGGTCAGCGACAGATCCTCAAGCAAGGTGTTGCCGTCCTGATCCTCGACCGTGACGGCGTCGAAGGTGATATCCCCCTGAAGACGCGGAATGTCGTCAGGCACCCCCTCCAGGAGGTGTTCGTCCAGAATCGTGTCCGGCGCGAAACGCTCGATCACAATGCGCCAACGCAGCGACATGTCCTGGACCTGATTGTAATAGGTGAGCAGTTCCTTCCACGGCGCGGCGATATCCTTGTACGCCGCCAGACCGGCAACCAGAGCCCCCACGCTCAGGTGCCCGGTTATCGCCAGATAGCCGCCAACGAGATAGAAGAAAAACGGCGTCATCTGCGTGATCAGATTGTTCAGAAATTTCATGAAGAATTTCTTCTGATAAATCCTGAACCGGATCTCAAAGATCTTGCCCAGCCGGTCGGTCAGCTGCGCGGCGCGGTACCGCCAGCCGCCATTGGCCCGCAGATCCGAAATGCCAGCCGCCGTCTCGCCGATCTCGGACGACAGATGCCGGACTTCGACAATCCGCTCCTTGTTCAACAGGTTGATCTGGCGCTGCAACTTGGGGATCAGCCAGGCCTGCAGCGGGATCAATGCGATCGAGGCGAGCCCAAACCAGACGCTTTGCATGAACAGGAAGGTCACGATCGTCAGCATCTGCCCGGCCTGAAACACCGGCTGGGCAATGGCATCTCCCATCAGCCCGCCCATCGGCTCGGCCTCGGCGGTCACCATCGAGACAAGCTCGCCCTGGCTCGTGGTGCGGAAGTAGGGCGTGGGAAAGCGCATCATCCGCGAAAGCAACTGGAAGCGCAGGCGCCGCAACATGCGCTCGGAGACCGTGCCCTTGTAGGTATTGATCCACATCTTGAAGAGGCCAGAGGCCAGAACAGCCGCCAGAAACAATCCGCAAAGCACCCCAAGATAGGTGATCTGGCCCATCTCGACGCCATAGACGGTGATCTGCGCGCTCTGCGACCCGATCGCATCGTTGATGATGCGTTTGGGCAGTTCCAGCGTCGCGAAGAGCAACGGAAAAGACAGCACGGTCAGTCCCAAAAGGATCAGCTGGTCACGCTTGGAATGGCGCCAGATGAAGGCGAAGAGCGTCTTTTCCATATGGGATCCTGCATGCTGCGACGGACATCCGGCGCCCGATTGGCTGAACGAATGTAAAGGTCGGCGGGACCGAAAACAAGTTTGCCACCAAGGCTCTGTGGGTCACACTGGCGGCAGCGCGCCGCGCGTGCTGCGCCCTGAGGGGCCTTGTCTGGCGCCAGCGGCACGGCTATTGCCTTTGAAACGCCAGCCAGGGGAGGCCGCGATGCTCAAACGCAAGTTCGACAAAACCAAACTGCCCAGCCGCCATGTGACCGAGGGGCCCGAACGCGCCCCGCACCGGTCCTATCTCTATGCGATGGGCCTGTCGGATGATGAAATTCACCAGCCTCTGGTTGGTGTGGCCACGTGCTGGAACGAGGCGGCCCCGTGCAATATTGCGCTGAACCGTCAGGCACAGGCCGTGAAACTGGGCGTCAAGGCGGCGGCGGGCACGCCGCGCGAATTTACCACGATCACCGTGACCGACGGGATCGCCATGGGGCACGAAGGCATGCGCTCCTCGCTGGCATCGCGCGAGGCGATTGCCGATACGGTCGAGCTGACCATGCGCGGTCATTGCTATGATGCGCTGGTGGGCCTTGCCGGGTGTGACAAGTCCCTGCCTGGGATGATGATGGCCATGGTGCGGCTGAACGTGCCGTCGGTCTTTATCTACGGCGGCTCGATCCTGCCGGGCAAAGCCCCCCAGGTCGATGAGATCCCCGAAGACTTCCGCACCCGCGACCTGACAGTTCAGGACATGTTCGAGGCCGTGGGCCGGCATCAGAACAACGAACTTTCAGACGCAGCGCTCGACATGCTCGAACGCGTCGCCTGTCCGTCGGCTGGCGCCTGTGGCGGGCAATTCACCGCCAATACCATGGCCTGCGTGTCCGAAGCCATTGGCCTCGCTCTGATGAATTCCTCCGGTATGCCCGCGCCCTACGAGAGCCGCGATCAGTATTCCGAGGCGTCCGGCCAGGCGGTGATGACCCTGATCGAACGCAATATCCGGGCCCGCGACGTGGTCACCCGGAAGTCGCTGGAAAACGCCGCGCGGGTGGTGGCCTGCACGGGGGGGTCGACCAACGCAGGCCTTCACCTGCCCGCGATTGCCCATGAGGCAGGGATCGAGTTCTTCCTTGAAGACGTCTGCGACATCTTCCGCGAAACGCCATATTTCGTCGACCTGAAGCCGGGCGGTCAGTACGTGGCCAAGGATCTCTATGATGCCGGTGGTATCCCGGTGGTGATGAAGGAACTGCGCAAGGCCGGTCTGATCCACGAAGACTGCATGACGGCCACGGGCCGGACCATGGGCGAAGAGCTTGACGATATCGCGCGCGAGGCCGATGGCCGCGTGATCTATCCCATTGCCACTCCGCTGACCGAAACCGGTGGCGTTGTCGGCCTGAAGGGCAACCTGGCGCCCGAGGGCGCAATCGTGAAGGTCGCCGGGATCGAAACCCAGCATCAGCGCTTTGTTGGCCCCGCCCGTGTCTATGAATGCGAAGAGGATGCCTTCGAGGCGGTCAAGGCGCGCACCTACAAGGAAGGCGACGTGCTTGTCATCCGCAACGAAGGCCCCGCCGGTGGGCCGGGCATGCGCGAGATGCTGGCGACCACGGCGGCCTTGTCGGGACAGGGCATGGGCAAGAAGGTGGCGCTGATCACCGATGGGCGGTTCTCGGGCGCGACGCGCGGGTTCTGCGTGGGCCATGTCGGCCCGGAATCGGCCCAAGGCGGACCGATTGCTCTGTTGAAAGACGGCGATGTGATCACAATTGATGCTGTTGCCGGCACCTTGTCCGTCGATCTGTCCGAAGATGAACTGGCCGCGCGCAAGGCCGATTGGCCGGGCCCTCGGGCCACGAATTATGCGTCCGGTTCGCTTTGGAAATATGCCCAGCTCGTGGGAGCGACCTACAAGGGTGCCGTGACTCATCCAGGCGCGCAGGCCGAAACGCATGACTACATGGATCTGTAGCGGCGCCCTGCGGTGGGGCTTGGCCGGGGCCGCGTTTGCGGCCATGGCGGCCTGTACAGAAGAGACCGGTCAAACCTGGAGCGCGGCATTCGCGGCCGCGCCCGAGGCTGATCCGACGGTCGGGCGATCTGCGCCCGGCGGCGTCACCGCGCCGCGTCAGACCGCGGCGGTCATTGCCGATGGCCGCGTGGCGCTGCGTGCGCCAAACGGCTTTTGTGTGGATGCCAGCACGATCTCTGACACCGGTGTTGCCGGTGGCAGCTTTGCCATGCTGGCGCGGTGCAGCCGTCTGTCGGCCCAGGCCAGCCCGATCACCCTTGCCGGGCAAAGTGCTGCTGTGATCACAGTCACCACACGGCCCTGGACCGGCAGCGAGACTGTGATCACAAGTCAGACACTGGCCGCGACCTATCCATCGGATGCGGTACTCGACATTCGCACCGATACGCCGGTGGCCATGATCAAGGCCAGCGGTCGACCGGCCGCGCCGGGCCTGGACGACATTCACTGGCGCAGCGCCTTTGTGGTGAACCGTCAGCTGGTGGTGCTTGGGCTGTTCGCCTCCGAGGGCAGCCGGGCGCTGGGCAGCTCAGGTGCCAACACGCTGGGCCAGTTCGCGCGGCGCACCAGATCGGCGAGCCTGCAATTGCCATCTTCCGATGCGGAAAAGCCACCGCAATAGGGGCAAAGTTAACACCTCTGGCGTATCCCCGATTTCCGCACCCGGTTCTTTTCGCTAAACCATCCTCCTAGGACCCGGGCGCCGGGCCGGGGGTCGCCCCGGACGGCGCAGTTCAACACAGCCCATGGGGCAGAGGCACCGTTCGTTATGAGCCGTATCTTCGACCGCTTGCTCGTGCGCCGCGGATTGCGGTGGTGGCGCCGTCTCGCGCGCGCGGCGGGGGATGCCGACCTGGTGACCCTGCGGCGGCAACGCACCGACGCCCGTGCCCTGCGCCAGCATCTCGACCGCCTGATCCATGAGGCGGACGGGCGCCTGGCCCTGCCCGCAATCGGCACAAACGCCTTCCCCCGCCCACATGGCACAGACTGGTCCTGGCGGCCGGAGGCCTGGCGCGGGCCTTTGGGCCGCCCAGGGGCGGCGGCGGCAGCAAGCCGGACGAGGCTTGGCAACGAAGTGACGATCTTTCACGATTGCGGCGCCTCTGAGCTGACGCTGCGCCAGATCCGCAATCGCCGTGAAGAAGACCTGGCACCCTTTGGCCTGCGCATGGACGTGTTCCGGTTTGACGGCTCCTTTCTGTCGCTGGCCATCGACTTGCCCAAAGCCGCGCTGAAGGACCTGACACGCGCGCATCTGCTGCGGGTGACGACCATTGTCGAGTTGGAAAAACCGTTGGAGATCTTTGCGCGCCTCAACATCCGGCATGGGCCCAACACCGAACAGATCGTACGTGAACTGCCGCTGGGACAGGCCGAGGTTCTGGTGGAGTTTGATCTTGCCTATTCCAAGCTGAACGAAAAGCGGCTGGACCATGCCTGGCTGGATCTGATCTTTGAAGGGCCTGAAATGAACCAGGTGGTGTTGCGCGATCTGACCTTTGCCCGGATGCCCCGGGCTGCGCTTTAGAGAAAGAAGGCTGGCATGGAGCTCACCGAAGCGACATTGAACAACGGGATCTGGGAAGGCGTACTGACTGGTGCCGCGACGGATGGCGCCGCACCGCAACTGCAGGTGACCTGGCTGGACCGTCCGGTCGAGGGCGTCGAGGTTGTGGCGGCCCCCGACAGCCCCGGGTGCTGGCGCGTGCGGGTTCCGGTTCCATCCGAGGCGGTGGCCGATGGCGTCCAGACATTTGTCATCTCGACTCTCGAAAGCGGAGCGCGTCTGGCCAGCTTTTCGCTGATCGCAGGTGCCCCTGCGGCTGACGACATCCGGGTCGAGATCGAATTGCTGCGCGCCGAGCTGGACATGCTCAAACGCGCCTTTCGCCGTCACTGCCTGGAAACGAGCTAAAGAAAAGGGCCCGCATCGCATCCGCGACACGGGCCCTGGCCGGAGCTATTCGGATCAGTCCTGCTGCGGACCCAGAGCCGAAAGGCCTTTCAGAATATCGATCGCATAGGCGAGCTGATAATCGTCCTCGCGCCGTTCGGCGGCCGCCTCGGCACGCTCACGGTCTTCTTCGATCTGACGGATCTCGTCTTCGGTCAGACTGTCATTCGACAGGCTGCCGCGCAGATCCGCTTCGGACCGCGACCGGTTGTCTTCTTCTTCCTCTTCCTCGGGGGTCGCACGCGGCTGTTCCACGATGATGTCAGGTGACACGCCAAGCGCCTGGATCGAGCGGCCGGACGGCGTGTAGTACCGCGCCGTGGTCAGGCGCATCGCCCCGTCCTGGCGCAGGGGCATGACCGTCTGAACCGAGCCTTTGCCAAAGCTCTTGGTGCCCACGACGATCGCACGGCGATGGTCCTGCAGCGCTCCGGCCACGATCTCGGAGGCCGAGGCCGAGCCGCCGTTGATCAGCACGACAATCGGCTTGCCTTCGATCAGATCGCCCTCCTCGGCGTTAAAGCGTTCGCCGTCTTCCGGGTTCCGGCCACGGGTCGAAACGATTTCGCCCTTGTCGAGAAACGCGTCCGACACCTCGATCGCCTGGGTCAGCAGACCGCCGGGGTTGTTGCGCAGGTCCAGCACGACGCCATTGATATTGTCCAGTCCGCCTGCGGCCTCGATTTGCTCTTCGAGACCTTCTTCAAGGTTGGGATAGGTCTGATCGTTGAACGTGGTCACCCGCAGCACCACGGTTTCGCCTTCGGTGCGGGTGCGCACTGCGGTCAGTTTGATCGTGTCGCGGATGATCGAGACATCAAAGGGTTCGTCTTCGCCTTCGCGCGCCACGGTGATGATGATCTCAGAGCCGACCGGTCCGCGCATCATGTCGACCGCCGCATCAAGGGTCAGACCCAGCACGCTTTCGCCATCGACATGGGTGATGAAATCGCCGGCCTCGATGCCGGCCTCATCCGCTGGCGTGCCATCGATGGGCGAGACAACCTTGACGAAACCCTCTTCCTGCGTGACTTCAATCCCCAGTCCGCCGAACTCGCCACGGGTCTGCACCCGCATCGCCGCAGCGTCATCGGGCGACAGATAGCTCGAATGCGGATCAAGCGACGTGAGCATCCCGTCAATCGCAGCTTCGATCAATTCGCCAGGCTCGACGTCTTCGACATATTGCGCACGGATGCGTTCAAAAATGTCGCCGAACAAATCGAGTTGCTCGTACACGTTGGAGTTGCGCGCGTCTTCCTGTGCAAGCAACGGCCCGGCGATCTGTGTTGTTGCCAATATCCCTGCAAGGGTGCCGCCAATGGCGACCATTATAATTCTCTTCATAAATTATCCATCCTGTTCGATCCGGAACCACGTCTCGGGGTCAACCGGCTGCCCATTTTCCCTGACCTCTATATAGAGCGTTTCTGTCCGCGCGTTTCCAGACCCCTCACCACCTGTTGACAAGATCGCACCGGACTGAGGGTCAGAACCACTCATCAAACCGACCGGCGTGCCGGGTGGCAGAACCTGCCCGGCGTCGCCAAATACCTGATCCAGACCGGAAAAAACGAAGAGCGTATCTGTTTGCGGCTCCAGGATCACAACATTGCCAAGATCGAGCAAGGGGCCCAGATACCGGATGGTTGCGGCAGTCGGGGTCACCACCAGAGCGCGCGGGCGGGTGGCAACCAGCACGCCGGGACGGCGAATCCCTGCCGCATCGGCTGCGCCGGCCTTGTGCAGGAGAAGCCCCTGAACCGGCAAGGCCAGCTCTCCCTTCAAGCCGGAGATATCCGCGACAGAGCCCGGAACATCGCCTTCCACGATCTCGGCCAGACCGCTGGCGAAGCCGTCGAGCGTTTCGGTCGACCCGATCAGAAGGGCGGTGCGGACCGGGTCGGCGGTGAAGCGGCGCGGCAGATCGGTGCGGTCGGCAATGGCCTGGCTCAGGGCCGCACGCGCCTGCTGAATGCCCGCAAGACCCTCGGAGAGACGTCTGGCGGCCGTCTCCTGCAGGATGCGCAGCGTCCGGACCTCGTCGAGATCGGCCCGCAGTTGCGCGGCCTGCGCTTCGAGCCCGGGTGCCACGTCGGCCATGATCATGCCAGAGCGCGCTGCGCCCAAGGGTCCCGAGGGGTGCAGCATCAGGACCGGAGGCGGTGCGGTGCCGATGCTTTGCAACACACCCAGAAGCTGTGCGATGTCGTCTTCCCGGGCCGCCAGCCGGGCGGTCAGCGCGGTTTCACGCAGTGCCGCCCGCCGCAGCCCGTCGCGCATCGCCGAAAGCCCGGCCTCGAAGGCCTGAACCGTCTCGGTCAAGGCGGCCACACGATCACGTGCCGAAGTCGCGCCCTGCAGGGACAGGGTCGCGTCTTCCAGCATGCGCGCGGCCTCTTGCGCCGCCGCACCGGGATCGCTGGCCCGCGCCGGGGCGGCGAGAACCAGACAGAGCAAAACCGCGCTGAGGCGCCTCATGCGATCAGGCTCTCCCCTGTCATTTCGGGCGGCTTGGGCACTTCCATCAGCGCCAGCAGCGTTGGCGCCACATCCGCCAGCCGCCCCCCGCTGCGCAGCGACGCGCCCTCCGGTCCACCCGCCAGGATCACCGGCACCGGATTGGTGGTATGGGCGGTGTGCGGGCCGCCGGTCTCCGGATCGACCATGGTTTCGCAATTGCCATGATCGGCGATGACCAGCATTGCGCCTCCCACCGCCGTGAGCGCTGCCAGGACCTGACCAAGCCCCGTGTCCACCGCCTCGCAGGCCGCAACGGCCGCGTGCAGATCGCCGGTATGGCCGACCATGTCGGGGTTGGCGTAATTGGTGACGATGAGATCATAATCCGACTGCACCGCCGCCACGAAGTGTTGGGTCACTTCCGCAGCCGACATTTCAGGCTGCAGATCATAGGTGGCCACCTTGGGCGATTTGGGCATGTACCGGTCTTCGCCTTCCGAGGCGGTTTCTTCCCCCCCGTTCAGAAAAAAGGTCACGTGAGGGTACTTCTCGGTCTCGGCCAGGCGGAACTGCCGCTTGCCCTTTGCGGCGATCCATTCGCCCAGCGTATTGACGATCTTGGCCTTCGGATAGGCCGTCGTCATGAACCCGCTGTGGAGATCGGAATACTCGACCATGCCCAGCAACGCCGCGAGGCCCGGTCGGGCACCGGTGTCAAACGCCTCAAAGTCCGGCTGGCCGATGGCAGCCAGGATTTCCCGGGCCCGGTCGGCCCGGAAGTTCAGACAGAAGAGCCCGTCGGCGTCGCCGAACCCAGCGTAGGATCCCACCACGGTGGGGGCAATGAATTCATCCGTCTCGCCGCGCCCATAGGCCGCGTCGACGGCGGCCTTGGCGCTTTTGGCATGTGTCCCGGCGTCGCCGCGCACAATGGCGGCATAGGCGGTCGAAACGCGCTCCCACCTGTTGTCGCGATCCATCGCGTAGTAGCGCCCGATCACCGTGCCCACCAGCACGCCCTTGGGCAGGCGGTGCATCAGGTCCGCGATGAATGCACTGGCCGAGGACGGTGCCACATCGCGCCCGTCGGTGATCGCATGGATCACCGTCGGCACACCCGCATCGGTGGTCGCCCTGGCGGCCGCGAGCAGGTGGTTGATATGCCCATGCACACCGCCGTCCGAGACCACACCCAGCAGATGCGCGGTCCCGCCACTGTCTTTCAGCGTGGCGACAAAGTCCAAAAGGGCCTCGTTTTCAAAAAAGGATCCATCTTCGACGGCCAGATCGATCTGTCCCAGGTCCATCGCCACAACCCGGCCCGCGCCGATGTTCATGTGGCCGACTTCCGAATTGCC
>JBCDEC010000010.1:0-34287 GCA_039179965.1 Pseudomonadota bacterium
CCACCCGGAACCTGGGGCGGTGAGGCACGCGCGCGCGTTGAGCGCCGTCTGGCGTCAGCGGTCCCGGGGTTTGGCGAGGTGCACAAACACATCGAAAGCGCGCATCTGACGCCAGAGCACGAAGCCGCACTGGTCCTGCCCCGGGGAAACACCTGGACCTGCGAAGCAAGCCACGAACTTTCAAACGTCTTCGGCGCAGGCAATCTGGATTTCTGGCTGGCGGCCCGGCGGTCCGGATCACCGCTCAAGATCTTTCCGCTGCCCGGGTCCGCCACACCACCCACTGGCTATGAACGATCCGGCGGGTACTTTGGCAGGGGCGAACAGGCGGGGTTCATGAGCAATGCGATGGTTGCGGGGTTGGACGAGGTCATGGACTGGCCTGCTGTCACGGATGCCGACAATCCGGCACATGTCCGGCTCTGGGGCATGATCGAAGCCACGTTCGCAGCCCGTGGCGTGGTCGAGGGCCATGCCGCCGGGCTGCGCGATCTCGCCAACATCAACGCTTTTGCGGCGGCGGGGCTGGCCTCCGATCACGAGGCCTGGACGGCGGATGAGGCGTGGGACAAGCTGACCCACGGCCTGTTCCTCGAAATTCGCCCCCACTCGATGCCGGAGATCATTGGCGGCCTGCTGGAGCGCGGGCTGAAGAACTGGAGCCAGGTGGCCTTTGCCACGGATGATCGCGGCGCATCAGAAACTCTTGAGATCGGCGCCACGGATCACAACGTCCGCCTGGCCATCGACAGCGGCCTTGCCCCGGAAATCGCACTACAATGCGTGTCGATCAATCCGGCGCGTCATATGCGGCTGACCCCTTGGGTTGGATCCATCGCGCCGGGCCGATATGCAGACCTTGTGCTGCTTGGCGATGTGAACAGCGTCGAAATTGCCGAGGTCTGGGCAGACGGCGGCCCGGTCTCCGACGGCCCCCGCTACACCGGTCCCCGGCCCGAGGTGGCGTGGCCTGACTGGGCCAAAACCAGCGTGCGTCTGTCCCCGACCTTCACGGCCGCAGATTTCACCATTGCAGCGGAGCCCGGCCGCACCGAGATGTCCGCCGCGGTATTGCGCCCCTTTCACTGGGAGCCGGACTTTCTGGTCGAAACCCTGCCCGTTGTTGATGGCGCGGTGCAACGCGCCCCGGACCGTTCCATCACCAAGATAGCAATGATCGACCGCCATTCGGGCGAAGGCCACATGGTCTCCATGTTCTGGCGCGGGACTGGACCTAACACGCCCGACACCGCCGTTGGCTGTACGGTCGGGCATGACAGCCACAACCTTTGGGTCGTGGGCTCCTCAGATGCCGCGATGGCGCTCGTGGCCAACCAGATCATTGACCAGCAGGGGGGATGGGCGCTGGCCACCGGCGGACGCATTCAGGCCACGGTGCGCTATGAGATTGGCGGGCTGATGACGGCACGACCCGCCGAAGCGCTGGATGCGGAATGGCGATCTTTTCGTGACACTGCGGATCGCCTCGACTGGCAGTTCGAGCCAAGTTCCTCGCCGCGCTGGGGCCCCGGGTTTCCCGAACGGTTGCAGTTTGCCACGCTGACATGTGCGCCATGGCGCTGGGTGCTTGTGGCGCCAAATCCCGCGGCGCCGACAGGCCTCGTCAATGTCGCCACGGGCGAGAGCCACCCGGTCGTCTGGTAGAACCGGGTTCTTGTGCGGGGGTCCGGCCCTGGGCGCGGGCCCCGTCACCCGGACGCGCCGGTTTGACAGACATCCGGGCTGGATCGGCGTGACACCGCAGAAAAAGTGCTTCGGTTGCAACGGCCTGCGACACACCCCGGTCAGAATTCCCCCAACATCAAAGACGCCAGACCCGCATCATACTCGCGGCCCGGACCGGTTGAAAACAGCACCCCTGTCGCGTCGCGACCCAACCCGCGCCGTTTCGCGCAGTTGCGGCCAACGTCGCAGGATGAATCGGCCCTGAGCCTAGCCCGCGCCTTGCGCGAACTTGTCCAGAATGCGCACCCAGGAGCGTGTGCCGTGCACATAGCTCGACAGATCGTATTTCTCGTTCGGGCTGTGGACGCGATTGTCGAACCGCGCAAAGCCCACAAGCAAGGCGTCCATCCCCAGTCGTTCCCGAAATTCCGCCAGGATCGGGATTGAACCACCGGTACCCGCCACTGCCGCCTTGCCCCACTCGTCCTGCAACCCTTCCAGGGCCTGCATCAGCATGGGGCTGTCGGTTGGCATCATCACCGGTGCTGCCGCGCCGAGCCGGGTGAAGGTGACCTGGCAATCCGGAGGGATCAGCGCCTCTACATGGGCGCGAAAGGCCGCGCGCACCTGCTCTGGATCCTGATCGCACACCAGCCGGAAGCTGACCTTGGCATGGGCCTCGCCAACAACGATCGATTTGAACCCGTCGCCCGCATAGCCGCCCCAGATCCCGTGTACCTCAAAGGTCGGGCGGGCCCAGACCTGTTCCAGGACAGAGCGATCCGCCTCTCCGGCCGGGACAGACAGCCCGACACCCGCGAGAAATGCCGCCTCGTCAAAGGGCAGGCTTTGCCAGATGTCGCTGATCTCTGATGGCAGGTCCGCGACATCGTCATAAAAGCCATCGATCGCCACGGCTCCGTCCGGTGTCCGCAAGCTTGCCAGAACATCGGCCATGACCTGAAGCGCGTTGCGCGCGGCGCCCCCAAAGATACCGGCATGCAGATCGCGGTCGGCGGTGCGAATGGTGAACTCTTCGCTCGCAAGCCCCCGCATCATCGTTGTGATCGCAGGGGTTTCGTGGTCCCACATATCCGTGTCGCAAACGAGCACCGTATCGGCCTTCAGCTCATCCTGCGTGGCTTCCAGAAACGGGCCAAGCGAAGGGCTGGTGATCTCTTCTTCGCCTTCCAGCAAAACCGTCACCCGACACGGCAGGGCACCACTGGACGCCTTCCAGGCGCGGCAGGCTTCGATAAAGGTCATCAGCGCGCCCTTGTCGTCGGACGACCCGCGACCGGTGATCCAGGTTTCGCCATCGGGTTGCGCCACCAGCGCGGGCGTAAACGGATCTGCGTCCCAAAGGTCAAGCGGATCCTCGGGCTGCACATCGTAGTGCCCGTAGAACAGGACATGGGGCGCGTCATCAGGGGCGCTCCTGTCATGGGCGACAACCATCGGGTGACGTTGGGTCGGCCGCACCGAAGCATCAAAGCCCATCGACGCGAGATCAGCCGCCAGCCATTCAGCTGCCCGCAGAACATCCCCATTGCGGGCCGGGTCGGCGGAAACCGACGGGATGCGGATCAACTCGAACAGCCGCGCCAGCCCGGCGTCAACGCCGGCGTCTGCTGCGGCGAGCGCAGCCTCCAGATCGCTCATGGTGCGCTCTCCCGATCAATTTCTGCCATCTCAGCCTTAAAGCGCGCCGCGAATTGGCCCGCATCGCGAAGAACTTTCGCGCGTTCCAGCGTCAGCACCGTCCGATCGCGCATCAGCCATTGCCCGGCAACCATCACATCCTGAACGTCATCCGGTTTGGCCGCGAACACGAGGGTCGCGTAGACATCATAGATGGGCTGCAGACGCGGCGCGGCGGTCGAGATGCGTATGACATCGGCTGCCTTGCCAACCTCCAGCGTACCGATCTCGTTCTCCAAGCCAAGCACACGCGCGCCTTCGCGGGTGGCCATGGCGATCACGTCCGCGCCGGGCATTGGCTTTCGGCTCTGCCCCCGCAGCTTGGCAAACATGGACACCGGCCCGAATTGGGAAAACAGATCAAGTGTATTGCCGCTCATTGGCCCATCTGTTGCGATCCCGACCGGCACGCCGGCGGCGCGCAAGGCATCAACCGGCGCGATCCCGCGGCCGGCCTTGGCATTTGAGCGCGCATTATGGGCCACATGGACACCGGCCTCTGCCAACCGCGCGATTTCGGCTTCCTCAAGGTAGAGGCAATGCGCGGCAATCAGCCCGCCCCGCAACAGCCCGGCCCGGTCCACCACCTCGACCGGGCGGCACGTGTGCGTCCGCTCTGCCCACTCCATCTCGCTCGCCATCTCGGCGAGGTGGATCTGAACCGGAACATCCGGGTGATCCGCCGCCCAGTCCGCGACCCGCGCCATGACCGGTATGTCGGTCGAATATGGCGCATGGGGCGCGATGGAGGCCCAGACCCGGGGATGCCCGGCAAATTCTTCCGCAAGCGAGTCCACAAGGGCAAAGCCTTCATCCATCGAGGCATGATCAGGCGGGTTGAAATCGGCGAGCGTCTGGCCGACCACCCCGCGCAGACCTGCAGCGTCAAGCACGCGCCCGACCTCAGCTTCGAAGTAATACATATCCGCAATCGTGGTCACGCCGGCTGCGATGCTCTCCCACGCGCCAAGCGCCGTGCCGACGCGCACCATGTCGGGCCCGACGAACTTGCGTTCCATGGGAAGCACATAGCGGAAGAGCCTGTCATCCACGTCTTCGCCCAGACCGCGAAACAGCGTCATCGGGATATGGCAGTGCGGATTGATCATGCCGGGCATCACGATGTCGCCGCCCGCGTCAATGACCTCAGCCCCGGGCGCCTCCGGTGGTGAGTCGTCGCCGACGGCGCTGATCCGCGCACCGTCGATCAACAGATAACCGTTTTCGAGAACCGGCATCCCATCGGTGCACGGCAACAGGGTCGCGTTGCGAATGAGGGTCGTCATGCGGGCTCCGGGGCGAGGACGCAGCACTGCTCCGCCACAAGGTCCAGCCACGCGGTATCGCCCGGTTCCATCGGGTGCGTGAGCGGTCCGGATACGGTCAAAGCACCGACGGCGGTATCGGCCTGGTAGTGGTAGGTCCGACCCAGATAGGTGCGCAGCCCCAATGTGCAGGGCACGCCTGTCTGTTCGCGCACAACGCGCAGACCTTCGGGACGCGTGGCGAGGACAAAATCGTCGGGCACCGCACCAAAGTCATCCTGGTTGAGCGTGAGCGAAACGCCGCCCGCGCCCGACGCCACAACCAACGCGCCCTCACGCGCCTTCACGGACAGGGCAATCAGGTTCTCGAACCCCACGAAGCGCGCGACGAAGGCATTTGCGGGGCGTTGATAGAGCACCTCGGGGGTGTCAAGCTGTCGGATACGTCCGGCCTCCATGATCGCCACCCGGTCGGAGATGGAAAACGCCTCTTCCTGATCATGGGTCACAAAGACGGATGTGGTCCCGTTGGCGCGTTGAAGCTGGCGGATCTCGACCCGCATATCGACGCGCAGTTTCGCATCGAGGTTCGACAGCGGTTCGTCAAACATCAGAAGGGGTGGTTCGATCACCAGCGCGCGGGCCAGTGCCACCCTCTGTCTCTGACCGCCCGACAGCGCGCCGGGCAGGCGGTCACCCAGAGCCTCGAGGCCAACACGGTCGAGCATGTCCTTGGCGAGCGCGGCACGGGCGCTTGCGCCCATACCCTTCTGTTTCAGCCCGAACGCAACATTCTCGGTCACGCTCAGGTGCGGAAAGAGCGCGTAGTTCTGGAACACCAGCCCGATGTTGCGCTTGTGCGCCGGAAGCGCCGCCAGATCGACGTCACCCAGCCGGATGGAGCCCGCGCTTGGCTTCAGAAACCCGGCGATCAGGCGCAATGTCGTCGTCTTGCCGCACCCTGATGCGCCAAGCAGCGAGACAAGCTCTCCCGCCCCGACATCGAGCGAGAGATCGTCGAGCACCTTGGTCGGTCCGTAGTGCGCGGTGAGGTTTTGCACAAAGAGAGGCGCAGCGTCTGTCATCGGATCATTTCGCCAGGAAAGTCAGGCCGAGCGTCCGCTCGACAATTATCATAACCCCGACCGTCAGAAACATCAGGAGCACCGAAACCGACGCAACCACCGGGTCGAAGAACTGCTCGACATGCGCCAGGATCTGGATCGGCAGCGTCGAGATCCCCGGACCGGTCAGAAAGAGCGCCACGGAGACATCGTTGATCGAGGTTATGAAGGCCAGGATAAAGGCGGCGATCACCCCCGATTGCACGTTCGGCAGCACGATTGTGAAAAACGTCTTGATCGGATGGCTCCCCAGGGAAATCGCGGCCTCTTCGATGGAAAAGTCAAAGGAGGCGAGGCTCGCCGATATCACGCGAACGCAATAGGGCAAAACGATCAGCGTATGCCCGATCAAAAGCGCGCTCAGCACCGGCACGCCAGCGCCCACCTGGATCGAGCGCAGAATGGAGAACCCCAATACGATTTCCGGCACCAGGACGGGCAACACAAAGAGTGTCGACAACCATCCCGGAAGCGAGATCCGGTAGCGGTTCAGCGCATAGGCCGCCGGGATGCCGATGATCAGCGCTATCGTCGTTGAGGCCAGAGCGATCTGAAAAGACGTCACCATGGTTCGCCGGAAGGCCGACATCTCAAAGATCTTTTCGAACCAGCGCAGCGAGATGCCCTGAGGCGGAAAAGTCAAAAACGTTGTGTCCGAAATCGATGCGCCAATCACGATCACCAGCGGGCCCAGCAAAAACAGATACACCAGGGCGGTGAACGCCACCAGGATCGGGCTGATGCGACCTGTCATCTCACGTCGCCATCGGGTTCAGGCGCTTGGCAATTCTGGTCATCGCCAACACCACCGCGAGCGTCACCACAACCATGATCGCCGAGACGGTTGCCGCCCCGTCCCAGTCAAACGCGACCATGGCCCGTTGATGCAACAAGGTGCCCATCATCATCTGCTGGTCTCCGCCCAGAAGCTGTGGCGTGGCGTAGGAGGTGAACGAGCCGGTGAACACCAATACGGCGCCCACGATCAGACCCGGCACGGCGAGCGGAAAAATGATCTGCCGAAACACGCCCGCCTGCGTCGCGCCAAGCGACGCCGCCGCCTCGATCAGATCGTCGGGAATGTTTTCCAGAACGCCCACCAGTGTCAGTACCATCAGCGGGACAAAGAGGTAGATCATCGCGATCACGACAGAGCCCTGTGTGTAAAGCATCGAATAGGGCGCGCCTTCGAGCCCGAGCCAGACAAAGACCGAATTGGCAATCCCGTTCTTCCCCAGCACGATGAGCCATGCGAACGAGCGCACAACAACGCCTGTGAGCAGCGGGAACACGGCCAGAATGATCAGGACCGAGCGCCACTTGCCCGGCGCCCGGCTCACCACATACGCCGTGAAGAACCCGATCACGACAGACACGGCGGTTGTCACCAGCGCAACCTCAAGAGTGCGCCAGAGCACCCGCATTCGAAACCCGCTGTCAAAGAAAGCCTGATACAGCGCCAGGGGTCCCGCCTGCGATTGGAAGGTGGCCGCAATCGTCGCAGCCACGGGCGCAACGAGGCACAGAGCCACCAACAGAGTGGCTGGCCCCGAGAGTGTCCATCCGGCTAGGCGTTGTGACATGCGTTGACCGTCGGTTGCGGCGGTCGGAGATGGCGCAGCTCCGACCGGCCGTCAGACAGGCTCAGCCGCCGAAGACTTCGTTCCACATTTCGATCCAACCCGGCTTGGCCGCGTTCATCGCCGCGTAGTCGATGCGCTTGAGACTGCCGACCTGCTCTGCGCCATAGGTCCAGCCGGCTGCTGCTTCGGGCGAGAGTTCGACCGCTTCGACAGCGGGCGCATCCACCCCGTTTTCGGCCAGCACCCGCTGAAGTTCGGGATCGAGCACGAAGTTGATGAACTCGTGAGCCAGTTCCACGTTCGCGGCACCGGTCGGGATGTTGATCGTGTTGAGCGTGGCAATGTCGCCATCTTCAAGATCGGCCCAGACCACCGTCGGCACGGCATCCTGCAAGCGACCAAGCGCAAAGTCCTGCGCCAGACTCACCGTGATTTCCCCTGTCGAAAACAGGTTAATCATCTCCGATCCGGTGTTGTAGTTCTTCAGCACGTTCGGCTTGATGGCTTCGATCTCGGCAAAGGCCGGGCCGGAATCCTCGAATGCGTCGGTCCCCGCCTTGTCACCGGCCAGCATGACGACCATGGGTCCCGCCGTGGTGGTAATGCCCGGCAGCGACACCGATTTGGCCAGATCCTCGCGCCAGAGGTCGTTCCACGAGGTGATCGGCTCAGAGACCCCTTCACTGTCATAGACAATGCCGACACGGCCAAGCGTATAGGCCGGTCCGTAGTCGCCCTGAGGCGCCTGCGCGAAGTCATACAGCCCCGCGATGTTTGGGATTTTCGACCGGTCGATCGGCTGGAACAGCCCCAGTTCGATCCCTTGCTGCGAGAAACTGTCAGGCAGGTAGATCAGGTCAACACCGGCCCCGTTCCGGATCTGGATCTTGCCGAGACGATCCGCGCTGTTGCCGGTTTCAAAGACGATCTCGCAGTCGCATTTTTCCTGAAACGGTTCGACAATGAACTCATTGAGCTTGTCGCCGTTAAAGCCCCACCAGGAGACAACGAGCGTTTCCGCTGCAGCGCTCATCGGCAAGCTCGCCACGGCAGCCGCAGCCAGGGTCGACAAAGCGGTTCGTGTGTGTGTCATGGTAAAATGCTCCCCATCAATAGTGCATGTCGTTGATCGAGCGGGGACGTTCCCCATTTGATGCCAGCATAGTCACTTGCCTCCAAATCGCGCAAGTTGGTCGCCGACGACAGATGACCCGACCGCCGCGAAACCGCGTGGCGCCTGGGTCGGTCGACCAATTTGGCGTCTTTGACGTCGGGACTGTCTTCATTTTAGGCATGCCGAAAATGCGGTCCGACAGGCAGGTCTGCAAGACGCTGTCAAACACCCCTTGGGGTCGGTGGACGTAGCGATACCGGCACGCGGCGATGGACCGCCGGTCTTGCGGAGTCAAACCAAAGGCAGGGGCGCGCCGTTCGGCATAAATGACCTCTGGCCACCCTGCCCGTTCCGATTTCGACGTCCTGCGCCTCATCCTCGTGTCCGATGGATCACCTGATGTGGTCTGGCGCCGGTCCGGGCGCCAGGGGCCTGTGCAAAAGAGCGGGCAACCACGGGTCGAACCGGATTTCGCCCCGTCAGGTTACAAGGGACTGGGGGTCCGCCTTGTCCGGTCCAAGGACGCGCGCATAGTGCTTTTCGGCCAGAACTCTGCTGGTGTCTGCAATCTCTGTTTTCATGCGGGCTGCATCCCAATTCAGAACCTTGGCGGCAACCGCCGCGATTTCCGATAGACCGGCGGACGACAATTCTCCGAGCACCGCGATTTGGGTTCTTCGCATGACGATGTCCGTCAGGTGAACAACCTGTTCATGTGCCGCAATCCAGCTGATCTCTTCAACGGAATAGTCCAGAGCGTTCCCAAGCAATCGCGGTGTATCCCCTTCGGCCTCGATGATATTCCGTGCCGTGGCGCCGTAGCGCAGCAACAGAACCCGCGCGCGCCTGGGATCGGAAAAGTTGGCGACCCAGGTGTCTTCGTCGTCCGGGTATCCGGCCCCTCCCCCAATTGCGAGATCCTGCGTGGAGGTCTTGCGAGGCCAATCAAGGCGCGCCAAAACCGTGTCGGCCACCTGCTCGGAAAATCCGCGAAAGGTCGTCCACTTGCCTCCCACCAAAGAGATGATACCAAAGGGACGCCCATCTGTGGGGGGCATAACCGGCGCTGAATGATCGCGGCTTATCAGGCCGACCGCCGTCCCGTCCGAAGCCGGCAGGGGGCGGATGCCCGAATAGGCATAGACAATCTGGTCCTGGGTGCATCGGATCCCTGGCAGCAAAGCCGACAGGCTTTCGAGAAAGTACGCGATCTCGTCCGCATCGCAGGTCACATCGTCAGGATCATCAGCCCGCGTATCGGTTGACCCGACCAGGGCCTTGCCCAGATAGTCAAACACCAGGCAGATGCGCCCGTCATTGGCCTCATAGTAGATCATCCGGCCATCCAGCATCGCCACAAGGTCCGGGTTGTCCAGAATGATGTGGCTGCCCTTGGTCCCCCCGATCAACCGGCTGGGTGCACCGAGCCGTTCATTGACCCGGTCAATCCAGGGGCCTGCCGCGTTGATGACGATCCTGGGAGCAAACGCATGATCCGTTCCAGCCTCGTCGCGCACCCGGACAACGCCATCCTTTGCGCTTTCCAGTCCGGTATAGGTCATTGCCACAGACTGCTTCTGCGCGCGGATCCCGTCCTGAACAAGCTCCATGACCAGACGCTCCGGCGCGGTGACGAGCGCATCGTAGTACGTCCCTGCCGCGACAGCATCGTCCGTCAGACCGGGAAGTTCCGCCTGGGCCTGCGCCTTTGACCAGAAGCGATGTCTGGGCATGACGCGCTGCCTGCGGCCATAAAAATCGTACACTGCCAGACCGATCCGGACGAGGATCGCCCCCCGGCTGCGCGGCGCGGTCGTGGAGCCGAACAGGGTTCTGGCGGCGGCGCCCATGCCTTTGAACCACGAAAACATCGGGATGACCGTCTGCAACGGCTTCACAAGGTGCGGCGCATTGCGCAGCAACAGATTGCGTTCCAGCGTCGATTCCGCGACCAGACCAAGCTCTCCGGTTTCGAGATACTTGATCCCGCCATGGATCAACCGGGACGGGGCCGCTGACGTGCCAGAGCCAAAATCGCCCTTGTCGATGATCGCGCAGGTCACGCCCTGTTCGCAAAGATCGCGGAACACACCGGCACCATTGATGCCGGCGCCGATGATCAGAACGTCGACTTGCCGGGGTTGGCTCATGGCCGGGGCACCTGACGCAGGTTGACCCCTTCGGTACGCAGGGTCGCAGACTGAGCGGCATCCAGATCCTCGTCGGTGATCACAAGGTCAAAGTCCGAGAGCGGAGCAAACGCGTGCAACGCGACCTTGCCGAACTTTTCAGAATCCACCAGCAGGATCTTGCGTTGAGCCGCGCGCATCATGGCTTGTTTCACCCGGGTGACGGCCGGATCCTGGATCAAGGCCATGCCCTCGTCGACCGCCGAGGTGGAACAGATCAAGGTGTTCACCTTCAGCCCGGACAGGGCGTTTTCGCAAAGATGGCCGATAAAGGCGTTGTAGGTCGGATGATAATCCCCGCCGAGGGACAGCAGGGAAATCTCGTCGACCTGCACCAGTTTCGCGGCCAGTCCCAGACTGTTGGTCACCACGTTCAACGGCGTTTTCTGGCTGAGCATCGGGCCCATGGCACTGGCCGTCGTGCTGTCGTCCATCAGGATCACCTCGCCCGGTGCGATCTCTTTGAGCGCCTCGGCCGCGAGGGCCTGCTTGACCCCCGTCGCCCGGGTCTGACGGAAACTGAAGAGGCTCTCGTATACCCCGGAGGGTTGCGCGCTGACCGACCCATGCAGTTTGCGCACCACGCCCTGGCGGCTGAGTTCCTCAACATGTCGATGAATGGTCATGCGCGAGACGCCAAATTCCTCAACCAGCTCGTCAATCCGTGCGTCTCCGCGATCCAGAACATAGTTTGCAATGGCTTTGCGGCGCTGCTCTGCGTTCATTCGCCGCTGCCTCGCCGCGCCAACTTGGCCCAGACCGGGCGCAGGGCATCGCTGGTCTCGCAGTGGAGCGCATAGAGTGCGTCCATGTCGCCCGCGCGCGCAGGGTCCGGCGCGTAGGGTGTGACCTCAAGCTCACGCGGATCATGGCGGGGTGTCTCAAACAGACCGACCCCACTGCCAGCACAGAGCGCCGCCCCCCAGGCCGCCGCCTCTTCGGTGCCGGTGACACCCACGGGCAGGCCCAACGCATCCGCAAACACCTGGTTGAAAACCGGATTGCGCGAGATCCCGCCCGTCAAACGCGCCTCCTTGATGTCAAAGGCGCCACGCAGGGCGTCGACATGCACCCGGTGATTGAAAGCGATGCCTTCGATCAGAGCCCGCAACATCTCCGCGCGCCCCTGCCAGCCGCGCAATCCTATGAAACTCGCCGAAGCCACGGGCCCGTGCGGTGCACCGAAGAGATAGGGATGAAAGAGCACGTTCGATTGCCCAACGCTTGCGACGTCCTTGGCAATCTGGTCATGCAGCGCGTCGCCGTCAGCCTGTCGTTCGGCCGCCATCAGAGTGTCGAGAAACCAATCGTAATTGGCCGCTGAGGCCGGCGAGATCGCCATGTTGTTCCATTCGCCCAAGGCAATGCCGTTCCGGCAGAACCAGCCCGGGTCGGTTTTGGGCCGCTCCGAGATCGTCTCGTTGATCGAATAGGTTCCGGCGACAATCGCAACGGTGCCCGGGGCATATCCCCCGACCCCAAGGGCCGAGGCGGTGACATCGTGCACCCCCGCCACGACCGGCGTGCCGGCGGTCAGGCCGGTCATCGCGGCGGCGGCCTCATGAACCTGGCCCACGCAGGCATCGGGCGGCGCGACCTCGGGCAACGCCGAGCCCAGAGCGTCCAGACCGAAAATGCCCGGAATGTCGTCGGCATAGGCCTGTATTGTTACATCCGTGAAGGAGGTGCTGGCTTCGGTCAGATCCGTGCCAAGCGTTCCGGTGAGGCAATACCGGATCCAGTCCTTGGCCGCCAGGATCGTGCCGATCCGCGCAAACACCTGGGGCTCGTGCGCCTTGATCCAGGCCAAGATGGCGGACGGCGCGGAGGCATGTGGCATCTGCCCTGTCCGCGCGAGCGCCCGCGCCGCAGTGCCGTCCGCCGTCCAGCGATCGACGATGGGACCGGCCCGGCTGTCCAGCGACAGGATCCCCGGGCGCAAGGGGCGTGCCTGGGCATCAACCAGATACAGCCCGTCGCCATGAGCGGTGGCGGCAACGGCGGCGATCTCGCCCGGCGCGATGCAGGCCAGTTCGAGGGCCTCGCGTATCGCTCCGGCGGTCTCGCGCCAAAGTGTCTCCATATCCCGCTCGACAAAATGGGCGGCGGGCATCGACTGTGCGACCCGGCGGCGGGCCGTCGCGACGGGGCGACCGGCCGCGTCGAAGACCACAGCTTTCGACACTGTCAGCCCGTTATCAATCCCGAGGACATACGCCATGCACCAAAGCCCGATTCAAACGGAGACGGGGCACCCGACGGGCGCCCCGTGTCTTGCATTTACGACGACAGGGTAAAGGCCGCCGTGTATTTGTCGACATTGTCCGGCGTGATCAGCAGGCAATCGAAGAGCTGCTTTTCTTCTGCGACCATGGCCGAGCCGTTCTTGATGTAGTGATCGGCCTGGATGACCGCCTCGCGCGAGAACACCGCTACAGGCTGCAGCACCGTATAGGCCATCTCACCGGCCTTGATCGCCTCGACGGCATCGGGTGAGCCGTCAAAGCCGCCGACGACCACGCCGTCAAGCTTGCCGGCTTCCTTCATCGCCGCAATCGCACCCAGCGCCATTTCGTCATTGCCCGAGATGACGGCGTTGAAGTCCGGTGTCGCCTGAATGATCGACTGCATCTTGTTGTAGCCCTGTGTCCGGTCCCAGTTGGCCACTTCCTCGGCCACTTTTTCCAGACCCGGATACTGACTGATCACGGTATTGTAGCCGTTTGAGCGCGTCGCCGCGTTGTTGTCCGCCGGGTTGCCGTAGAACTCGACATAGCGTGCCTCGTCGCCGACGATCTCCTGCCACGCAATGGCCCCCATGGCTGCGCCTTGGGCGTTGTTGGACACCAGCTGGCCGATGGCGATTCCGGATTCGTTGATCTCCGCGTTCACAAGGAACACCGGAATGCCCGCGTCCTTGGCCTTGCGCACGACACCGACCGATCCGTCGGCATTGGCCGGGTCAAGAATGATCGCAACGGCATTGTTGGTGATCGCCGCATCGACCAGGTTCGATTCCACGTTGGTATCGCCGCGGTGGGCAGAGACGGTCGCGCTGTAGCCCATCGATTCCGCTGTGGCCTTGGCAACTTCGCCTTCCGTGAACCAATAGGGGTTCGCCGGGTCGTTGACGATAATCGAGATGAACCCGCCGTCCTGGGCCGAAGCCATCAGTGGCAAAGAACCCGCCACGGCGGCCGTTGCAACACCGGTCATCAGGGCCTGGCGTCTGGTCAATTTGATCATGGTAGTCTCTCCCTTAAGTAGCGTCGGTTCTCCGACAATTTAGCCTGCGCGCCTCCCGCGCTCAGACGATCCGATGCGACGAACGGGCTAGCTGCGCTGACCCGGCCCGCCGTATTGAATTGAGTTGAGCATGACGGCCAGCACGATCACCGCGCCGGTAAACACCGTCTGCCAGTAAAACGAGACGCCGGTGATCACGAGACCGGCGGACAGGAACACGATCACGAAAGTACCCAGCAGCGTGCCGCGCACGGTACCACGCCCGCCCATCAGCGACGCGCCCCCCACAACCACCGCGGCAATGGCCGTCAGCTCGTAGGTAAAGCCCGCATTTGGCCCCGCAGAGGTGAGCTGCGATGAAAGCACAAGACCGGCAATCGCCGCGCACATGCCCGACAACATATAGACCGTGATTTGGACCCTTTTGACCGGCACGCCCGACAGGTCGGCCGCGCGCGCGTTGCCCCCCGCCGCATAGAGCCAGCGCCCAAAGGCGGTCCGTGTCAGCAAAAGCCCGGCCAGCAGCGCAATCGTCAGCAGGATCCAGACCCCGATCGGCACACCCGCCAGCCGGTTGAACCCCAGCCAGTTGAACCCCGTGTTTCCAAGCGCCGCGTCCCCGTCAAGATTGTTGAAGGTCAAACCGTTGGTCATGAGCAAAGCCACGCCCCGCGCCACATAGAGCGAGCCGAGCGTTGCAACAAAGGCCGGAACCTTGAAGATCGCGATCAGAACGCCGTTCACATATCCGACAAAGGCCCCCAGTCCGATGGTCAGCACAACCACGCCCCAAACCGGGGGATACAGGATCACACCGGCCCACTGCAGTTCGACCCCCTGCATGAGAAATCCAGCGAACACGCCCGCCAGCCCCAGAACCGATCCGACCGACAGATCGATCCCTCCGGTGAGGATCACCAGCACCATGCCAATCGCCAGAAGCCCAAAGATGGCCGATTGGTTCATCATGATCAGGAAGTTCGAGATCGTGGCGTAGTTGGGCGACAGGATCGAGAAGACGACGATGATTGCGATCAGCGCAAAGAAGGCGCGGCCTTCCAGCAGAAGGTGACCGAGGTTCAGCTTGCCCTTGCTCTTGGTGTCCGGTGTCGTATTCGCCATGCGACTTTGCTCTTTCGTCATATCAAGCCACCAGAGCTTCGCCGGAAGCGGCCATGATGGCTTCCTTCGTGGTGTCGTGGGTGAATTCCGCAGCGATCTTGCCCCGGCGCATTACGATGATGCGATGCGCGATAGACAGGCATTCGCTGACTTCCGAGGTAGAAAAGATCACCGCCAGCCCTTGGGCGGCGCGCTCCGACAGAATGCGGAACACCTCGGCCTTCGCGCCGATATCGATCCCCCGACTGGGTTCGTCCAGCAGCACCACGGAGGGCTCCGTCGCCAGCATCTTGCCAATCACGACCTTCTGCTGATTGCCGCCTGACAGAGAGGAAATCGGCGCCTCTGGCCCGTCTGTCTTGACCGTGACGGCCCGGATCGACGCGTCGATGATCCTGTCCTCCGACTTGCGGTCGGTAAAAATGCCACGCGTGAAGGCCACGATGGAGGCCAGTGACAGGTTCCGCCCGACGCTCATGGTCTGGACCAGACCGTCGCGCTGGCGGTCTTCGGGCACCAGCACCAGACCTTCGGCGATCCGCTCTGCAATGCTAAGCTTTGACACGTCCCGGCCGCGCAGCAGAACCGACCCGCCGGCCTGTGGCAAACGACCGGCCACACATTCCATCATCTCGGTGCGCCCGGCGCCCATCAGGCCGTAGACGCAGACGATCTCGCCTGCGCGCACGTCCAGATCCAGTTCATCGACCGCGCGCCCCACCCCGGACGGCTGTGGCACGACAAGGCCTTTGATCGTCAAGGCAGGCGACCCGGCTTCGTGCCTGGTCGGCGGGGTGCCCAGATCAAAGTTCTCGCCCACCATGTTCCGCACGATCCATTCCAGGTCGATCTCGTCGCGCGGCGCGGCGGCGGTCATCGCGCCGTCACGCAAGACGACCGCATGATCGGTGATGGTCAGCGCCTCTTCGAGATGATGAGAGATATAAACGATCGACACACCGCGCGCCTTGAGATCGCGGATTACGTCAAAGAGCACCTCCACCTCGGCCGCCGAAAGGGCCGAGGTCGGCTCATCCATGATCAGAATGCGCGAATTCACGGACAAGGCGCGTGCGATTTCGACAATCTGCTGCTGCCCCAGCCGAAGGTCTTCGACGAGGGTCAAAGGATCGATCTCCTCCTCCAACTCGCGCATCAGGGCGCGGACCTGTCGTTCTTCTTCGCCAAAATCAACGCCGGACGGCCCGGTGATCTCCCGCCCCATGAAGATGTTGTCGCGCACGGTCATGTTGGGGGCGAGCGACAATTCCTGATGGATGATCGAGATGCCCAGATTGCGCGCGTCCACCGTTGACGTGAGATGGATCGGTTCGCCCTCCAACAACACGGCGCCACTTGTCGGCTGGACCACGCCCGACAGGATCTTCATCAAGGTGCTTTTGCCAGCACCGTTCTCGCCGAAAAGCGTCGTGACCTGTCCGCGATGGACGTCGAAATTCACGTGCCGCAGGGCCTGCACCGCGCCGTAGCGTTTGGAGATATCCCGGGCTGCCAGAACCGCCTCCGACATCAGCGCACCTCCAGAGACACCGGCGTAATCAGCCAGTTCTTCGGATTGATCAGGTTGAAGACGCCAACAACCGCAACGGTTTTGCCCGGCAGGTTGTCCCGATCGAGGTCGACCAGCGTGCTTGCCGCCATGGCGCGATTGATCCCCGCGCCCGCGTCCTGGTATTCGATCTGGTTTTTGAACGCGCCAAACAGGATATCGCCGGTGATGTCGCGCAGCTCGGTTCCGTTGATCGCCGGTCCGGTTTGCAGCCGCACGCGGGTGCCTTCGGGCAGGCCCGCGACCGTGAGATCAAAGATGCCCGACTTGCCTTCTCCAACCACGCCTTCCAGTTGGACCGGCATGAACGCTCCGATCCCGCCGGGTGTGCCGTAGCTTTCGATTGCTGCGTTTTTGTCTTCGCCCAGCGCCTGGGCCAGCACAGGGGCTTCAACCGCACGTGCCCGCACGGCTTCGCTGATGCGCGGGAATTCCGACTGCCCGAAGGCGTCGGGATCGAACGCCGCCTGCCGCTGGTCCTCGTCCGATCCGATTGCCACCACGGCGGTGTCCAGCGCAATGGCCGCCAGCACCGCGACCACGGCCAGGATGGAAAGGATCAGCCTGCGGGACATCCCGGCAGATCCCGGCGATGCGGCGGCTGCGTTCTCGTTCAGCTCCATCCCCTCGCCTCCACTCGGTTGCACGTCAACATCGCGTTCACCAAGGCCCCACATCCCCCTCGAAAGCGTAATTTATCACGTTCAGATGTGAAAGTAACAGAAAAAACTGTTATGATTTGACAACTAGCCATGTTTTACCTCGTCAAGAAGGTGTCTGGCGCTGCGCTCATCCGTGACCAGACCCGAGAGTCGGCCGCTTCGCAGGACGGCTCTGAGCGCCTCTATTTTTTCGTCCCCGCCGGCAACTGCGGCGATCCGGTCGGACCGGGTATCGTCCACGTTGACGGACAGCGTTCGATCCGAGAGCGGGATTTCGAGGATCTCGCCCTCGGCGTTGAAAAAGTGCCCCAGCAGTTCACCGACCCCGCCCGCCCGGGAGATCTCGGCCACTTCATCCGGTGAAATCATTCCGGCCTGCACCAGATGGTTATCGGGGTGCACGGTCCCGATCCCGAGGACTTTCAAGGGGGCGGCGCGTGCCATCGCATAGACTTCGCGCACACCGCGCTGCGCCAGAAGCACATTTCGATCCTCTGCGGAATTGGCGTAGAGCGGCACCGGAAAGACATAGGCCTGTGCGGCGGTCCTTTCGGCCAGAAGATGCATGACCGTGTGTGGATTGGCAGCGTAGCTGCGGGTCAATTCGCCCATGAGCGAGACGAAGCGTATCCCCTTGGCCTGAAACCGTGGCAGTTCCCGTGCCGTGGCCGCCAGCGTCCGGCCATGGCCCACCCCAATCGTGTCGACCTCGCCGCCTTGCATCCACCGTTGCAACCGCGCCGCGGCGGTTCGTGCCAATGTGCGCAAGGGCAGCCCGTCTTCGCCCAGATCCGGGGCGACGTCACAGAAATCCAGGACGAACTTGTCGCAAAGCCGTTCCGACAGTTCGATGCACTCTACAATGTCTCCGTCGATGGTCACACGGACCGCACCATCGGCCACCGCCCTGGCGATCATCCGATGCGCCTTGACCTGCGGCACGCCCAGCTTCTTGGCGACCGCCGCCTGCGTGAGCCCCCCGACATAGTGCAACCATGCGGCGCGCAGGGTGAGGCTTTGTTCTGCCTGCTGTTGGCTCCAATCCTTGACCATTAGAAAAAAGCCTCCGCGGCGCGGTTTCGCAAAAGACTGTGTCCGCTGAAAGGGTCCTGTGCCGAAGACCGGATCATATCCGCAGGTCCTGTTCACCAGCGTCGATATGAGGCGACCAATAGGCCACGCTTTCGGCAATTTCGGCGAGCACCGCGCGGTCATCGGGTTCGCGTTCCTTGAAACTCAGTTCGAGACAGATCTCGTTGTCTTCGGCCCCACCCTCGCCCAGCGCCTGCAACAGTGCCGCCGGGGCAATCCGTCCTTTGACGTTGTGCGCCGCGGTGAAGGGACGGTGCCCACCCTTGTCCATCAGGCTTTGCTTGATGTGGATGATCGGAGACAGCCGTGGCACGGCGCGTGCCCAGGCATAGGGATCGATGTCATCGGGATTGCTGGACGTGACGTCCCCATGATCGATATCTGCCATCATCCGGATCGGGATGGCGGTGTCTGCGGCGCTCAGACGCCTTTGCAGTGCGCAGGCCCCGTCAATGGTTTCGCCAAATTCGCGGCCCACACTCATCGGTTCCCAAAACACATGGTTCAGCCCGGCCGCCTTGGCATGTTCGGCCACCTCGGCCCAGCAGTCGATGGCGATCTGTGTCAGGGTTTCGCGGCGGGCCGGGTCATCGAAATCCCGATAGGTGAAGATTGCAAATTGTGTGCCAACCGCACGCCCGCCCAGATCCCCGACGATATCAGCGAAGGTCTTGAACCAATCGACATAGTAGCGCCGGACGTCGCGGTTCGGATGGCCGAAGTGGTTGAGCCGCCCATAGGGTCCGGTCATCCCGGAAGTGATGCGCACGCCGGTGCCCTGACAACTGGCTTGCATCTCGCGCACCAGCGCTCGGATCACGGGTGCGGGCCAACTTGGGTTGATGAATTCATGGGTCAATTGCAGATCACGGATCCGCAGACTGCGCGCTGTGGTCTCGATCAGGTCGGACGGCTCGGCAAAGCGGTTCACCAGAGGGTTCGTATTGAGCGAGAGCGTCAGACCCATTTCAAGCCGCCTCCGCCAATTCGTCGTCGAACCAGCGCGCAAAGGCCTCGCGTTCGGCTTGGGTCAGGTGCAAATGATGCTTGGTGCGCCGCCACAGCACATCCTCAGCCGTCTGCGCCCATTCATGCGCTGCCAGATAGCGCGCCTCGGCCTCATAGAGATTTCCCCCGAAATGCCGCCCGAGCGCTGCCAGAGTTGTCGCGCTCCCGACGATCAGCGCCACCCGTGTGCCGTAGAGCCGGCCATAATGCGTCCTCAGGCGGCGCGGCATCCACGGGTAGGCCTCTTTCAACGTGTTGCGGAACAGATCAAAATCCGCCTTGGCCATGTCGCCTCCCGGCAAGGCAGCGCGGGCAGTCCAGTTCTTCCCCATATCGGGAAAGAGATGGGCCATTTCATGCATCCCACGCTGCGCGAGTTCCCGGAAGGTTGTGATCTTCCCGCCAAAAATGTTGAGCAACGGCGCGCCGCCCGTCTCGTCAAGGTCGAAGACATAGTCCCGCGTCACAGCAGACGGATTGCCCTGCCCGTCATCAAAGAGCGACCGCACGCCCGAAAAGTGTTTGATCACATCCGACCGCGTCAGTTTCTCTTTGAAGTAGCGATTGACCGCCTCCAGCAGATACTGGATCTCGGCCTCATCGGCCCTGACGTCTTCGGCGCGCCCGTCATAGGCAATATCTGTTGTCCCGATCAACGCCATGTGTTCTTCGTATGGGTTGATGAAGATCACGCGTTTGTCCGTGTTCTGGACAAGGTAGGCCTGCTCCCCCTGCCAGAACTTGGGCACGATGATGTGTGACCCTTTGACAAGGCGCACGGTGCGGGCCGAATTTGACCCGGCCACGCGATTGATCACATCCTGCACCCAGGGCCCGGCCGCGTTGACCAGAACCCTGGCCTCAAAGCTGCGGGCGTCGCCGGTGACGCTGTTTTGCGTTTCAACCCGCCAGCGTCCGTCGATCCGCCGCGCGGAGACGCAGGGCGATCGGGTCAGGACGGTGGCCCCGTGCTCAGCGGCATCCACCGCATTCAGCACCACAAGGCGCGCGTCATCGACCCAACAATCGGAGTATTCGAACCCTTTGACGTAGCGATCAAGCACCGCCGCGCCTTTGGGATCGCGGCGCAGGTTCAGCACGCGCGTCCCCGGCAAACGGTTCCGCCCGCCCAGATTGTCGTACAAAAACAGCCCCAGCCGCACCAGCCAGGCGGGCCGGTCGCGAGGAGAATGGGGCAGCACAAAGCGCATCGGCCAGATTATATGCGGTGCGTTTTTGAGGAGAACTTCCCGCTCAATCAACGCTTCTCGCACCAGGCGAAATTCGTAGTACTCCAGATATCTCAACCCGCCATGCACCAGTTTGCCCGAGCGTGAGGATGTGCCCTCGGCCAGGTCGTCCTTTTCGCAGAGCACAACACTCAGACCCCGGCCTGCCGCGTCGCGGGCCAGGCCTGCACCGTTGATGCCGCCTCCGATGACAAAAAGATCGACCGTCTCGGTCTCGCTCATACCGTGTGCCTCGCGTGCTTGGCCTGATGCTCCGCCAGAGTCGGCCAGAGTGTTGACACCGCCAAACGGGACTGGTGATAGGCCATGAAAAGACTGTCATAGAGGGCGATCAGCGCGGGATCGGGTGTCTCGACCTCGCCCAGGTAGGGTCGCACCCAGTCGTCGATGCAGGCGTCCATATCCGGATAGGCCCCGATCCCCACAGCTGCCATCATCGCAGCGCCAGCCGCGCCGGTTTCGTCCCGCAAGGACATCCGGATGCGGGTGTTGAGCGCAGCGGCCAGAACACGGCGGACGGCGGCGGAACGCGCGGCTCCGCCCGTCACTCGCAATTCCTCCGGCAGCGGCCCCATGGCGGCAAAGCAATCGCGCGCCGCCATCGCCAGCCCATCAACGACCGCGCGCATGATGTCAGGAAAGCGATGGGTTGTGCGCAGGCCCAGAAGGCTGGCCTGCGCGAGCCCGTCGAGAAACGGCCCACGCTCGCCCGCGTCTGAAATGTAGGGATGATAGACCAACCCCCTCTGGGCGCTCTCGTCGAGCCACCCGTCGATGCGGCCCACGATGTCCGCGCGATCCGGCGTGGCACCGAACTCTCCCAAAAGGTCAGCCACGAGATCCAGCGCCCAATCGATGTTGAGCGTGGCGGCCATGTTGGTCTGCACCTGGGTCACCCGCCCCGGTATGGGCAGGCAGATCACATAGCCGGTGCGGTCCGCGTTCAGGCACACATCCTCTGCCGCGACCCCCCGCAAATGCACGCCGGTTGAGCCGATGGTCGAACAGGCCACGCCCTCTTCGCCGGTATGGACCCCGGCCCCGAGCGCCGTCATCACCATGTCGACATATCCCAAGGCCACGGGCGTGCCCGGCCTGAGCCCGGTGGCTGCTGCGGCATCGTCGGTCAGGGGATGGGTGGTCTGGCTGCCATCGAGTATCTCTGGCAGCAGGCCGCGGTGGGCCGTGAGCTCCAGCGCCTCCAGAACCGTATCGCTGTAGTGCCGGGTCCGAAAGTCGCCAAACGTAAAGCTGGCTTCCGAGGGATCCGTGGCGCGCACACCCGTCAGGTTCAGGTACAGCCAGTCCTTGCAATGCAGGGCGACTTCCGCATCCGAGAGCATGTCTGGCGCATGCTTCGCCATGTGGGCCAATTGGCTGCCTTGCTGACAGGTGTTGAGCCCCGTGCCGGTCGCGGCGAACCGCGCCGCGTCTTCGGGCCTGCCCAGCAGTGACGAGACCGTCGGTGTGGCCCGCGCATCCAGCCAGAGCCAGGCATCCGCCACCGGCACGTTCCCGGCACCGACAAGCCAGGTGCCATCACCCTGGCCGGTTACTCCGAGTGCCGCAACGCGTCCGCCCAGGTCATGAACGTCGTCTCCAAGCCCGCGGATCGCCTGTGCGCAATCCAGCCAGGTCTTTCGCAAAGACTGTGTTGCCGATCCGTCCGCGCCGGAGGTGTAAGAGTTTCGTACCGCACAAACGCCCAGTTGTTCGCCCGACAGCCCAAAGGCCACGGCTTTGATCACCGAAGTGCCCGCGTCAATACCAATGATTATGTCACCACGACGTGCCACGCAGCCCTCCCCCAAGCGGCGCAATCGGGACGAGCCTAACACGTCACCGGTCGTGCGTGAATTTTTTTTCTTCGCATGAAAATAAATTCAATTCGTCAGGCACTCTTGATACGACGCACCACCAGCCGCCCCCCCAAGACAGAGGGGGATCAGAAAGCCGCTCGCGGCGTGATGAGAACCGCCGCGGTTACGCATCCCCAGCCTCAGGCAAGCTTCACCCCCGCCACCAACGCGATGTCCCGTGACACCGCGCAGATGCGCGCCCCAAACCCGGACCTCCGAAAGAAAAACCCACCGCTCGACTAGGGAACAACATCCGATTGGAGGGGGCCCCTATCCATCTGGGAAACCGTCTCTCCGTTTGCCCACTCGCGCCTTCGCAGATGGAGTTGCTAGGTCCCGAACACGGTAAACGCACCAGGCCGAGTGAGGCCGCATCCACGTCGATTTTAGTCTTGTGAGGGATTTCGGATGAACAGATTGCAACACACACTAACGGTCATGGTTGTCGCCCTTCCGTGTCTGGCAGGGGCCAGTTCCGTCACCGTGACAATTGAAGATGCCGGGGTTATGTCCGCAAACACTGCCGCCTTCGGTGCGCAAGGGACCTCGGTCGAAACATTTGACTCCGCTAAGACGGGGCATTTTTCCAACTATTCTTCGGCACTCGGGACGTACAGCGCGGGTCGTGTTGATGCGACCAATCAATACGGCGGTGCCAACGGGACGCAGTACCTCTTTTCCAACTCCAATCCCGGAACCACTTTGACTCTCGACGAGTCAGCCAGCTACTTCGGGTTCTGGTGGTCGGCGGGAAGCAAAGGAAATCGTGTCGACTTGATCAGCGACGACACCAACATTTTCTCTTTTGACACTGACGACGTCCTGGCGTTTCTGACCGACAACGCTGCGAATTCAGCCGATTACTACGGCAACCCAAGTCCGCCATTTCAGGGTCGGGTCGGGAACGAACCATTCGTGTTTATCAACATGTTTTCGGACATCGCGTTTGACACGGTGGTGTTTTCCGGACCGAATTTCGAGTCCGACAACCACACGATCGCAAAGAAGTTTACGCAGCAGACCGGCCTGAACATCTCGGCGGTCCCGCTTCCGCCCACGCTGCTGCTTTTGATCAGCACCATCGGGGCATTCGTCGCCACAGGACGCCGTCAAAGGAACCGCGCCGGACAGGTTTGAACCACTCCTTGCCAGGCCCGAGTCCCATATTGTGGGACGGGCTGCGCTGCTTTCGGAGTGACTGCACGTGTCGGTGTGAAGGGTCAATTTGTGGGATCAGCAGACTTTTCTGTTGAGGTGGTATTGGGCAAAGGCGTGAACCGTGGCGCATTTCTGCGGACTGCACGCTTTTCCTAAACCGCCACAATGCCCGTCCCCATCACTGGCACGTGCAGTGCAATTTCTGAACCGGACTGGTCCGCCACCCGCCGGTCCGGCGCCGACCGATTGGCGCAAATTTTCGAAGACCCGCAGCGACGGGCCAGGAGTTGCCCACGTCAACGCGCGCAGAACCGGTGACCGCAACTGAAGCTGACCTGTCATCCGCCCGTTCCCTCGCCCAAGCCGGCTGAGTGCCCCAGCGCACCGAGATGTCCGGGCCCCACGCGTTGGCCCAAACAGGAACAGCGGCCTGCGCCCCTCACATCCCGCAGACCCAAGATTTGGTCAAGGGCGCGCCCCGGACAGCACGGTGGCCGTTCAAGAACTGTGCGCGGAGCGGGTCCGGAACATGACCGCCGAGGTCTGTTCGCGCGCGATCTTGCCGACCCAACATTCCCTTGAGACACTCAAATGCATCCGTTGTGAGTGCGCGTTTCGGAAAAACGTCGTCCACCTCCGCACCGTTATGATCGACAATACACCTCGACTGCACCCGGTTTTCGCGGGCTGATCGCTCCGAACTTTTTGCAGCGGCGCCAAACCAATTCGGACCGCGAAGATCCCTTCTGCCATCAACGTCCTTGATCTGCTGTACGTCTCAAAATTGCGCCGCTGGCAGACGGGTCAAGTCTTGCAATGCGGTGGCCCAGGCGGGTCGCTTCGGCTTTCGAATGCGTTACAAAAAGAGTGGCCGGCTTATAGGTGGCGATCAGGCGTTCGGTCAGGCCAATCACAACCTCGGCGGTTTCCGGATCGAGGGATGCAAAGGGCTCGTCCAGAATGAGAACCTCCGGCGACCCGGCGCAAGCGCGGGCCAGAGACAGACGCCGCTGCTGCCCCAAAGACAATTGTCCGGGAAACAACTCCGCTTTGCCGGTCAATCCGACCTCGTCCAGCACCGCTTGGGCAGACGCCTTTGACACGTCAGCATGGGCAAGCGTCACATTCTCTATCGCACTGCGCCACGGCAGAAGCGTCGGTTCCTGGAACACAAAAGCCAGTTTCTCTGGCCGGGTCACCGTGCCCTCAAATTGCGTGTCGATCCCGGCTGCAATCCGCAGCAACGTGGACTTTCCAACACCGGATGGACCGACGATGGCCACGGTTTCGCCCGCGGCGATATCCAGGTTGATCGGCCCCAGAACCGGGACGTCCTGAAACATCTTGCTCTTGATATTGATCGAGATCATACGCGCCGCCACCGCGTGACCCGGCGCTCCCAGGGCTGAAAGAGCGCCCATTCGACGCTGAGCATCACAGCGATAAAGGACAGCGCGTAGACCAGGACCATCGCCACATCAAAGAGCTGGAAATACAGGTGAATTTGAAATCCGACGCCCGATGACCGCCCCAGGAACTCGACCACCAGGACCACTTTCCAGATGACGGCTACGCCCGAGCGCGCGGCAGCGGCCAGAAATGGGGCAAGCTGTGGCAGGATGACATGCTGCATCCGGCGCGCCCAGGACAGACGATAAATCCGGGCCATGGCGTCCAGTTGCGGATCGAGGGCACGCCCGCCTTCGCGCAGGACCGTGGCGACGTTTGGCACCTTGTTGAGCGTCACCGCAATGATCGCCGCCGCCTCGGTCAACCCGATCCAGAGGTAGCACAGCACGATCAACACAAGGGCCGGCAGGTTGAGAAAGATGACCAGCCAGGGATCAAGCCATTGGTTGAGCCGCGCCGACCTGCCCATCGCCAGGCCAATGACGGTGCCGATGCTCATGGCGAGCGCAAAGGCCCAGATCACCCGGATCAAAGTCGCGCCAAGGTTGGAGAGCAATTCCCCCGAGCGCAGTTCGGCGGCAAAGCGCGGGATCAGCTCCCAGGGCGTGGGCAGGATCTGCGGGTCATTGCTCAGAACTGATGCAAGCACCCAGAGTGCGAGCAGCCCAGCGATAGAAAAGACCGGCGTGAGCCTTGTGTCCATCTATTCCACGTTTGCAAACAGCCCGGGCGGCAGTGTCGTGGCAGCGCCCACCAACTCTGCCCCGCCCAACTGCGCCATCAAGGACAGCATCCGTGCGGCAGCCTCGGTATCGATCGGACCACGGTCGGGGATGCCCTTGATCCAGTCCGCCTTGAGCTGGTCGTACTGTGCTTGCGACGCGGCGTTCATTCTGGGACGGATGGCCGTCCAGGCCTCGGGATCGGTTGCCAGCTTGTCCTTGGCGGCGCGGCTGGCCTCAAAAAAGCCCTGCACAAGCCCCGGGTTTTCGTCAAGGAAGCTCTCCTTGAAGTAATACCCCAGGAGCGGCGTGTTGGTATCCAGCCCAAGTGCCTGGCCTGCGGTTTCGACAGATATCAACTCGCGCATACCATCGGACTTCATCTTGGCCAGGAAATGCCAAAAGTTGATGGCTCCGTCGAGATCGTCGCTCAGAGCGGTTTTGAAAATCAGCGGTGGCGCGCCAAAGACCTGTTCGGTTTCCCCCTTGAGATCAAAGCCATATTCCTGCTGCGCATAGGCCCGCAGGATCAGCCAAGATTTGTCGAGCGGCCCCCCGGCAATGCCAACCTTGCCATCCGCCAGATCGGCCAGGGTTTGCGCCTTGCTGCTGTCGGGCACGACCAGCCCGCCAACGGCCTTGGAGTAGGGAACAAAGACGTAGTCCTTGCCCGCCGCCCGTTGCCGCGCGACCCAGATCCAGTCGGCCACGGCCATGTCGGCCTCCCCGCCCTCGACAGCAATCCGTGTGGCGCCGTTGTCAGCGAAGGGCTGGACATCCAGCTGGAACCCGAACTGTTCGTCCAGACCGTTTTCGGTGATGGTCGCCAGTTCCCAATTCACCGTGCCGATCTTCAGTACCGCGGCACGGATCACCGGCAGATCTTCTGCCCAGCTGGCCGTTGCGCAAATCCAGGCAACGGCAATTATCAAAACCTGTCTCATCTCACCTTCTCCGATAGGAACAGGGCGCCTTCAGCGATGCCGCGTGTTCGGTTTACTCGGCCCGGCGCCCGACCTCGTTGAGGTTCTTGTCCAGGTCTATGTCGTACTGGTTTCCGCCCTTGCAGATCACATCGTCCAACTCGTAACCGTCGTCTTCGACCTCAATATCATCGGGGTCCATTTGGCAGTCTATCGAGGCCAGATAGGCTTCGATCTTCTGCACGGTTTCCGCATCGGGCGCCTCGTCGGCGAAAGCGGGCGCGCCGATCAGGGCGGCGATGACACAGATGCGTTTCATGGGACCTCTCCGTTACTGAATGCTGATTTTGACCTGCTGGGATTCGCCGGTGGAGCCGGGAATGCGGATCACATGGGTGCCCGGCTTAATCGCGATGAACGACAGTTCCGCCACACCGGCCTTGTCGAATTCAATGGAGTCGATCGCCATGGGACGGATTTCGATCTTGTTGATGACAATCTCGTTCATCCAGATGGCCCGGAAGAAATCGGGGCCTTCGATGGCCAGCTCCGCCGAACCGTCTGCCGTCACCTCGAGCTTGTAGTAGGCGCCGGATTGCAAAACGACATCCTCTCCCAGAGCCTTGCCCGAGGCCAGCGTCAGCTTGATCGTATCGCCCCGGTTGCATTTGGCCAAGAGCCCGGCAAAGCCCAGATCATCACACAGAGGCGCGGCGGCCAGCGGGCCTGCAAAACCGGCCATCACGGCGGCGGCGAGTAGTTTTTTCATTGGTGTCATCCTCCCAAAAGGCGCGGGCGCCCGTCTTTGTTTGTGTATTGTAGCAATAGCTCAGTCGATGGTCACGACGCCCCAAGGCTGGTCGCCCACCGGGATGGACCTGATGGCCTTTTCCTTGGCCACGTCGATCACCGTGACGTCGTTGGAATTGCCATTGGTGGTCAGCAGATACGTCTCATCCGGTGTGAAATCGAGTTGCCAGACACGCTGCCCGACAAGGATGTAGTCAAGCACCTCCAGGCTTTGCGCATCGACAACGGCAACCCGGTTGGCGGGGCCCAGGGCCACAAAGAGCCGGCGGCCGTCAGATGTCACTTTGGCGCCGACCGGCTGCAACCATTCGGGCTGTACATTGGGGACGTCGAAACTGATCTTTCCCACCACGGTCGGCTCGCCATCTTCGGCAATGTCCATGACCGTGACGGTCCCGCCGATCTCGGAAGTCACAAAGAGGCGCGTGCCGTCGGCTGTGTATTGCGCATAGCGCGGGCGCTGATCGACCAGAACATTGTGTTTGATCTTGTAGTCCTCGGTGGAAATGAAATGCGCCATGTTGGTGGTCTCTGAGGTGTTGACCACCCATTTCGCATCCGGGCTCATCCCCATGCCTTCGGGTTCGACCCCGACCGGAACTTCGGCCAGTACAGTGCGGGTTTCGGTGTCGGTCACCGTCACCAGGTTGTCGTCCTCATTGGCGATGTAGAGCCGTTTTCCGGATGGTTCGATGATGAACAGCTCCGGATCCGGGCCCGAGGGCAGACTGGGCAGTTCTTCATAAGTCGAGGTGTCAAAGACACGGACAATATTGTCGTCGGACGCGCAGACATAAAGCTTGCTGCCATCCGGCGAAACCGTGATGCCGCGTGGACGGTTGCCGCCGAAGAACTCTTCCTCGACCTCCCAGGTTTCCGTGTTCAGAACGGTGATGGTGTTGCCGCGCTCGTTGGAGATAAAGGCCCGGCCGGCAAATGCCGGCAGGCTCAGCGCGATCAGGGCAGCGGACAGAAAAAGGGTCTTCATGGAGAACTCCCGTGCTCAGTTGAAGGCCGTACATTTGGACTCGGGGCGGTCCAAACCCAGCGTGTCTTGAAGGGCCGTTTGGTGCAGAAATCCGTCTTGCGGGCTGACGCTGACCGTGATGCGGTCGTCGAACAAAAGCACCTGCTGGCGCATCTGCCCGTTCCAGTCGCGAAAGGTCACCTCCTGACCCTTGAACCCGGCCAGTTCGAATTGATCGGAAAAGAGATAGTCCCTGACGCCCTCGGGCTCGGCCGTATCGGCGCGTGTCACGGCCTCGCCGACAGAACGCAACGCGATCCAGACATTGTAGTCGGCATCTTTCATGTAGCGACCTGCCAGCTTTTCGAACCGGTTCTGCAATTGCGTGGCACCGTAGGCTTCGTGCCCGCCGTGCATCTGCACGGGTCTCAGACCGCTCGACCCCATCACGGGGCGCGGGTCCCACAAGTGATACGGCAGATAGGCCGCGAAGTAATCCGTCTCGTCTGCGGCAATCACGATGTCATGTGATTTCAGATCCTGCATGAAAACCGGCAATTGGCGCTGGACCAACACGTGCCCGGAGTCCGTCCGGCGTCCGCCGCCGGTGTCTTCAAAGATCCGCTCTTCGACAATTTTGGCGCCGAATTTCCGGGCCGCCCTGCGATAAGCGTCAGCCAGGGCCACATCCGCGGGGTTGGAGCCCGAAACCAACGCCCAGTTTGGCCATTTCTTCCAGATGGCGAATTGCGCGATGGCGTCAGCCTGCTGGTATCGGCTGGTCGCCGTGTGCAAAAGGTTCGCCCGGCAGGCCGCGTCGCGCAGCGCCATATCCGGTGCCTGCGCATTGAAGACCAGAGCCCCTGCCTCTGCCGCCTTGTCCGTCAGGCGCAGCAGATCTTCGGCGCGCGCCTGAATGACGATCAACTTGATCCCCTGCCCCAGGATCTCGGCAAGGGCCGCGTCGGCCTCCGCTTCCGGTGCGGCGACGTGGAGCGTCTCGTAGACATGGCCAAGGAAACTGCCCGTTGTGTTGTTGTCCTGATCAGCCAGCGCCGCGCCGGCAAAGCCCAGATCCTCAGGCACGAGATCGAAACGCGATATTGGCAATTCGGTCTGGTAATCGACACGCAGAACCGCCGCCGTGACGTCGATCGCGGTCGCGCGCTGCGCCCATCCAAACGTTACACATGCCGCGACAAGCAGCAGGACCCACGTCTTCAATCTGGCCTCCCCGGCCCGGCATCAGGTGCCGAACCCTCTCCCAATCTTCGCTTGGCTCTCTGTCCGTCACCGCCGACCGATACCAAAGGACGAATTGCGCTTCAGCCTAACAGGACCATCATGGACCTCGACTCTTAATTTATAAGAATCGCCCTATGCGACTGATCTTGCTTGCGTTTCTAAGTGTTTCCCCGGCAGCTTCAGCCGAAGGGACGGTGGCCTTTTTCGGGCTGCATATGGCGGACACGTCGCGGCAGACAACCGTCCAATCGACCCTTGTTCCGGAAGATCTCGCACCGGGAGATCTCGCGCGCCTTGAGGTCATCGAAGCCATGGCCGCGCAACGGTTCCTGAGCGAAGGATACACGCTTTTGGATCTCGCTCCGGTGTCTGCGGATCTCGATCGCGTGGTCAACCCCGCGCAGTGCTATGGGTGCGACACGCGCATGGCCGCCAAACTTGGGGCGCAATTCATCCTCGTTGGCGAGGTCACCAAGGTGTCGGAGGCGTTGCTGGCTCTGAACCTGCAACTGCGCGACGGCCAGACAGGCGAAATCGTCAAGGCCGGCGCGGTCGATATCCGAGGCAATACCGACGACACGTGGACGCGTGGCATGCGGTACATCCTCAACAACAGGATTTTCAGGGAGGCAAAGCAATGAAACGACGTCTTTTCATCGGAGCTCTGGCACTGGCGGTCAGTCTGCCGCTTGTCGCTTCGGCGCATGGACCAACGCGCCAGAAGGTTACCGCAACAACCGAAGTGGCCGCGAACCCGGACGATGTCTGGGCGGCGATTGGCGATTTCCAGGATATGTCCTGGCATCCGGCGGTGGCCCAGAACACGGGCGAGAATGGCAATGAGATTGACGCAACGCGCCTCTTGGTTCTGGCGGGCGATGGCGATCCGACAATTGCCGAAGTGCTCTACAAATACAGCGCCGAGAAGATGAGCTATTCCTACCGCATCACCGAAGTGTCCGTCGATGTGCTCCCGGTGACAAATTACTCGTCGCATCTGACGGTGAAGCCGCGCGATGGCGGCGGGTCGATCGTTGAGTGGCGCGGCGCGTTTTACCGAGGATATCCCAACAATGATCCGCCGGAAAATCTCAACGATGCGGCTGCGGTGGCGGCGGTCACGGGGGTATATGAGGCGGGCTTGGACGCATTGGTGGCCCGGTTTGGCGCCCCCGGGTCTTAAGGCTCTGGCTCTCCTTGCCGGCCTGCCTGCGTCGGGCCAGGCGGACCTGGCCTATGTCACCTGTCAACCGGACGACGCCCTGAGCGTGATCGACACGGTGACGGGGCAAGAGCTGTCAAGATGGCCGCTGCCCGGCAAACCTGCGGGTGTCGCGGCGCATGGCGGTTCTGTTTTCACCATTTCGCCCGACACAAAGTCGGTCCGGCGGTTTTCTTCGGATGGACGGCTTCTGGCTGAGATCACTCTGGAGGGCGGCCCGCTGGGTGCTGCCTTCGATCACAGACGCAATCAGCTCTACGTGTCGGACTGGTACAACGCCCGGATCTGGGTGCTGCGCGCCACCACGCTGGAACTCCTTCTGGAGTTAGAAACCGGCGCCGCGCCCGCCGGTCTGGCCCTGTCCGCGGATGGGCGCTATCTGGCCTCGGCGGACAAGGATGCAGACCAGGTGTCCCTGTTCGACGCGCACCGGTTGGAGCTTGTGGCGCGCATACCCGTCGGCACGCGACCGTTCGGGCTGCGTTTTGATCCCGAAGGTCGCCTGTTCGTGGGCAATGTAGGCAGCAACGATGTCACGGTACTGCACCCGGACGGATTGCGTCACATCGCGACGATCCCGGTGGGCGAACGGCCCTATGGCATCGCATTTGCGCAGGCAAAGGCCTTTGTCTCCGATCAGTACGACAACACCGTCACGGTGATTGATCTGGCCAGCCTGGAACCGGTCGCGCAAATCGGTGTGGGCGAATACCCCGAAGGTATCGACGCCAGCGCGGACGGAAGCCACATCGTTCTGGCCAATTGGTTCGACAACACGGTCACCATTTTGGATGCAATAACCCACAAAGTCCTGTACGACATTCCGACCTGCGATGGGCCTCGCGCCTTTGGCCGGTTTCTTCTGGGAGGAGAAGAACAATGAAAGCGCTCACGCTCGTCGCCGCCTTGCTCAGCGCCACGGCGGCCCCTGCACTGGCCACAAGCAGCAGCTGGGACGACATCCGGTCCGCACTCTTCGGCAGCCGCACTTTGGCGAACGGAGACAGGATGATCGCCATCGATGCGCCCTACCGGACCCCGGATGACGCCCGCGCCCAGTTGGCCGCACATATCGTCGCGCCGCCGGGCTTGCGCCTGGCCCGTGTGATGGTGGTGCTCGATGAGAATCCGATGCCCGTTTCGGCTGTGTTCGATCTGGACGTGCCGCAGCCCAGCTTCTTCTTTGACATTACGATGCGGGTTAATGGCCCGACGCCACTGCACGTGGTGGCGGAGACCAGCGACGGTCAACTCTTTGTCTCGGAGACCTTCGTCAAGACCTCTGGCCTGGGCGCGTGTTCGGCACCGCCGGGACAGGACCCCGACGCAGCTTTGGCCAGCCTGGGCGAAATGACAATTGAACTGGCCGGGCAACTGCCGGTGACCTCGGCAAGCGACATCCTCAACCGCTTCAACCGTATGGACGTCGACATCGACCACCCGTCTCATTCCGGCATGCAGATGGATCAGATTTCGTTGCTTTACATCCCGATGCGCTATGTCGAGAGCGTGGAGATCGATCTGGACGGCGCAGGCTATGTCGATTTGACCGGTTCAATTTCGCTGTCGGAAAACCCGCGCGTCGGGATTTCAGTGCCAAGCCGGACGCGGTCGGTCGATGTGACAATGACCGATACGGACGGAACGGTCACACACGCCCACAAGTCCTTGGCGGGATACTGATGCAAAACAGGAGGCCGCGAGGCCTCCTGTTTTTCGCTTTGACTTCAGATCATTTGCAGGCGTAGCTGAAGCTCGCCGTGGCGTCTTTGACGTCTTCTACGGTGACGCCGCAGCCGTCACCGAGGGCGACGGTTTCGCCTGACATGCCGGCAACAACGGTTTGGCCGTTGATGGCAAACCGCGCGGTGTCATCCTGAACCGAAGCAACAAAGACACGTACGGCACCATCGTCCAGTGTAACGGTCGATCCGGCGCCCGCCGCTTCGGACACGGGCATGTCATCACCGCAAAGCGCGCTGACCGACGCGTGACCGCGGTCCACCGCATCAAGATAGACACGGCAGGCCGTATCGCCCGCTTTCGCGGCAACCGATCGGCCAACGTCCACGATGTCCTGTTCGCCATTGATGAACAGCCGCGCGGCATCCTCTTCGACCCGCGACACGAACACGCGCATGGCGCCATCTTGCAGGCTGGCCGTCTGACCTGCGCTCAGACCTTCCGGCGCTGGCAGATCATCGCCACAAAGCGACGAAAACATCGCCGTGTTGCCCGAGATGCTGTCAACGGTGATGCGGCAATAGTCGCGCCCCACGGCCACCACGCGTGGCTGTCCCTGGGTCAGGCGCTTCATTTCGCCCGTCATCGAAACCCAAACGTCCCCGGCATCCGCATCGACGCGGGATACAAAGACGCGCAAGGCCCCGTCGTCAAAGAGCGCTGTCATACCAGGGCTATAGCCATCGCCGGCAGCGCTTGACGTATCAGCTGTTTGCGTCTGTGACGCATCACTGCTGTCTGTCGCCGCAGGTGCGGTCGTCGCGGCCACGGCCGCTGTCGAAGCCGCCGCTGCAGCAGGCTCACGCTTCACCTCTTCGACGCTGGCAACCGTATCCGCCAACTTGTTCTGAAGCTCATCGATGCTGCCGCGCAAAGACCCGCTGACGTCCGCCAGAGCCGCTTCGACTTTCGACTGCACGTCGCTGAGATCTTCCGAACTGACTGCGGATTCAACTTTGGCCAAGGCATCCTCGACCTTGGATTGAACGGCGCTCAGATCATCGGCGGACACCGATGCCTCAAGCCGTGCGACGGCACCTTCCAAGGATGCCTCAACGGTTTTCAGACGCTCTTCCAGCGCCGACACCGAGTCGGACACGGGCGTTAGCCTCTGTGCAACCGTATCGTCCACCGATGGGCCCCGGTCACGGGGCTGAAATACGGCGATCAGCAAAAGTAGCACGGCCAATCCGCCGAGACCTGCGAAAATAGTCTTTTGGTTCAATGGTCCAGCCTCTCCTTAGTCGGGGGCCGATTCAAGCCGCCCGAATCCTCTCTCTCACGATGTCAGTCTAGCACCGCTTCACGGAGAGCTTTCAATTTTCTAATCCAAATAAGATTATTCGGGCTCAATACGCGTCAGGGGATAGCCCTTTTCGCTCCACCCATCGGTTCCTTCCGGAAACCAGATGACCGACGTGTAGCCCCAGTCAACGGCACGGCGCGCTGCATTCCAGCTCATCCAGCATTCATCCAGGCAAAACACGACAAAGGGCTGCGACGGATCGCCAGCGGTCGCCTTGTAGAGGCCTGTTTCAAAGTAGGTCTCGGTGACATCGGCCAATTCGCCGTAACCGACATTGGGCAGCCAAATCGCGCCGGGAATGCTGTCGCGG
>JBCDEC010000011.1:0-34210 GCA_039179965.1 Pseudomonadota bacterium
GCGCAACTTGAGGACGAGATCCGCGATCTGGCGGGGGAGAGCTTCAACGTCGGCTCGCCCAAGCAGCTCGGCGAGGTGCTCTTCGACAAGATGGGCCTGCCCGGCGGCAAGAAGGGCAAGACCGGCGCCTACGCCACCGGCGCGGACGTGTTGGAGACGCTGGCCGCGGACGGCCACGACCTGCCCGCGCGGGTCCTAGACTGGCGCCAGCTTTCAAAGCTGAAGGGGACCTATACGGACGCGCTCCAAGGTCACATCAACGCCGAGACGGGGCGGGTTCACACGTCTTATGCGATTGCCGGGGCGAACACGGGGCGTCTGGCGTCGACCGATCCCAATCTGCAGAACATTCCGGTGCGCACCGAGGAAGGGCGGCGCATTCGCGAGGCCTTTGTGGCCGAGCCGGGCAATGTGCTGGTTTCGCTGGATTATTCACAGATCGAGTTGCGGATACTTGCCCATATCGCCCGCATCCCCGAACTGAAACAGGCCTTCTCGGACGGGCTGGACATTCACGCGATGACGGCCTCCGAGATGTTTGACGTGCCGCTTGACGAGATGACGCCCGATATCCGGCGGCAGGCCAAGGCGATCAATTTCGGCGTGATCTATGGGATTTCGGGCTTTGGACTGGCGCGCAACCTGCGCATTCCGCGCGCCGAGGCGCAGGGGTTCATCGATCGCTATTTCGAACGGTTCCCCGGCATTCGCGGCTATATGGACGACACCAAGGCCTTTGCGAAAGAGCACGGCTATGTCCAGACGCTGTTCGGTCGCAAGATCCATACGCCGGAGATCAATGCCAAGGGACCGCGCGCCGGATTTGCCCAGCGCGCCGCGATCAATGCCCCGATTCAGGGCACCGCGGCAGACATCATTCGCCGGGCGATGATCCGGATGCCCGATGCGATCGATGGCATCCCGGCCAAGATGCTGTTGCAGGTGCATGACGAACTGCTCTTCGAGGTGGCCGAGGCGGCCGTCGACGATCTGATCGGGCGCGCGCGCGAGGTCATGGAAGGCGCCGCAAGTCCGGCGGTCCATCTCGATGTCAGGCTGGTGGTCGATGCGGGCCAGGGCGCCAATTGGGCAGAGGCGCACTAGCGCGCGATGCACCCGTCAGACCGGGCGCGTGTCGCGCTTTGGCCCGACCGCCCGGCCAAGGCGATCGGCTCAGTCGACCGGCTAAGGCGATCGGTTGAGTTTCGGCGAACGCTGGCGTGCCCCATGTCCGGCGGGACAGGCCCGCATGTTTGGGCCTGCATGTTTGGGCCTGCATGTTTGGACCCCCATGTTTGGGTCGGCATATTCGGCCGGCATATTCAGGCCCGCACATTTCGGGCAACCGCGACCGTCGTACAGGGGCTGACCCGGGCGGGTCAGGCCGGTGCGCCTTCGGGTGCGAGGATTGTCATGCCCGCCTTGGTGGCGACCGCCATGATGGCCGGGATATCAGGCGGACCATCGGGCGCAGGAATATCGGTCGTGCCGTCCGGCATCGTCTCACCCGCCTGCGTGAAGAACGTGTCATGCATGAGACCCGGCGCGTTCACGCAGATCATCCGGCCCGGCGCGTCTCCGGAGCAGGTGAAGGCATGCACGGCGCCGTCCGGGATTTTGACGAAGTCGCCGGCGCGGGCGGTGATGGTCTGGTCGTTGATCAGGAACTCGAACTCACCGTCCAGGACAAAGAAGCTTTCATCCTCTCCTGCGTGGTGATTGGGCGGCGCTCCGGCGCCGGGCGCGGTCTTGATCTCGACGAGCGTATAGCGGTCGCCGGTTTCTGACGGGAAGGCGTGAAAGGTCAGCAAGTTGCCCAAAAGATGATAAATGCGCGGACGTGTATTGGACATGAGATGGATTCCGTTTAATAAGACGACAGTATCATCATGATACATACTTTTCATTATGAGACAAGTGTATCATTTAGAGGCATCATGGCTCCAAGAGACGCGCAGAAAAATCGGACACGGACGGCGTTGCTCGACACCGCCCGCCAGATCATGGCGGATGGCGAAGAACTGACCCTTGCGCGGGTGGCGGAAGCGGCGCAGATCAGCCGGGCGACGATCTACCGCTACTTCCCGGACCCCGGGACGCTGGCGGCCGAGGCCACGCTCGACTTTGAAGTGCGCTCCACCGAGGATCTTCTGGAGGGTATCGCGGATGTGCGGGCGCGGGTGCATACAGTTGCGGAGTACTACGTCGCGATTTCACGCCAGCACGAGATCTTCTTCCGCCAGTTCCTGGCCAAGACCATGGAGGTCTGGAAGAAGCGCGACGATGTGGAGTTGCGCGGCGCACGGCGTGTCGCCGCCTTTGCGGTGGCCCTGGACCCGGTGCGGCCGGACATGGCGGCGCGCGACTTTGACGATCTGGTCCACCGTCTTTCCATGGTCACCGGAATCGAACAGCACATCATCCTCGAAGATATTCTCCGGGTGGATTATGCGACGGGCGACCGGCTGCAGGCCGGCCTCGTCGATGCGCTGCTGGACCGCTATCTGCCCTAGCTCGACCTCCGCCGAACGCGCGCTGTCTTGCCCCGCCTGAGGCCCGCCGGCCCGCCACGCGCCACGCGCCTGCGGAGAAACAAGAAGTAATTGACACTGACACCGGTGTCATGACATCGGTGTCATGTGCAAGCGAATCGAGACACGGCTGCGAGGAGGACGCGCTTTGGCCACGATCTATGACGTTGCAAAGCGCGCGGGCGTATCGCCCAAAACCGTCAGCCGGGTGCTGAACGCGGACGCGCCGGTGTCGCCCAAGACCAGGGAAGCCGTATCCCAGGCGATGGAGGCGCTGGGCTATGTGCCATCGCACGCCGCACGATCGATCAAATCGAACAAGTCCGGGCTGATCGGGTTGATCACAGGCGCGATCAGCACTGCCGATGAAGTGGCGTCTCCGGCCGGTCTGCCGGAACTTTTCATCGTGCAGGGCGCGCAGGCCGTGATCGAGACATCCCGCAAGACCTTGCTGATCTCGGACACCGGCGGGCGGCTCGACCGGGTCCCCGATCTGGTGCGCACCTTTCAGGAGCATCGGGTCGAAGGCATTCTTTATGTTGCCGATTTTCACAAACCGCTGGAGCTGGCCCTGCCGGGCCAGGGGATTCCCAAGGTTCTGATCAATTGCTTTGATGACCTGGGTACACCGGCGATCGTGCCCGATGACGAGGGCGGTCAATACGCGCTGACCAGGGAGGTGATCGCCGAGGGGCACCGCCGCATCGCCTATCTGACGCTGGCCCCGTCGCAGGAAGCAACCCGGCTGCGGCTGAAGGGCTATCGCCGGGCGTTGGACGAGGCCGGGATCGCCTTTGAGGCCGATCTGGTGCGGTCGACGGATTTGCACGGGTCCCCGGGCGAACACCAGCTGATCTGGGATGCGCTCGAAAAGATCTTTGCCGACGACGCGCCGCCTTCGGCGATTTGCTGCGGCAACGACCGGCTGGCGATGGCGGTATACGGGATCCTGCGGCGTCGGGGCATCGCGGTGCCCGAAGATGTCTCGGTTGTCGGCTATGACGACCACCGGCTGATATCCGAAACGCTTTATCCCGCGCTGACCACCGCCGAACTGCCCTATGCGGCCATGGGCGCCAAGGGCGCGCAGGTCCTGCTGGGCCTGCTGGCGGAGGCGCCGGCACCCGCAGACCCCATCAAGATCAGCGGAGAGGTGAAACGGCGCGATTCGCTGGTCGCACCGCACAGGACAGCACAGACAAATATCATCCGTCTCAAAGGGAGGACAGAGACATGAGATTGGGAGCACGCCTTGCCGCAATGATGGCGCTGGGTCTTGCAGGCGCAGCCTCGGCCCAGACCGAGCTGAGTCTCTGGTATCACGGCGCCGGCAGCGCCAATGCCGAAGAAGCTCTGGTCAACCAGTTGGTCGAGGAGTTCAACGCCAGCCAGTCGGATTGGATGGTGGTGATCGAGACCTTCCCGCAACTGGCCTACAACGATGCCGTGGGCGCGGCAGCCCTTGCGGGCGAGTTGCCGGACATCCTGGATGTCGACGGCCCGGTGATGCCGAACTGGGCCTGGGCGGAATACATGCAGCCGCTGGGCATCGATGAGGCCAAGCTGGAGAGCTATCTGCCTGGCCCCATCGGACGCTGGAACGGCGAGGTCTATTCGGTGGGTCTTTGGGATGCCGCCGTGGCGCTGACCACGCGCCGGTCGACACTCGAAGCCTACGGGATCCGCGTGCCGTCGCTGGACGAGCCCTGGACCGCTGACGAGTTCAACAGCGCGCTTGAGACCATCGCGGCGTCGGGTGACTTCGACTATCCGCTGGATCTGGGCATGGCGTGGAAAGGCGAATGGTATCCCTATGCGTTCTCGCCTTTCCTGCAGAGCTTTGGCGGCGACATTGTCGACCGTGAGACCTACCAGAGCGCCGAAGACGTGCTGAACGGCGACGCGGCGATCGCGTTTGGCGACTGGTGGCAGGGGCTGTTTGAGAACGGCTATGTGCCGGGCACCAGCCAGGACGCCGCAGCGCGCGAGACCGGTCTGCTCGACGGATCCTATGCCATGTCCTGGAATGGCAACTGGGCGGCCTTGCCGGTGGTGGAGGCCTTTGGCGATGACGCGCTCTTCCTGCCGGCGCCGGATTTTGGCAATGGGCCGACCATTGGCGCGGCCTCCTGGCAGTTTGGCATCTCGTCCACCAGTGCGCACCCCGAGGGCGCGCTGGCGTTTATCGAGTTTGCGCTGCAGGACCGCTGGTTCGCGGCCTTCTCGGACGGCACGGGGCTGATCCCTTCGACGGCGAGCGCGGCGACGCAGACGTCCAACTACGCGCCGGGCGGCCCGCTGGAGGTGTTTTACGCGCTCTCCGAGAACCAGGCGCTCGTGCGGCCGGTGACGCCGGGTTACATCGTACAGGCGAAGGTCTTTGAAAAGGCGCTGGCTGACATCGCCAACGGGGCGGATGTGGCCGATACGCTGGACGCGGCGGTCGATGAGATCGACGAGGATATCCAAGCCAACGGCGGCTACGGCCACTAGGCCGCCCGGCCCCCGACCGTCCGGCCCGGCGCCGGACGGTCCGCCTTGCGACAAGGAATTCTGACATGGCGTCGAAACTGACGCGGTCCAACCGCGCCGGATGGCTGATGGCCTTTCCCGGTGCCGGCCTGATCGCCCTCTTCATCATCCTGCCCTTCTTCCTGGCCTTCGCCTTTTCCCTGACCAATCAGCGGCTCGCCTCGCCCAACCCCACGGAATATGTGGGTTTCGAGAACTACCGGGGGCTTCTGGGGCTGGCGGTTTTCACGCTGGAACCGGAACGCGACGAGGCCGGCAACGCGGTGATCGAGGACGGCGAGATCCAATATCCGCGCCTGCGCAGGTTCACCCGGCGCAACCCGGATTACCCGCATTTGCAGGGCAAGCGGGAATGGTTCAGCTGGCAGACCGGTGAAACCCGCAGGGTGGTGCTGGCCTCGGACGTGGTCTTTATGAAGGCGCTGGTGAACACCTTCACCTTCGTGCTGATCGTGGCCCCGGTGCAGGCCGCTCTGGCTCTGGGACTGGCGCTCCTGATCAATCAGAAGCTGCGCGCGATCTCGCTGTTCCGGGCGGTCTATTTCATGCCGGTGGTGGTCTCGATCGTCGTTGTGTCGCTGCTGTGGCGGTTCATCTATTCGCCCGGGGACGGGCTATTGAACACGGTCCTGTCCGGGCTGACCTTCGGCGCCTTCGCGCCGCGGGATTGGCTGGGCGATACCTCGACCGCGCTTGGGTCCATCATCGCGATGTCGATCTGGCAGGGCGTGGGGTTTCACATGGTGATCTGGCTTTCGGGCCTGCAGACCATCTCGCCCACGCTGTATGAGGCGGCCGAGATCGAAGGCGCCTCCAAGCTGCAGACCTTTCGCTATGTGACCTGGCCCGGGCTGCGCAACACCGCCGTGCTGATCCTGATTGTGATCACGATGCAGGCCTTTGCGATCTTTGCGCAGATCGACGTGATGACCCAAGGCGGACCGCTCGACAGCACGCAGATGCTGGTCTTTCAGGCCGTCGAACGCGGCTATGGCAAACAGGACATATCGGGGGGGTCGACGATCTCGGTCATCCTGTTCGTGATCGTGCTGTGCATCTCACTCTTTCAACGCTGGCTGACACGGGAGCGCACCTGATGGCCTTGGTAACGCCCGACAACCGCGGGCTGCGTCTGGCGACGCGCTATGCGGTTCTGATCCTGGTGGCGGTGATCTTCATCTTTCCGCTGCTCTTCATGGCGATGTCCTCGCTGAAGCCCGACCAGCAATTGCTGGCCGACACCAAATCACTGCGCGCCTTCCTGCCGGTCGGAGATCTGTCGATGCAGAATTACAGCGACGCCTTCCAGCGTGCGCCGATCGGTGTCTTTGTCTTCAACTCGGTGCTGGTGACGGGCGTGACGGTGATCTTGACGCTGTTTGTCTGTTCGCTGGCGGCCTTTGCCTTTGTCTTCCTTGATTGGGCGGGCCGCGACGTGCTGTTCGCCGTGCTGCTTGCGACGCTGATCATCCCCTATGAGACGATCTTTATTCCGCTCTTGCTGATGGCGTCACAACTGCCCTGGATCGGCGGCGGCGGGATCGAGTTCGGCTGGCTCAACACCTACCGGATCCAGATCATCCCGTTCATCGCGGATGGGCTTTCGATCTTTCTCTTCGTGCAGTATTTCAAGGACCTGCCCCGGGAACTGATCGAGGCCAGCCGGGTCGAAGGCGCCAGCTGGTGGCTGATTTACCGCAAGGTGGCGATGCCGCTGTCGGGGCCGGTGATCGCGACGGCCGCCATCCTGAAGTTCCTCTTCATGTACAACCAGTACCTCTGGCCCCTGATGGTGGTGCAGGCCGAAGAGATCCGGCCCGTCATGGTGGGGCTTGGCTACTTCACCGATCAGCTCAACGTGCCCTGGGGCGAGGTGATGGCCTATCTCACCATCATTACCGTGCCGGTTCTGGCCTTTTATCTTTCGCTGCAACGGGTGTTTATCGCCTCCGTGGCCTCAACCGGGGTCAAAGGCTGATGGTGCTGGCGCTGGAGCACAAATGGGTCTGGGACAGCTGGTATGTCCGGGAGGGCGACCTCTGGCACGGCTTTTACCTGCAGGCCGACAAGGCGCTTGGCGACCCGGATCTGCGACACTGGCACGTCAGCTATGGCCATGCGACAAGCCGCGATCTGGTCGACTGGACCCATCTTGGCACCTGTTTTCGACCGAGCGACGGGCCAGCCTGGGACGATTACACCACCTGGACCGGGTCGGTGGTGCGCGGAGACGATGATCTGTGGCATCTGTTTTACACCGGGACCAGCCACGCGGGGGGCGGCAAACATCAGAAGCTGGGCCATGCGGTATCGGATGACCTGCATGCCTGGCGCCGGGTCGGCACCGAACCGGTCCTGGATTGCGACGACCGGTACGAGGAATTCACCCCCGGCCGCTGGCACGACCGCGCCTTTCGCGACCCCTGGGTCATGCGCGACCCCAACGGCGGCTGGCTGATGTATTTCACGGCGCGCAACGCGGCGGTGGCGGGCGTGATGGAAGCCGGAGCCATCGGGTTTGCGACCTCGCCGGATCTCTATCACTGGACCCTTCAGGACCCGGTTTTCACCGGCGGGTTCGGCGAGATGGAGGTGCCTCAGGTCTTTGAGTGGGACGGCACATGGTACTGCCTGTTTTGTACCGCGGCGCGGTTCTGGACCGATACGGCAGCCACGGTGATCGGGCCACCTGAGACGGGCACGCATTACCTGATGGCCGATCATCCGCGCGGGCCCTGGCGGCTGGCCCCGGGCCCCTTGCTTGACGGGGTGCATTATGCGGCGCGACTCGTCGACACCGGGGACGAGAAACAGCTCTTGGGGTTCGTGATGGACGATCCTGACGCCGGCGGGTTTCCCGGCGTGATCGGTGATCCGGTCCGAATAGAGCGCAGATCTGACGGGCGCCTGACGCGCGCGCGCCAAGAGGGACAGGAGGGTTAAGTCATGGCGGACGTTCTGCTGAAAGGCATCCAAAAGAGCTACGGGTCGGTCGATGTGATCAAGGGCGTGGATATCGAGATCAAGGACGGCGAATTCGTTGTCTTCGTCGGCCCGTCGGGCTGCGGGAAATCGACGCTTCTGCGGATGATTGCCGGGCTCGAAGACATCACCGGCGGCACCCTGGAGATCGGCGGCACGGTGGTCAACGAGATCCCCGCGTCGCAGCGCGGCATCGCCATGGTGTTTCAATCCTACGCGATTTTTCCTCATATGACGGTGCGCGAGAATGTTGCCTTCGGGTTGACCATTGCTGGCGCCTCAAAGGCCGAGAAGGAAGAGAAGGTCGCCGAGGCCGCGCGCATCCTGCAGATGGAACATCTGCTGGACCGCCGTCCCAGCCAGTTGTCCGGCGGCCAGCGCCAGCGGGTCGCAATTGGCCGGGCGATTGTGCGCAAACCAGAGGTGTTTCTGTTTGACGAACCGCTTTCGAACCTTGATGCGGCGCTCAGGCTCGACATGCGCATCGAGATCGGCAAGCTGCACAAGTCGCTTGATGCGACAATGGTTTATGTGACGCATGATCAGGTTGAAGCGATGACCCTGGCCGACAAGATTGTGGTTCTGAAGGATGGCTATGTGCAGCAGGTGGGGGCTCCGATGGAGCTCTACCACCGCCCCGAAAGCCTGTTTGTCGCTGGGTTCATCGGCGCACCGTCGATGAATTTCCTCACCGTCACGGTGTCGGACCGGGATCACACAAGCGCCAGGGTCGGGTCCGATCTGGTGGCGGACTTCGCCGCGCCGGCCTGGCGCCCCGGCGTGCCATCGTCAGGCCCGGCGATTCTGGGCGTGCGCCCGCAGGATCTGCACCCTGTGGACAGCGGTGGCATCCTGACCGGCACGGTCACTCTGGCCGAACGGCTGGGGATCGAGACCGTGGTCGATGTGGCGCTGAAGGACGGAACGCGGATCCTCTGTTCGCTGGCCGAAGATCGCGTGTTCGAGCCGGGCCAGACCATTCATCTGGATTTCGATCCCTCCCACGCGCATCTCTTCGCGCCCGAGGCGCTGCCTGCGAAAGCCGCCGCCTGACCCATGAAACCCGTTCTGATCCTCGACAACCACTTCCGGCGCCGCGACGAGCTGTTCCGGGATGATACCTATGACGCGCTCTGCGCGGTCTGTTCGGTGCATGGCGGCGCGGCGCATCCGATGCCGCGTCAGACCATCGCGGATCTGTTGCCCGAGGCGGCGTTTTACGTGGCCGCGCAACCTGTGTTGACGGCACAGGACATCGCAGGGGCACCACGGCTGAAAGCGACGATCGAGGTGTCCGGCGCGTTTCGCGACGGGCTCGACTATGGCGCCTGTTTCCAGAGTGGCATCGAGGTGCTGTCCTGCTCGCCCGGGTTTCGCCATGCGGTGGCCGAAATGACCCTGGCGATGATGCTCGCGGGCGGGCGCGGTCTGGTCGAGGAACACGAGGCCTTTCGCACTGGCACCGAACGCTGGCTGGATGACCGCGACGATACGGATTTTTCGCTTTACGGCCAACGCATTGGATTTATCGGCTTTGGTCAGATCGCGCGCGAGACGACGCGGCTTCTGGCCCCCTTCGCGCCGCAGATCAAGGCCTGTGATCCCTACGTCGCCACCGCCCCGCCCGGGGTGGAGATGACCGACCTGGAGACACTGGTGTCCACGTGCCGGGTGATCGTGGTGGCGGCCGTGCCGTCCGAGGACACCCGCGGCCTGCTCAGCGCCGATCTGATTGCCAGGCTGCGCCCCGGCGCGCTGGTCCTTCTGATCAGCCGCGCGTGGTGTGCGGATTTCCCGGCGCTGATCGCGGCGGCCGAGGCCGGCCGTATCCGTGTGGCCACGGATGTCTTCCCCGATGAACCCCTGCCTGCGGCCGATCCGTTGCGCCGCAGCCGCAATGTCATACTGTCTCCGCACCGCGCGGCGGCCGTGCCGGGTGGACGGCATCTGATCGGCGACATGATCGTGCATGACGTTCGCGCGATCCTGACCGGATCCCCGGACCGTCAGCTCAAACGCGCCGAGCCGGGGATGGTGCAGGGCCTCGTCGCGGCGCAACGGGAGATGAAGGCCATGCCGAACACATGACCCGGTTCCGCTGGGGTATTCTGGGAACCGGCACCATCGCCGGGGCGATGGCCGAAGCCCTTGCGGATGTGCCGGGAGCTGCGCGTTCTGGCGTGGGCTCGCGCAGCATGGAGACGGCAAGGGCCTTCGCCGATCGCTGGGGGTTTGAGCGGGCCTATCCCTCCTACGCGGCGCTGCTGGCCGACGATGAGATCGATATCGTCTATATCGCCACACCCAACGCGCTGCACAAAGACAACATCCGCGATGCGCTGGCGGCGGGCAAACATGTGCTGTGCGAAAAGCCGATGACGCTCTCGCCGGACGACAGCGCCCGGTGTTTCGACGCGGCCACGGACGCCGGGCTGGTTCTGATGGAGGCGCTCTGGACCGCGTTTTTCCCGGCGATGCGCAAGGCGGTCGAGCTCGTGCAACAGGATGCCATCGGGCCGGTGCAGTGCCTGTTTGCCGACTTTGTCGCCTACCGCGACCCGGCGGCCCATCCCAATCTCTTTGACCCGGCGCGGGGGGGCGGTGCGCGCAACGACCTGGGGATCTATCCGGTCGCGGCGGCGCGGATGCTGGCCGGGCCGGTGGTCTCGGCTCAAACCGAGATGGTCATGGGCGACACCGGCGTGGATGAGATGGCCGCGATGTGCTTGCGCCATGACTCCGGCGCGCTGTCCCTGATCACCTTCGGGTTCCGCGTCGAGATGCCGGTTGCCTTGCGCGTGGTTGGCACGCGCGGCGCCATCGAGATCCCCGAGACGTTCTACCACCCACAGCAGGTGGTGCTGACCCGGGATGGCGCGCGCACAGGCTTTGACCTGCCCTCGATTGGCCGGGGCTATGCCCACGAAGCCATCGCGTTTCAGGATCTGGTGGCGCAGGGCAGCGCCGAGACCAGCGCCTGGCCGCCCGCGTTCACGCTGGACTGCGCCCGAATTCTGCTGACCGGCGGGGCGTGACAGCTGCCCGTGCTGCCACGGCGCTCCTCGCGCCATCGCCTGCGTCTCGGCGCGCCACACACGCGCCCGGGCAGGGGGCGGAATGGGGCGGAAAACTGCGGTGCGGGGCAGAGGCCGTGCCGCCCGACAAGGACCGCCAGGAATCCCCCCTAGCCCGCCTTGAACCAGCCCAGCGACTTTTCCGTCCGGCCGTCGGGTTTGTATTCCGCGCTGACCCATCCGGAATAGCCGCTTTCGTCGATGGCGGCGAACAGCGCCGGAAAATCGATTGTGCCGCTGCCGGGCGTTCCCCGGTCCGGCGCATCGCCGATCTGGGCGTGCACGGCAAGGTGCTTGACCCGCTCCCACATCCCCAGAGCATCGCCCATGATCACCTGCGAATGAAAACTGTCATATTGCAGGCCGACATTGGGGCGGTCGATCTCGTCCAGAATCTCAAGCGCCAGATCGTAGTCATCGAGAAAGTAATCCGGGAACGTCGTCGAATTGAGCGGCTCGATCGTGAAGATCTGTCGCGGCGCGGTATCGGCGGCGGTTTGCAGGTTGGCCACAAAGGTGGCACGGGCCTCGGGGCCGTCGCCCGTGCCCGACATCACGTGAATGAACTTTGGTCTCAGCAGATCGGCATAGCGCATGACGCGCCCGATATCGCGGGCAAACCGGGCTTCGCCCCCCGGCAGCGCGGCAAAACCGGGCGTGCCGCCGGTGTAATTCGGCGGTGGTGCGTTCATCAGCACGAAGTCGAGACCCGCCGACACCAGGGCACGGCGGGTTTCCTGTGCCGCAAGCTCATAGGGAAAGAGCACTTCGGCCCCGCTAAAGCCTGCATCGGCGGCGGCCTGAAAGCGCTCCAGATAGGGCAGTTCGGTCCAGAGCAGGCTGAGGTTGGCGGCAAATCGCGGCACGGGTCTTTCCCTTGATCGGTCGGATGGGGCGGGTGTGAGGCTCAGGCTGTCTCCAGCTCTGCGGACGGGATCACCGGAAAAAAGGTGCCTTGCGACCAGAGCCCGAACCAGCCGTCGTGATGCGCGCCAATATCGACCAGCCGGTAAAAGCTCTTGCGGTCGATCAGCGCCTCCAGATTGCGGCGGATCAGGATATAGGGGGACGGCTCGCCCGTCACGGGATCGCGGACAACCCGGATCGGGCAGTCCGGACCCGCCACGGCATAGTCGCCGACATGGGTTTCGAATCGCAGGCTCTGGTCGGGACCATCGCCGCTGCGTTCAAAATCCACCGCCACGAAGGGTGCGTCATCGACGACAAGGCCGACTTTTTCGACGGGAGTGACCAAAAAATAAGACTCGCCATCTTTGCGCAGAATCGAAGAGAACAGTCGGACAAGCTCGGGCCGTCCGATCGGCGTGCCCTGGTAAAACCACGTTCCATCACGGGCAATCCGCATGTCCAGATCGCCACAGAAGGGCGGATTCCACTTGTCGACCGGCGGCAAGCCGCGGCCTTTGGCTGCCCTGACGGAGGCAGCAATGCCTTCGGCGGAGGGAGTCACGGGGTTTTGTCCACTCATTGCTTTTGCCATTCCGGTTTGGCGAGATACACTCTGTCTTCACCGTATATATACGCCGCGAAAGGATTGTCATGTCGGACCAAACGGACCTGGTGGCTGAAATCGAAACCGTGGAGGCCAAGCTGGCCGAGGCCAAATCCTCGATCACGCGACGTTTCATCGGACAGGAGGATGTGGTCAACCTGTCGTTGACGGCGATCCTGTGCGGGGGCCACGCGCTGCTCATAGGTCTGCCCGGCCTGGGCAAGACCCGCCTGGTCGAAACGTTTTCGACCGTGCTGGGGCTCAATGGCAACCGCATCCAGTTTACGCCGGATCTGATGCCGGCCGATATTCTGGGATCGGAAGTGCTCGACACCGCCGAGGATGGCACGCGGAATTTCCGTTTCATTCAGGGCCCGATCTTCTGTCAGCTTCTGATGGCGGACGAAATCAACCGCGCCTCGCCGCGGACCCAATCCGCGCTGCTGCAGGCGATGCAGGAGAAGACGGTGACCGTGGCCGGTGAGGACCGCCAGCTCGATGCGCCGTTCCATGTGCTCGCCACGCAGAACCCGATTGAACAGGAAGGCACCTATCCGCTGCCCGAGGCGCAGCTTGACCGTTTCCTGGTGCAGATCGACGTGGCCTATCCGGACCGCGAGACCGAGAAAGAGATCCTGCTGACCACGACGGGCGTGACCGAAGACGAGGCGCATCAGGTCTTCACCCGCGACGAGCTGATCGCCGCCCAGTCGCTGCTGCGGCGGATGCCCGTGGGCGATTCGGTGGTCGAGCTGATCCTCGATCTGGTCCGCGCCTTCCGCCCGGACGAGCCGGGCGTGTCGGAGCAGGTGCGCGATACCGTGGCCTGGGGACCGGGTCCGCGCGCTGCGCAGGCGCTGATGCTGACGGTGCGTGCGCGTGCCATGCTCGAGGGCCGTCTGGCGCCAAATGCCGAGGATGTGATCGCCATGGCCAAGCCGGTGCTGACCCACCGGATGGCGCTGAACTTTGCCGCACGTGCCCGCGGCGACAGCCTGAGCGATCTGATCGATGAAACCGCCGCCGGACTGACGACCGGGGCATCTGAGGCCGCCGCGTGAGCGCAGAGGCGACCCCAGAGGTGACACCGGACCGGTCTCTGCGGCAGCGCTCGGAGATCGAAGCCGGCGCGCTGCCCCCGCTTCTGGCGCGGGCAGAACATCTGGCCGGGACCGTCCTGTTGGGCGATCACGGCCGGCGGCGTTCGGGTCTGGGCGACGATTTCTGGCAATATCGCCCGGCGCAAATCGGCGACAGCCGGCGGATGATCGATCACCGGCGCTCGGCCCGGGGCGATCAACAATACGTGCGCGAGCGTGAATGGCAGATCGCCCAGTCGGTGATGATCTGGATCGATCAGGGCGCGTCGATGCGCTTTACCTCCGAGCCGCAGGGCAAATCGGCGATCCCGGAAAAGATCGACCGCGCGCGGCTCTTGGGACTGGCCACCAGCATCCTGCTGGTGCGCGGCGGAGAGCGCGTCGGGCTGACCGGCACCACCCTGCCGCCCCGGCGGGGCAACATGCAGATCCGGCGGTTGGCTGAATTTCTGACCATCGACGATCAGGCCGACTATGCCCCGCCCGAGCACCGCGCGATGATTCCCCACGCCCGGGCCGTGTTTCTGTCGGATTTCATGGGTGACATGTCAGAAGTCCGCCTGGCGCTCACCAAAGCTGCAGACCGCGGTGTGCGCGGCGTCTTGCTGCAGATTTTGGACCCGTCCGAAGAACTGTTTCCCTTTCACGGCCGTACAATTTTTGAGAGCGTGGGCGGAACACTCAGCCATGAGACATTGAAGGCGGGTGAACTGCGCGCCAAATACCAGGAGAGACTGGCCGCTCGGAAAGATGAACTGATGGGGCTGTGCCGGACAACAGGCTGGCAATTCGGCACCCATCATACGGGCGACAGCGCGCAATCGGCGTTGTTGTGGCTCTATCGTGCGCTGGATGGCGGCACGTCGTGACCGCCGAGCGGCGCAAGATCGCCCCGAGGGGCCTGAGAAAGGGTTGATATGACCGTCATTGCGGGCATTGGATTTTCGGCGCCGTGGCTTTTGCTGGCGCTTTTGGCTCTGCCTGTGCTGTGGGTCATCCTGCGCGCCGTCCCGCCGGCGCCGATCCGGCGGCGGTTCCCGGGCGTGGCGCTTCTGCTCGGGCTCAACGACGAGGATTCGGTTACCGACCGCACGCCCTGGTGGCTGCTGCTGCTGCGCTGCCTCGCGGTGGCCGCGGTCATCATTGGCCTGGCCGGTCCCGTGCTGAACCCGGACCGGTCCGGCACCGGAAGCGGCCCTTTGCTGATCCTGCTCGACGGATCCTGGGCCGGCGCCACGCGATGGGCCGACAAACAGGATCTGGTGGCGGCCCAGCTGGCCGAGGCCGGACGCGCCGACCGTCCCGTGGCCGTGATGCGCCTGACCGACCCCGAAGCGCCGACCTTCCAGGCCGCCGATGCCTGGCGCACGCGGGTGGCCGGGCTGCAGCCCGCGCCTTACAGCCCGTCCGATCCGCAGATCCAGGACGCGCTGGCGTTCTGGGACGAGGCAGAGGGGTTCGACACGCACTGGATCTCGGACGGGATCGATTTCGACGGACGCGAAACGCTGATCCAGGCATTGCAGGCCAAGGGCGCGTTGCAGGTCTATCAGACCGGCAGCGCAGTGATGGGCCTCGCCCCGGCCGTCTTTGACGATGGCGCGGTGGCCCTGTCGCTCCAGCGGTCTGTGCCCGGCCCCGCCCGGGAAGCCGTCATTCTGGCGCAGGGCCGGGACCCCGCCGGGATTGCCCGCACCCTCGCCACGGCCACGGCCGACTTCGAGGCCGGCGCATTGGCCGCTGAAACGGCGTTGTCCCTGCCGGCCGAACTGCGCGCCCGGATCACCCGTTTTGAGATCCAGGGCCAAAGCTCTGCCGGGGCGACCACGCTGGCCGATGACAGCCTGCGGCGGCGCGAAGTGGCCCTGATCGCCGGGCGCGAGGATCGCGAAGGCCTGCAACTGCTGTCGCCCCTGCATTACCTGAACCAGGCGCTGCTGCCGTCCGCGGAACTGTTGACCGGCGCCTTGACGGACATTCTGCCCGCCAATCCGGATGTGGTGGCGCTGGCCGATGTCGCGACCCTGTCCGAGGCCGAATCCGAGGCCCTGAGCGCCTGGGTCGAGGAAGGCGGCATGCTCCTGCGCTTTGCCGGTCCGCGTCTGGCCGCCAGTGACGTGAGCCGCTCGGAAGAAGACCCGCTGATGCCGGTGCGCCTGCGTGCCGGTGGCCGCACCGTGGGCGGTGCGATGAGCTGGGGCGAGCCAAAGGGCCTTGCGCCGTTTCCCGAGGCCTCGCCGTTCTTTGGCCTTCCGATCCCTGAAGATGTGCGCGTCAACGCCCAGGTCATGGCGCAGCCCGATCCGACCCTTGCGGACCGGGTCATTGCCTCGCTCGCAGATGGCACGCCGCTGGTCACCCGCAAGGAACTTGGCCAGGGCCAGATCGTGCTGTTCCACGTGACCGCAAACGCGGAATGGTCGACCCTGCCGCTGTCCGGGCTCTTTGTGGAAATGCTGGAACGCCTTGCCGTCTCCACCGTAACCCGCGCGCCGACCGCGGTTGATCTGGAAGGCACCACCTGGCAACCGGTGCAGGTGCTCGACGGCTATGGGGATCTTGCCGATGCCGGCACGCGGCCCGGGATTTCCGGCCCCGATCTGGCCGAAGCCCCGCTCGGCCCCGATCTGCTGCCCGGTCTTTACGAGAATGGTGACCGGCGGCTGGCGCGCAATGTGATCACTGCCGAAACCACGCTGGCCCCGGCAACCTGGCCCGCCGATGTGCCCGTCGAAGGTCTGGGCGGATTGAACGAACGACCTCTGGGCGGCTTGCTTCTGACCCTGGCGCTGGCGCTCTTGATGGCTGATATCATCGCCTCTCTGGGGCTGTCAGGCCGATTGCGCGGCCAGCGGGCCGCACCCGCCATGATCGCCGTGCTGGCCTTTGCGCTGATGGCGCAACCGGGCCAGAGCCAGGTCGCCAATGATGCCGACCTCGCCACCCGTGCGACATCCGAACTGGTGCTGGCCCATGTGCTGACCGGGGACGCGGATCTGGACGCCCTGGCCCATGCCGGGCTGCGCGGCCTCGGCGACGTTCTGCGATTTCGCACATCGGTCGAACCGGGAGAGCCAGTGGGCGTCAATCTTGAAACCGACGAGCTCGCCTTCTTCCCGATGCTCTACTGGCCGGTCACCGCAGATCAGCCGATCCCGTCCTCCGAAGCCTACGCGCGGCTCAACACCTACCTGCGCTCGGGTGGCCTGATCGTGTTTGACACGCGCGACGCGGATATGGCGGGCTTTGGCGCCACCAGCGCGAATGGCCGCCGTTTGCAACAACTGGCCGCGCCGCTGGATGTCCCCCCGCTGGAGCCCATCCCGGCAGACCATGTGCTGACCCGCACCTTCTACCTGCTGCAGGATTTCCCCGGGCGCTACGCCGGGCGGGAGGTCTGGGTCGAAGCCGCACCGGCAGACGCCGAACAGGTCGAGGGCATGCCGTTCCGAAATCTCAATGACGGCGTGAGCCCGGTGATCATCGGCGGCAATGACTGGGCCGGGGCCTGGGCCACGACCGAGGACGGCAGGGCGCTTCTGCCCGTGGGCCGAGGCTTTGCCGGCGAGCGGCAGCGTGAACTGGCCAACCGCTTTGGCGTCAACCTCGTGATGCACGTGCTCACGGGCAATTACAAATCCGATCAGGTGCACGTGCCTGCTCTGCTCGACAGGCTTGGCCAATGACCGGCACGATCGTCTTTGATCCACTGATCCCCTGGCAATTGCTGGCCGCCGCAGGTGTGCTGTCGCTGGCTGCCGTCGTCTTCGCGGCATGGCGCGGGCTGTCCGGCTGGGCGCTGCGCGGCCTGGGCGCCCTGGTCATCGTCGCGGCCCTGACCGGCCCGGCCTATCAGCAGGAAGACCGCGCCGCGCTGTCCGACATCGTGGTGATGCTGGAAGACAAGAGCGCCAGCCAGACGTTGTCCGACCGGGCCGAGCAGACAGCACAGGCCGCCGACGAACTCGCCGCGGCCATTGCCGCCCGGCCCAACACCGAACTGCGCCGCGTCACCATTCCGGATGGACAGGGCGACGTTGGCACGCAGGCCATGGCGGCCCTGTCCGAGGCGCTGGCCGAGGAACCGCGCGCCCGCATCGCCGGCGTGATCCTGCTCTCGGACGGGCAGATCCACGACCTCGACGCCGCGCCGGCCCTTCCGGCCCCGACGCATCTGCTGCTGACGGGCCGCGAGACCGATTGGGACCGCAGGCTCATCGTGCGCAATGCACCGGCTTTCGCGATTATCGGAGAGCCCGTCACCCTCACCCTGCGCGTCGAGGACAGCGGTGCGGCGCCCGTCGGAGAGACCACGGCGCCCATCGATATCTCGGTGGATGGCGGAGAGCCCGCCCGCTATCAGGTGCCCATCGGTCAGGACATCGACCTGCCGATCACCCTGCCCCATGGCGGGCGCAACGTGATCCAGTTCACCGTACCGGAAGCCGAAGGCGAACTAACCGATCGCAACAACACCGCGCTGATCCAGATGAACGGCGTTCGCGACCGCCTGCGGGTGCTGCTGGTGTCCGGCGAGCCACATCCCGGCGGACGCACCTGGCGCAACCTTCTGAAATCGGACAGTTCGGTCGATCTGGTCCACTTCACCATCTTGCGACCGCCCGAAAAGCAGGATGGCGTGCCGGTGGACGAACTCTCGCTGATTGCCTTCCCGACCCGGGAGCTGTTTCTCGAAAAGGTCGACGACTTCGATCTGATCATCTTTGACCGGTACAAGCGGCGCGGGATCCTGCCGTCACTATACCTCGACAACGTCGCGCAATACGTGCGCGGCGGCGGGGCCGTTCTGGTGGCGGCCGGGCCGGACTTTGCCGACAGCTCCTCCATCTACCTGTCCCCGCTGGGCGCGGTCCTGCCAGCCGAGCCGACCAAGCGGCTGATCGAAGATCAGTATCGTCCCAGCGTGACGGATGTGGGCACACGTCATCCGGTGACCTCCGATCTGACCGGACAGGACGATTGGGGTCCGTGGCTGCGCCAGATCGACGTGACGCCGGCAACAGGGGACGTGGTCATGGCCGGGATCGACGACCGGCCGTTGCTGATCCTCGACCGGGTGGACGAAGGGCGCGTGGCCCTGCTGGCCTCCGACCATGCCTGGCTGTGGAACCGTGGCTACCAGGGCGGCGGCCCGCAGCTGGAGCTGCTGCGCCGGCTGGCCCATTGGATGATGAAAGAACCGGAACTCGAGGAAGAGGCGCTCTGGGCCGAGGCCACGGGTCAGACCATGCGGATCATCCGCCGGACCCTGGGCGAAGACGTTGGTGAGGTGACCGTCACGCGTCCGGACGGCACCGAGGACACGGTGACCCTCGAGGAGGTGTCGCCAGGCCGCTACGAGGCGCTCTACGACGGGCCCGAAATCGGGCTCTACCGCCTGTCGGAAGGCGACAACGAAGCGGTGATTGGCCTGGGCCCGGCCGCGCCCAGGGAATTCGAACAGACCATCGCGACGGGAGAAGTCCTGGCGCCCCTTCTCGCCCCGCTGCGGGGTGGCGTGCTGCGCCTGGAAGAGGGCGTGCCGGTCCTGCGCAACATCCGCGAAGGCCGCCCGGCAGCCGGTCGGGGCTGGATCGGACTCACGCCGCGCAACGCCTATGAAACTCGCGATGTCCGCCAGACGCCGCTGATGCCACCCTGGCTTGTGTTGCTCCTGGCTTCGGGCTTCGTGCTTGCGGGATGGTTGCGCGAGGGCCGGCGCTGACCCCTCGGCGCTGACCCTCCGGCCGGACGCGTGCTCAGATCACGGCGGGAGGTATTTTACCCAAGAAGAAGACAGGGGCGCGCGCTTCTGATTTCTTCTTGGCGCAAATACCTCCCGCCGGAGGCTTCGTGCGCAGCACGGTTCACCTGATCCGGACGGCCACCCGATCCGACTGGCCGTTTGAATCAATCACGGTCACGGTGGAAAACCCGAGACCGAGGCGCGGCAGATCGACGTTGCGGCGGCGCACATCGGTCACGAGGGGTTTGTCATTGGTCAGGATTGTAAAAGGCGCAGTTCCGCCGTCCAGTTTCACGGTCAAAGGCTCATTCTGAAAAACGGCGCCATCCGGTGGAAAGGCCAGGCGCAGCGGCGGTCCGGCCACGGACGACCGGTCCGGACCGAAGCGCTGCAACGGCAGGGGCAAGGCGGCGGTGCCGAGAATCAGGGTTTCAGGTGGCGGGGGCGACAGGGCAACACCGGCCGAACCAACCCGCCCGAAGGCGGAGAACAGGATGGGCGCGGCATGCGTTGCACCTGACAAACCGGGCACCGGCGTGCCGTCTGCACGCCCGATCCAGACGCCGACAACATGAGCGCCGTCAAAACCCACGGCCCAGGCATCGCGATATCCATAGGACGTGCCCGTCTTGTAGGCCACCTGTCGTGGGGGTGCGCCGGGCGGCGGCGCAAGTCCGGCCAGGATGTGCCCGACCTGCCAGGCCGCCGCGTTCGAGACCAGCCGCATGGCCTGCGTCTCGTGTCCGGGCAGGACATGGAGATCCCGCGCCAGGCCACCCTGTGCCAGCCCGGCGTAGAGTTGCACCAGGTCCTGCAGGCTCAGCCCGACGCCCCCCAGCGCCAGGGCCAGACCAGGCGCGCCGCCAGGCAGGACCGGATCGGCACCGGCGCGGCGCAGGGCCGCCATGACATGGGCCGGCCCGAGGGCTTCGGTGAGCTTGACCACCGGCACATTCAGCGACATCTGCAGGGCGTCGCGCATCCGCACGTCACCGCGGAAGCTGCCGTCGAAGTTTTGCGGGGCATAGCCACGGAAGGTGGCCGGCGCGTCCCGGATGACCGTTTCGGGATGGCCAAGGCCCCGATCGAAGGCCAGCGCATAGATCAGCGGCTTCAGCGTCGATCCCGGCGAGCGCACCGCGCGCACCATGTCCACGTAGCCCTGCCGGTCGTCCATATCCGCGTAGCCGGGCGAGCCGACCGCGGCCAGGATCTCGGCGCTGGCGTGATCGGCCAGCAGGATGGCAACCGAGATCTTTTCTCCCGCAGCCAGGGCGGAGGCCCGGGCCAGATCCTCAAGCCGCCCCTGGACCGCCCGGTCGATCGTCACGTCGAAGCGGGGCTGATCGGGCGCGGCCTCGATCAGAGTATCGGCGAGATGTGCTGCATGCTGGGGAAAGCGCAGCATTGCGCGGGGCACGGCGCGGGCCCGCGCCGCCGTGACATCGGCATCCGAAAGGAGACCGGCGTCGTAGGCGCGGCTGAGGACCCCATCCCGGGCGCGCCGGGCGCGCTCCGGGTGGCGGTCGGGGCGGCGCGCGACAGGCGATTGCGGCAGGGCCACGAGCAAGGCGGCTTCGTGCGGATCAAGCCGGGCGGGCGGTTTGCCAAACCAGGCCTGAGCGGCGGCACGAACGCCTTCGAGGTTGCCACCATAGGGCGCGTGGGTGAGGTAGAGTTCGAGCACCCGGTCCTTGCCAAGCTTCCGGTCCAGGGCCCAGGCCACCCGCATCTGCCGCAGCTTCCCGGCGATCTGGCCGGTTGTGCCGTCCTCAAGCAGCCGCGCCACCTGCATCGTCAGGGTCGAGCCGCCCGAGACCGCGCGCCCATAGCGCACCGCCTGCGCCACAGCCCGCGCCATCGCCCGCAGATCGACACCGGCGTGGTCCCAATAGCGGCGGTCTTCGTAGGTCATCAGCATGGCGACAAAGTCCGAGTCGACCGCGCCGGGGCGCAGCCGCCAAATGCCATCCGCCACGGGATAGGCACGCAGAAGCGCCCCATGGCGGTCGCGGATCTCGGCCGAGGTTTCCGCCACGGTCGGCGGCAGTTCGGTGGCGTCCACCCAGTCGTCAAAGGCGTCACGCGTGGCCGCGCCCAGGGCGAGCGCGATGCCAAGCCAGATCAGCCAGGTGCGTTTCATTGCGAGATCGACACCCGGCCTGTCGCGGTGCGGGCCCGGCGGTCGGGACGGTACATGGCTTCGACCGTGGCCGCGGGGTGATGATAGCTGCCGGGGCTGACCGCGCGGGTCACATAGGCCAGCGTCACGGGCGCACCGCCACGGCTGTTGACGGCGGCCAGAAAACGGTCGCTGCGGAATTCGGCATGTTCGACCGGAGTGGGGTCCAGCCAGGACAGCGCCCCGATATCGCCTGAGCGTAGGAGGTTGGGATTGTCGATCTCAAAGCCCGCCGGCAGGGGATCATCGATGATGAGCCGCGCGCCGATCTGTTCGGCGGAGGTGATCTGCAGCACCGTCACGAAACGCTCGCCCACGGCCCATTGGTCCGGCGCGCGGGACTGGCCATCCAAATCGTAGTAGGCCCGTGTGATCACATAGCCCGCACCGCCGGCGTCCGGTGCAACTCCGGGCACACCGAGGGTGGTCAGGGTGATGTCCACGGCGCGCCCGTCGGCGGCTGTGATCACAGTCTGATCCGCTGCGCCGCTGTCCAGAAGGCGCACGAAGGGCCCGTCAGCCGGGAGGCCGTCGATCTGGAGGCCCGAGACCTCTGGCGCCTTGACCAGCGCCTGGGCCGCCAAAAGGCTCCAGGCGCTTTCCTGGGTTGACTGGCGGCCACGCGCGCCGGTGACGCGCTGGATCAGCGCATCGAGATCGACGGCCTGCGACCCGCTGACAACGGCCAGACGCAACAGCCCGGCGGCATCGCGCAGATCGCTGCCGAAGTCAGCACGCCAGACCTCGTCAACACCCACGGGCTGGCCAAGCCGGGCGGCCGCCGCGCGGAACATCTCGTCCGCGCGCAGCTGGTCTCCGTAAGAGGCCAGGGCCGCACCCAATTGCGCCAGGCTCAGGGCAGAGGAGAAATCGCCCGCTTTGACATCGGCAAAGTAACGCAGATCGGCCATCGCGGCCTCGCCTTCGCGGGCCAGCACCATCAGCGCATAGGCGATGTCGCCGCCGCCACTGTCGAAGTCAGGCGCATAGTTCACCCGGTTGCGCAGATTATCCAGCGCCAGCCGGAAAGCCACATCGGGCACCACATGCCCCTCGGCGCGGGCGCGGGAGAGGAAGTCGGTCACATAGGCGTCCAGCCAGAACTCGCCGGAGATGGGCGCCCAGAGCCCGAAGCCGCCGCTTGGGGCCTGGCGGGTCAGGATGCGGGCAATGGCCTGATCGACCCGGGCGTCGACACGGGTCTGCGGCAGGCCCATGGCACCCGCGACCGACGAGAGATAGAGCAGTGGCAGCGCCTGACTGGTCACCTGTTCCGTGCAGCCATAGGGGTAGCGGTCGAGCTGCGCGAGCAGCCCGGGAACATCGAACCGCGCCAGCGGACCGGCCGTGATCACAGCCGTGCCGGTGCCCGGGCGCAGACCCGCAAAGACGTTGTCATCAAAGGTGAAGCGCTCGCCTTCGGACAGCTGAAACCGCCGGGTCTCGGCCACCACGGGATCGTTGGCGCGCACCGGCAGGGTCACGGTTTGTGTCAGCGCGGTTCCGTCTGGCGTGGTCATCGCCAGCGTGACCGGATAATCGCCCACCTCTCCGGCCGTGATGTCGATATCGATGCGACGGGTTTCGCCTTCACCAAGCGTCAGGCTGGCCGGCAGGGCTCCGGCCGAAAGACCGGCCGACTGCAAGGTCAGGCCAACCTCTCCGGCCGGGCCATCGGCGTGGATCAGCTCCAGCGCGATGCGGCTGGTGTCGCCCGGCGCCAGGAAGCGCGGCGTGATCAGCGTGGCCACGATGGGATCACGAACCAGCATATCGGCCTGGGCCTGTCCGACAGCGGTGTCCGACCAGGCCACCGCCATCAGCCGGACGGTGCCATTGAACGCGGGCAGGTTGATGTCAACCTCGGCCCGTCCGTCGGGGCCGATCTCGATGGGGCCGTGGAAGACGGCCATCAGCTCCTGCGTCGGTGGCGGGCTTTCGCGGCGCAGCCCGTTGCCGGCGTCTCCGCCCGACCGGACCCGGCCCAGCGCGCCGGTCATCCCGTCGATCAGCCGTCCGTAGACATCACGCAACTCCACCCCGAGGCGCTTTTGCCCGAAGTAATGCGCCTGCGGGTCGGGGCTTGTGAACCCGGTGAGGTTGAGGATACCCACATCGACAGCCGCGAGGGTGACATAGGCCGTTTCGCCCTGCGCCCCGTCAACGGAGATCCCGACCGTGGCAGGGCTGCGCGGCTGGATGCTGTCCGGCAGATCGAGCGCCACCTCCAGCGCCCGGTTGCCCGGGGTGATTGCGGCATGCGCAACGCCCATCGCGCGCGCAGGTCCCAGCGCCCGGGCCACGTCCATCGGACGGATCAGGCTGGCGGTGACATAGGCGCCGGTGCCCCAGGCCCCGGTCACCTCGAACGGGATCTCGGAGGGGCCTGCGGGCAGCTCCACTGCCTGACGCGCGATCACGTCGCCCGAGAGCACCGACAGCAGTGCTGTTCCCGCATGACGGGCGTTGACGCGCAGGACTGCGGTATCGCCGGGCGAATAGCTGTCCCGGTCCAGCGACATCTCCAGCCGGTCCGGTGTCGTGGCGCTGTCGGCGGGCGCATACCAGCCGGCGTCAAAGCGCAGGGAGGCAGCCGTATAGCTGCCGTCGAGACGTTCAATCACCAGTTCGTACTGGCCCCAACCGACGGGGGCGGAGATCTCGGCCGCGACATCGCTCAGCGCTGCGGTGCCCTGGGACAGGCGAATGCGGCGTTCCGTCGGCTCCCAGGTCCAGTTGCCGTAAAGCTGATACCATTGATAGCGCGTCTCGACCCGGTTGAGGGTCCATTGCACCTCCATCGGCAGCGGCGCCAGGTCGGGGCTGAGCGCGATGACGTCAAACACCGCCTCAGAGCCCTCGGGCACAACATCTTCGAATCGAGGTTTGATACCGATCACCGCGCCCGATGGCGCCACCGGCGCAGTGATCTGCCGTTCCACCGGTCGGGCGGCGCCGTCGGCCACCCGCGTGACCACGGTGGCCTGCAACGGCCGGTCAACCTGGGCGATCACCGGGATCTCCACCGGGATGACGGCGGTGCCCTGCGCATCGGTCCGCGCGCCGCCGAAAAAGCTGCTGGTTGGTGAAATCGGCTGATCATGGCGGCCGAACCGGTAGCCTTGAAAGCCGGCGACCTCCGTGGCGGCGGCCAGCGAGACGCTGCCTTCGATCTCCAGGTCCGCGCCCGGCGCGCCGAAGAGATAGCGCGCCTGAACGGTCAGCGGCGGCACGTCACCGGGGCGCAGAGGAGCGGCCGGCAAAGCGAGGTCAAAGTCGATACGTTCAGGCAAGAAATCCTCGACCAGCACCTGGGACGATGCCAGTGCCGGAGCGGCGGTGTCGGTGTAGATTTCCACACTCCACGCACCGCGCGGCACGGTGGAAACGAGCGGCAGGGCAAAGACATGGCCCCCGGCCTGCCCGCCGTCCGAGACACGCCGTGCATGTTCTACCCCGTCGGGGCGCTTGAGCAGCACGGTCAGCGGGACATCCGGGATCGCGGCGACCTCCGCATCGCGGGCCAGCGCCGTGACATGAATGGTCTCGCCGGCCCGGTAGGCGCCCCGGTCGGTGGTCAGAAAGACATCGATGGGTCCGGGCGCCGGTCGGCCTTCGACGCCGCGGTCTGACAGATCAAAGGCCGGATCGGTCAGCGACAGGAACGCAAGATCATCCTCGGTCCTTGCAACGATCATCGCAGGCGCCGTCACACCGGTGCCCCGTGTCAGGCCCGGATCAAAGCGCACCACACCTGCGGCGTCGCTGATGGCCTCACCAAGCACCGCGTTCCCGCGCGAGATCAACTGGACCGACACATCCGCCTGCGCCGTGGCCTGGGCCAGGCTTCGCACATCAACATGAAGCCCATCCCCGCCCGACATCGATGACAGCCCCAGGTCGGTCAGCACAAACCACTGGGTGGCGCCGGGCGAGTCATAGGGGTCGGCGCCGGGGATGCGCGCCGTCAGCGTATAGATGCCCGGCGGCTGACCGGCGATGGCCTCGCCCATTGGCAGACGGGTGGTCATGTCCTGATTGAGCGCCGAGTCCACCTGTGCGGTTCCCGTCCAGACCTCTTCCGCCATTTCGGCGTCAAACTCCTCGTCCTGCCAGTAGGACAGCGGACGGGCAAAGAGATCCTCCTGCATCGCCCGGATCAGGGTGCGGTCGGAAATGCGGCGCAGTTGCAGATCGAGTTCAGTCAGGTTCACCGTCTCCACCGGCAGATTGGCACCGGCGGCGCGGGGCAGCACGTAGGACCGGCCCGGAAAGCGGACGGCGGGGCTGCGGTCGCGGACGTATTGGCTGAGGGCGACGTCTTTCCAAAGCGCCTCGCCGCTGGCCGACGGCAGCCCTTCGCGCAGCACAATGCGGTAGCGTGCGCCATGCTCAACGCCCTCGATACACAAGGACCGTCCCTCGGCCACAACGGCCAGCTGATCGATGTCGAGCCCGACAAACGGCGCGTAGTCCTGGCCCGCCTGTATCAGATCTTCGGAGAATTCGGCGCAGATGCGCGGCGCGGCAGCATCGCTGTCAACGCGGGTATCGGTGACGCGAAAGCCGTATTTGGCAATCGCCGCCTCCAGCGCCTCGGCGATATCGGGCCGGGGCTGGCGCGCCTCGGCCAGGCGCAGTGCGCGGACCATGTCGCGGCCCTCGCCCGTGCGGTCCAGCGCCGGAGCCAGTTGCAACAATGCGGCCGCGGCCTGACCGTCGCTGCCGGCGCGCAGGTATCCGTTGGCGGCGGCCAGTACGGCCTGACGCGCATCGCGCCGCTGCGCCGCGGACTCGCCCGGCTGAACCAGCAGGAGACGGGCGTATTCCGTCCACAGATCCGCGCGATCAGACACCGTGACCGCCGTGCCGATCAGGACCCGCGCCCCGGCCTGGTTGCCGCCTTGCATTGCCGCACGCGCGGCGGCGAGAAGTTCGTCAAGCGAGGTCAGCCCCGCCGGATAGGTCAGGCCCAGATCGCGGGCCAGACGACCCGCGGCATCGAGCCTGTCCGTGCCCAGAAAGTTCAGATCCTCAGCCCGGGCCGGCGCGGCCTGCAGGACTGCGGGATCGGTGGCTGCCTTGGCGGCAGAGACCGCGCCCTCATAGGGCTGGCGGTCCGATATCGTGCTCTTCGGGAAGCAGGCGTTGGAGCGCCGGTTGAAGGTAAAGGCCGCACAGGACGTATCTGCCGCGCATTGCCGCAGACAGCTTTCCAGATCGGTATCAAACAGCGCCTGCAGGTCGGACCCGTAGAAATCCACGTCCTGTGTGACCACAAAACGGGTCTCTGGCACCGGCTGCGCGACGACCGGGGCTGCGGCCATGGCCAAGGTCACTGCGACCCCCAAAGCATGTACCCAACGCATCTCACTCTCCTTCACACACCACAGGCAGGGTCGCATGCCGCCCCGCAACCTGGCAACGATTCCCGGCAGATTAAGTCATTCTTCACTGTGTTCCTTAAGGATGCCTGACACAGATCGACGGGAGCATCCGGGGCATGAGCCTTGCCAACAGACTTGCCGAAGAGCGGCGCGCGCGCCTGGCCGCCGAACGGCTCTTGGAACTCAAACAGGCGGAACTGTCCGCAGCAAATCGCAAGCTGGGCCGTCATGCGCTGGCACTGACAAAGAAAATCGGCAAGACCGAGGCAGAGGTCGCCACCGTTCGCGATGAGAACGAACGCTTTCGCACGGATCTGACCCAGGCCAACAAGAAGATCGAGCTTGCCGAACGGCGGCTGTGGCATTCGATTCAGTCGATTCGGGATGGCTTTGCGTTCTTTGACGCAGACAACATCATGATCGGCGCGAATTCCGCCTATCTCGCCCTGTTTGACGATCTTGAAGAGGTCGCGCCCGGGGTCGCCTATACCCAGATCCTGCAGGTCATGACCGAGGAAGGCATCGTCGATACCGGCGCGTTCCGGGCGGCCGACTGGCGCCACATGATGGCCGAGCGCTGGCATGCACCGACCCCCGAACCCATCACGGTCAGGCTCTGGAACGACGAATACATCCGGCTGGTCGATCAGCGCGGCCATGGCGGCGATGTGGTGAGCCTGGCGTTGAACATCACCGAGATCGTCCGCTACGAGACGCAGTTGAAAGAGGAACGGTCACGCGCCGAAGCGGCCAATCGGGCCAAATCCTCTTTCCTGGCCAATATGAGCCATGAGATCCGGACGCCGATGAACGGTGTGGTCGGCATGGCGGAACTGCTCGCCGACAGCGAGTTGAGCGAAGAACAGAAGCTCTACGTCTCGACCATCAAGAACTCCGGCGAAGCCCTGCTGGTGATCATCAACGACGTGCTCGATTACTCCAAGATCGAAGCGGACAAGCTGACGCTTCATCCCGAACCCTTCGATCTGGAACGCTGCATCCACGAAGTGGTGATGCTGCTGCGGCCAGCGGCGCGCGAAAAGGGCCTGGCGCTGCTGATCGACTACGACATCTTCCTGCCCACCCGCTTTGTCGGCGATCCCGGCCGGATCCGGCAGGTGTTGACCAATCTTATCGGAAATGCGGTGAAATTCACGCTCAGTGGTCATGTGCTGATTGCCGTGACCGGCGTGCCGGACCGGGCCGGCGAACAGGCGTCGATCCATGTCACGATCGAGGACACCGGCATCGGCATTGCGCCGGACAAGGCCGACCTGATCTTCGGCGAATTCAACCAGGTCGAAGGCGAACAGAACCGGCAGTTCGAAGGCACCGGGCTTGGTCTCGCGATCACCCGCCGGCTGGTCGAAATGATGAACGGTCGGATCTGGGTCGACAGCCAGGAGGGCAAAGGCTCCTGTTTCGGCTTTCAGCTTGGCATCCCGGTCGCGGATGGGCCGCAACCTGCACCGCCGCGTCTGCCCCGTGGACTGCGCAATGTGGTGGTCGTTGAAAACCATGTGGTCCACGCCGGAATTCTGGAAAAGCAACTTTCCCAGCTTGGGCTGAGCGTGACCTGCTACGATCAGTCCCCCACCGCGCTGCAGGCGATCGACAGCCGCACCAACTTGGTGATCTGCGAACATTCCATGGCCGAGATGGATGGTTTTGAACTGGCCGAAGCGCTGCGCGAGAAGGGGGTTGCGAGCCCGATCCTCGTGCTCAGCGCAACGCCGGATTTTGCGGAAAACGAACCGGCCCGGCCCCTGGTTCAGGGCGTTCTTCAAACCCCCCTGTCGCGCAGCGAGGTGTTTTCGGCTCTCAGCGATCTGCCGGATCAGGCGCTGCCCGAACCAGAGCCGGCCGCACCGGTCGACATGCCCACCGCGCCTCGGATGACCCTGACCATGGCCCCCGCCGCCGCCGACCTACCGGCCGCGCCCGCGCCCGCAACCGAAGCCGATCGTCCCCTGCGCATCCTTGCCGCCGAGGACAACAAGACCAACCAGCTGGTGTTTCGCAAGATGATCAAGGATCTCGATGTGGAACTCTGTTTTGCAAGCAACGGCGAGGAGGCGGTGGCGGCCCATCGCGACTTTGTGCCCGACATGATCTTCATGGACATCTCCATGCCCCGTATGGACGGCAAGGAGGCGACCGCACATATTCGCGCGGCAGAGGCCGGCACCGGCAGGCACGTGCCGATTATCGCCATGACGGCCCATGCGATGGACGGCGATAGAGAGGGTGTTCTGGCCGCCGGTCTCGACGATTACCTCACCAAGCCTTTGCGAAAGGCGCTGATCCATGACCGGATCGCGCAACACGCGCCGGCCGATGTCCGCCCGCCCTTGCGTGAATCTGCCTGACCCTCAGGCGGCGAGCCCGGCCGCCTCGTAGGGGCGCACAAAAACGGGCTGGTCCGGCTGCGAGCGCGTCGGATCATAGCGGTACCCGCCGTAATCGAAGTCCTGCACGCCCTCTGCCGCTGTCAGCCGGGTCTGGATCACAAAACGCGCCATGCTGCCGCGGGCCCGCTTGGCAAAGAAAGACACCATCTTCGGTGCGCCGTCCTTGTCCTCCAGAAAGGTCGGGGTGATGACCCGCAGGCCAAGCGCCTTGAGATCGACGGCCCCGAAATACTCCTGGCTGGCGCAATTGATCAGAACATCCGTGCCAAGAGCCTCGGCCTGCGCCTTCAGGGCCTTGGCCGGCGCGGCCCGCCAGTAGTCATAGAGCGTCTTGCCCCGGCGGGTCTTCAACCGGCTGCCCATTTCCAGCCGGTAGGGCTGGATGGCATCAAGCGGGCGCAAGAGACCGTAGAGCCCCGAGAGAATGCGCAGATGATCCTGCGCCCAGGCCATCTCCTCGGGATCCAGCGAGCCCGCGTCGAGCCCCTGATAGGTGTCACCGGCAAAGGCCAAGGCCGCCGGCCGCAGCACCTCGGGCTGTGGCGAGTCAGAAAAGCTCCGGTACCGGTCGCGGTTCAAGCGCGCCAGATCATCGCTCAGAGCCATCAGCGCCTTGATGTCCCTCAGCGGCAAATTCCGCAGGGTCTTGGCCAGACGCTGTGCATCCGGTTCAAAAGCGGGTGCCGTCATCTCTCCGGCATAATCCGACCAGTCAAGCCGTTTGGCCGGCGAAATCACCACGAGCATTGCCGTCTCTCCTCTTTGCATCGTCCCATATATAGCGTTGCGCGCGCAAAAGGGCAGGCTGGACGCGCGGGGCGGGCGGGTGGGCGCGCGGCCAGCCTGCCCGCCCGCTCCACACGGAGTGCCTCAGGACACATCGCGCAACACGTCCAGAAACGCAGCCCCGAACCGCTCGGCCTTGCGGGGGCCCAGCAGCCGTTCCAGCTGTGCGGAATCGCGATCGCTGAGTTGCGCCACCTTGGCCAGTTCTCCCGCCGAACAGCTCAGGGGCTTTTCGGTCCCGTCCGAGCCGCGCAGAAGGCCGGTTTGCACCTCCTGGAGCCGGTCGAACACCGCGCCCGAGCCCCGCGTTGCCAGTTTGCGACGGGCCGGATGGAGCGGTTCCACGATATCGCCTGAAATCACCTCCAGAAACGCGGCTCCGTATCGCTCCAGCTTCTTCGCGCCCACGCCCGAGATTCGGGCCATCTGATCCAGCGTCTCCGGCCTGGCCTCCGCCATTTCAATCAGCGTCCGGTCATTGAAGATGATATAGGCCGGGACCCGCGCCGCCTCGGCCAGCGCCCGCCGCCTGGCCTTGAGCGCGGCGTAAAGCGGGGCATCCTCCTCCACCACCATGGCTTTGACCGAAGGACGCGCGATTGCCTGTTGCACGCTGTCAGCGCGCAGCAGGATGGTGTCCTCGCCGCGCAGGATCGGGCGCGCGGCCTCGGTCATGCGCAGGGCGCCGTGGCGCTCCGGATCCGGGCGCACCAGATCCCGCCCCATCATTTGCCGGAACACGGCCTGCCATTGTCGCTTGTCATAGTCCGTTCCGACCCCGAAGGTCGGCAGACCGTCATGACCCCGCGCCTTCACCTTGTCGGTCATGTGGCCCAGCAGGATGTCGATCAGATGGCCACTGCCGAAATACTCGCCGGTGCGCAGAATGGCCGACAGCGCCATGCGCACCGGGGTCGTGGCATCGAAAGTCTCTGCCGGGGTGTCGCACAGATCGCATCGCCCGCAGGACACCTCCGTCTCGCCAAAGTAGCCCAACAGGGCCTGGCGGCGGCAGGTCATCGCCTCCGCCAGGCCAAGAAGCGCATTGAGCCGCGTGTGATCGGCGGCGCGGCGCTCGGGCGGCGCCAGGCCTTCGTCGATCTGCGCGCGCCGCAGCCGGATGTCTTCGGGGCCAAACAGCGTCAGCGTTTCCGCCGGCCCGCCATCCCGCCCGGATCGGCCGATCTCCTGGTAGTAGCTTTCAATCGACTTGGGCAAATCCGCATGGGCCACCCAGCGAATGTCGGGTTTGTCGACGCCCATGCCGAAGGCGACCGTGGCCACCACGATCAAACCGTCCTCGCGGGCAAAACGCGCCTCGACCGTGCGGCGGTCCTGTGGCTCCATGCCGCCATGATAGGCCACTGCACCGTGACCTTCGCCCACCAGCGCCCGTGCGAGATCCTCCGTCTTCGCCCGCGTGGCGCAATAGACGATGCCGCATTGCCCGCGCCGCGCCCCGGCAAAGTCGAGGATCTGTTGCCTCGGCCGGTTCTTGACCGCAAAGGCCAGATGAATGTTGGGGCGATCAAATCCGCGCAGAAACTGGCGGGGCGCATCGGCGCCGGTAAACAGCTTCTGGACGATTTCGGCCCGGGTCTGCGCATCGGCCGTGGCGGTAAAGGCCGACAGGGGTACATCGAGCGCCTGTCGCAAGGCGCCTATGGCAAGGTAGTCCGGACGGAAATCGTGGCCCCACTGGCTCACGCAATGGGCCTCGTCGACGGCAATCATGGACACCCCCGCGCGGCGCAGGGCCGACACGGTGCCCGGCGCGGCCAGACGTTCCGGCGCCATGTAGAGCAGCCGCAGCTCGCCCGCCTGCAACGCCGCATGGACCGCGTCGGTTTCTTCTTCGGTATTGCCGGATGTCAGCGCACCGGCCACGACGCCAAATTCCTGCAAGGCACGCACCTGATCGCGCATCAGGGCGATCAGCGGCGAAATGACCAGCGTGACCCCGCCCCGCAACAGCGCGGGCAACTGATAGCACAGGGATTTTCCGCCGCCTGTCGGCATGATCGCCAGAACATTGTCGCCGGAGACGACGGCCGAGACGATCTCTTCTTGCCCGGGGCGGAAATCGTCAAAGCCGAATACGCCGCTCAAGAGCGATTGGGCGCGCTCCATTCTTGCCTCTTGGTGTCTGCCTTATGGTTGGGCGAATCATTGCAGATGGCAGGTCCAGCGGCAAGCCTTGCACCGGCCCGCCAGCCGCGTCACACCACCACGCGCGCAGAAAATGCGCCGCATTTTCTCGGTCCCCGCCTGTTACCCCGATTGGCCCCGGCCGCTGAGAAAATTCGGCGAATTTTCTCGCCCGCTCAGACCTCAGTACAATCCGAAGATGGTGGGCAGGACGTATTGGCGCAGCGAGATCACAATGATCAGCGCCACCAGCGGCGCCAGATCCAGGGAGCCGGTATCCGGCAGGATCCTTCTGATCGGACGATACATCGGTTCCAGCAGCTGGTTCAGCCCGGACCAGATCTGATACACCAGCGGCTGACGCGTGTTCAGAACCTGGAAGTTAATCAGCCAGCTCATGATGATATGCACGATCATGATAAAGTACACGACGCTCAGGATCAGCTGTAGCGGCCCATAGATCGCCATCATCGTCTCAATCTCCTTCTTGCGATGCCCGCGCCCTGGCGCAATACGGCGCGGCGCGACATCCTGCTTCTGCACAACGGAGGTAATCGGACCATGCCGCCAGAGCAAGGGTCCAAGCACCGCGTTCCGATCTTGCACTTGCTCTTATGGGCGCAACTTGGTCATAACTGGTTAAAATCTGGGATCAGGCATGACCAATATGCGCGCCAAGCGCCAGCGACTTTGGGGCTGGTACTTCTTTGACTGGGCCAGCCAGCCCTATAACACCCTCCTCGTTACCTTCATCTTCGCCCCCTATGTGCGCGAGCTTCTAGGCGATGGGACGACCGCACAGGCCGCTTGGGGGTTTGGCATCGGTTTTGCCGGCGTGGTGATTGCGATTCTTGCTCCCGTTCTCGGGGCCAAGGCGGATCTGTCGGGCCATCGTCTCCGCTGGATCTGGGGGTTTTCGGCGCTGTATGTGGTGGGGGCCGGCGGGCTTTGGTTCTCGGCGCCGGATCACTTCAACATCGTCATCATCCTCGGGTTCTTTGCCATCGGCATGATCGGGATGGAATTTGCCACGATCTTCACCAATTCGATGCTGCCCAGCCTCGGAACACGCTCCGAGCTTGGGCTGATCTCGGGCAATGGCTGGGCCTTCGGGTATGCTGGCGGATTGCTCGCCCTCGTTGTGATGCTGTGCTTTTTCGCCGAGAGCGCCACGACCGGCAGGACGCTGATCGGTTTGCCGCCCGCGTTCGGACTGGATGCGGCGACCCGCGAGGGCACACGGTTTGTCGGCCCCCTCACCGCCATCTGGTACATGGTGTTCATGGTGCCGTTTTTTCTGTGGGTGCGCGAACCCGCAGCCGCGGCCCGGGCCGGCTCCACATTGGGCACGGCCCTCAAGGACGTGCTGGCCACCCTGCGCAACCTGCCTCGCAGACCGTCGCTTTTCGCCTATCTCGGATCGTCCATGTTTTACCGCGACGGGCTGAATGGCATGTACGCATTCGGCGGCATCTATGCCTCGGGCGTTCTTGGATGGTCGGTGGTCGATACCGGCATCTTCGGGATCACCGCCATCATTTTCGGCGCCGTCTTTGCCTGGCTGGGTGGTCATTGCGACGCACGCTTTGGCCCCAAACCGGTGATCACCTCTTGCATCGTGGTCCTCAGTCTGGTGGCCGCGGGCATTATCTTCATCAGCCCGACGCGGGTCTTTGGCCTTGCGGTCGCCGAGGGCTCCAGCCTGCCGGACATCGCCTTTTATGTCATGGGCGGGCTGATTGGCGCGGCCGGCGGCGTGATCCAATCGGCCAGCCGGACAATGATGGTGCGCCAGGCCGACCCTGCCCGCATGACCGA
>JBCDEC010000012.1:0-33905 GCA_039179965.1 Pseudomonadota bacterium
ACTTCCGGCTGGATCTGGTGGCCGACAACCCGCGGGGACGTCACTTGCTGGAAAAGGTGGCCGAGATGTCGGATTGGCATACCCGCGGAGACCGAGCGCTTGGGTTGTCTTTCGCGGGTTATAGTTCGTCCATGGCCGCGGGTGTCGCCGAGATCGAAGTGCAAGCCGACTTTGATGAAATTCGAGTGACGAAGTTCTGGGCCGCCATTGACGCGGGCCTGATTGTCACTCCCGACAACGCCCGCAATCAGATCGAAGGCGGCATTGTCTTCGGCATCTCCATGGCGCTGAGCGAAAAAATCGACATCGAGAACGGCGAGGTCGTGCAAAGCAATTTTTGGGACTATGAAATTACGCGCGCGGCCCAAGTGCCTGAAATCGAGATTTACATGGCAAAGGTCGACGCTCCACCCGTCGGTGTCGGCGAGGTGGGCACACCGATGGTGCCGGCGGCGATCGCCAACGCGTTTTATGCAGCTCATGGCAAACGGTTGCGACACATGCCGTTTACGCCAGACCGCGTTGCCGAAGCGATGGACGCATGAGAGCAGGGAGACAGGGTTCGCCATGGGCCGTCGCACACATGATCAATGTCGAAGTTCCCGTGTTTTCTGATGTTGGAACACGTCCCAGCGGCAGCAACTCTGGTCAAATGCCGTCCTTCCATGCAGACGCTTTGGATAACCATATGCGCGACCTTCCGGACCTAAAGCCGAATGATCCGAAGGCGGGTTGGCGAAACTTGCTTCGACTGCGACCCGTGCGACGTCCAAACGAATGCCCCATTGGTTACGCGCGGCCCTCCCCCCTTTTTGTGCAAGCAGAAGCGTTTGAAACTTTGGCGCTTCCTAACACTAAACAATGCTGGTGATCCGAGCTTGGTGATTTGCATCGTACGTTCAGGCCTATTCGACCACAAAATTTGGATGCGCTGGACAAGGGCAATCGCAAGATTTCGGAACAGCGCAATCATGGAAGACCGCACTGGCACAGAGCGTATTTTGGTGCGCATTACGTCAAGGAGAACCCTATGAGCACGTCTACTTCCGCATTCAAACGACTCGCTGCATCCACCCTCGCGCTTGCGGCTCTGATTTCTCCGGGACTGGCTCATAGTCAGCCGAACTCGGCAGGGTCTCTGACCTTTGGCCCCGGTAACACGCTCTTTGTGGGCGATACGTTCGGCGACCGGATATTTGCTTTCGACCTCTCAGACGTCTTGTCAGACCAATCGGGTTACCCTCTTGGGCGGGCTGAGACCTTTGAAGGACGCGCAATTGTCGCTGATCTCAAGGCAGAGCTTGGAGCGAAAGTGTCGGCGCCTGCAAGTCAGATCGCGATCAACGATGTCACCGTGCATTCTGGCACCGGTCAGATCTTTGTCTCCGCCAGTCGCGGATTGGGGCCAGATGCACTGCCCATTCTGGCTACGGTGGACGATGGGGCCTTGCGCGTGCTCGATTTGGCGCGTTTGCCGTCGACGGTACATATGCTCGAAACACCCGTCGCCGACGGAAGTCTAGAATTCGGTCAGCTGACCCGAAGCTACGCAATCACCGACATTGACTATTTTGACGGCGAGATTTTCGTGGCAGGCGTGTCCGGTGAAAGTTTCAACTCCACGCTGCGCCGGGTACCGTTCCCATTCGGCAGTGCCAGCGAAACCGAGACGCAAATTGAGATTTGGCATGCGGTCCACGGTCAATGGGAAACCCGCGCCCCGATCATCGCACAGACAATCGCCATCCTCGACGGAGTTGAGACGCTTGTTGCGGTTTATGCCTGCACACCGCTGGTGCGCATTCCATTGAGCGATCTGCGCGATGGTGCCGAAGTGCGCGGTGAGATGATTGGCGAGCTTGGGTACGGAAACTCGCCCATAGATCTGGTCCCCTTCACCAATGCCTTTGACGGCGCGCCGAATATTCTGGTCACCCACACACATCGGTCTGCCAACCAGATCGCACTGGCCGATATTGCGTCGGCTGACCCCATGCCCGTCGAAGTGCCCATGAACTTTGGCCCCGATGGTCTGGTTGGCCAGCCTGTTCCTCTGAGCGGCGCGCAACATCTGGCGATGATCAATGACAGTTGGGCCGTGATCGTGCGCCCAGATCCCGAGAACCCAGATGTCCTGCAATTGCGCAGCCTGCTGGCGCCATTCTTTTTCGATCGCACAGAACACATGGTGGAAATGAACTGGCCCGGTGCGCCTGACCCCTACGGGTACCGCAACTTTCCTCCGTTGGACCTTTGAAATGCTGCGTTTGATTTGCCTTGTCGCGTCGCTCTTCGCCCTGGCTTCCAGCCCACCGTCTTTGGCAGATACTGCCTGGCGCTTGGCGGAGGACCGAAAGGCCATTCTTGTCTGGTCTGAGGCACCGAGTGCGGCGGAGCTCCGGCTGGGTGGTCAAAGCATGGGTGTTGCGCTCCTGATTGAGCGCGACCAGGCAGGGCACATCGTGCTGCGCTCCACCTGGCCCCTCATGGCCGGTCAGGCATACGATCTGCATCTTGATGGCGCGTCCGGTCCTCTGACCATCCCGATCTCGGTTCCGGCAGACAAGACCGTTGGCCAAGTGGGCGTGTCGCAAGTGGCGCCGTCTGGGGACCATTGGCCAGCCAATACGCTGCGGTTTCACATCTCTTTTGCAACCCCGATGGCGCGTGGTCAGGTTGAGGACTTTGTCTCCTTGATTGACGCGGCTGGACGCACAGTACCGCGCGCTTTTCTGAACCTTGGCGTTGAGCTTTGGTCAGCGGATCAAAAACGTCTGACGGTCATGTTCGATCCCGGGCGGTTGAAGCGCGGTGTGGGCCCAAATGCAAAGTTGGGCGCGCCGTTGGTCGAGGGCGAAACCTATGCAATTCGGGTGTCCGCAAGCATGGCAGATGCAACCAACCGCCCCCTATCCTCGACCACCGAACATTGGTTTGTTGCTGGGCCGGCTGAGCACCGATCGCTGAATGCAACAGACTGGCTTTTGTCCCGCACGTCCAATGAGATCCGAGTGCGGTTTGACCGATCGATGGATACGCAATCTGTGGTGTCGATGCTCCGCTTGCGCGAAGTCGGCGGTGACCTCGTTGCGAAGCAGTCTGTCTTTGTCGGCAATTCGCTGATCTGGCATTGGCCTGGCATGGACCCGGACAAGGACTTCGAACTTGTCGTTGGGCCGGGTCTCGAAGACGTTTCAGGGAACACGATCTGCGCTCCGTTCGATGCACCTCTGCGCACCGGGCAAACTTGTCGGACAGGGCTCGTGCTCCCTATTCCACATCCGCGTTGACGCAGATGCGCTTTTGTCCGTGCGGCACCTCATCGTGCCGGGCCTACTTCAAAACCTCTTTGCGATAGGCACCGGGGGTGGTGTCCAGTCTTTTGCGGAACACATCGGTCATATGCGCTTGGCTCGAAAAACCGACAGCATAGGCGACATCCGCCAGGGAGAGTTGGGGGTCGGCCAACATCTCGCGCGCGTAAACAACCCGACGTTCGATGATGTACTGATAGGGGCTCATGGACATCGTCGCGCCAAAAGCGCGATTGAAATGGTAGACACTCATGGACAGCAGACGCGCAAGATCGGCCAAGCTCAGTTGCTCCGCAAGATGCGCATCCACATAGTCGCAGACTTGACTGACTTGCCGCGCAGAGAGCGCCAAGCGCGGCGCAACTTTTGGTGCCTCAAGCGAGGCGATCACGTTGAGGAGAATCGCAAGCCCCAATGTTTCCCCATAGATATACGTGCGGCGATCAGGCGACAAAAGGAACCGGCGCATCATTTGGGCAAGGTTCGGAATGTCCGGATGCTGCAGGTCTGGCACAATCCGCAAATCGTTCGGAACGCGCCCAGCCGCGTCCAAGGCTTCCGCTACGCTGCCACTGCTGACGCAGAATGCAAGAAACTCTGCATTCACTGCGCCGGTTATGGCCTTGATGACGCTGCCCTTGGGCGAGACGGTCACAGAGCCGGGAACAAGACTGCGACTGATCATCTTGTCCGACGAAATTGCGATGTCGTAGTCACGGCGTCCAAGCTGCAGCGAAAAGATGAAATCCGGACACTCGAAATTCGCGGCGAACGGATCGGCGGTGTTGAGATCAACGATCATGGCCGGCGTTTCGAAACGGCTTCCGAGGCAAGGCATCCCCGGTTCAGGTGGATCTTCAAGCGACCGTCGCCGTCGCAGGACATGTTTCTGCGGCGCGAGGATCGGTGATCCATTTTGGGTCCGTTGCGCCTGCATTTATCAATGGTGCGTCAGACTGCGATAGGTGCCCGGTGTGACCCCAAGTTTCCTGCGAAAGACGTTGGTCATGTGCGCCTGACTTGAAAAACCTGTGGCATAGGCAACTTCGGCAAGGGTTGCTGACGTGGTGCTCATCAGCACGCGTGCCCGGCCAATTCGGCGCTCCATCACGTATTGATGCGGGCTCAGGCCGGTAGACTCCTTGAAGGCGCGTGCGAAATGGTAGGGCGACATGTCAATCGCCTCCGCCATGTTCGTGAGACCGAAGTTTGCGTCGAGATGCGTTTCAATGAGTTCCGTGAGAATGTTCAAACGACGCTCATCGAGCCGTCCGCTCCGTTTCTCGTCCAATTTGGTGCCAGACAAGGTTTCCAGGATATCCGTCAGCACCAACGCAGCGAGCGACTCTGCTGCGAGCTGGCCCTGTATCAAACCTGACAGGTGCAGCTTTCGCAGATACGGGGCGAGCGTACTGGCCTTGGGCGTGGGCAATGACCCGAATGAGCGTAGTTCGACCGGCAGGGATGCCATGCTCAGGTCTTGGGAGATCCCCTCCCGCAGAGCTGGGTCAATGATGAATGCGATCATCTCGCAGGCATGCGAGCGGTTCGCCACGTAGCATTCAACACCCTTCCAGTGGACGTTCATGTGTCCCAATGAGGATTCGGTGAAAGTAATCTTTTCGCTGTCAAAGGACCGCCTCCAGGTCGAGAACCCGAGCGGAACCGTGATGACGTCGCAGTCTGAGACGAAATTTACCTCAATCGGACGGGCCGGTATGAGGTCGATGGCGACGCGTTCATATGCGACGCGATCGCCGATATCCGGGGCTGTCGGCATCCGCTTGTGTCGGGTGCCATGCTGAAGAAACGCCGCTTCATTCATGGAGCTGCACACCTTGAAAGGCATTTGAGTCCCCGACCCTCAGTCGGCGATGGATTGTGCACATCACTCGTCTCAGTTCATCGTCTTGCGTTCGGATTCCATTCCCCGACTCATTTTGGCCGGTAGAGCAGCAGAATTCTACCAGCAGGTCAGCCGTGACTTATTTCAAAAAATTGCTGTTCTGGGCGGTTCGCATCGGTTGGTGACGCAAGAATTTGAAGCGAAAGCGAACCTGAAAGACCCGTCGGCCTGGAGCATGCATCCTTGGACGCGCGCAACGGGCGCATCGCGCGCCCGTTCAACAGGAGATCATGTATGACACGTTGCTTCAGTCTGATGGCGGCCGTTTGTGCCGCGCTCGCCATATTGCCCCACTCGGCCTTCGCCGACGCCCCCAGCGAACCAACCCGCTTTCTCGAAGCCGACGGTATCCGCTATGCCTATCGGGACCTAGGAGCAGACAACCCCGGCACTCCATTGATCTTGATCACCCGCTATCGCGCGAACATGGATGATTGGGATCCTGCATTCCTTGACGCGCTCGCAAACCACCGCAGGGTGATCGCCTTCAACCAGGCGGGCATATCATCCTCCGGTGGAAGCGTGCCGGGAACGATCAAAGGTATGGCCGCAGATGTGGCTGCCTTTGCCAATGCGATGAGCTTTGAAGCAGTCGACATCCTGGGATGGTCGATGGGTGGGTTTACAGCCCAGGCGGTTGCGGTTGATTACCCGGACTTGGTCCGAAAGGTGGTTCTGATCGGCACCGGGCCGGCGGCGTCCGACCATACCCCGGGCCCCAAAGACGGCGTCTTTGACGTGGCCGTCAAACCTAGCCGGGCGGATGGAAAAACAACCTATGCAGATGAAGACCGCGCGTATCTTTTCTTTGCCGATGACCCCAAGAGCAAAGCCCGGGCGCAGGCGTCCTTTGATCGGATCGATGCGGCACGCCGGGACGATGAGCCGGTCACGGGACATTCAGTCATGCAAACGCAAACAGGCGCTATTCAGGATTTCTGGTTCAATACGGACAATGGGTACTTTGACGGGTTGTCCGGCGTCGACGACCCGGTTCTGATCATCAACGGTGACAACGACGCATTCTTTACCGTCCAAGCGCAAGCAGTCCTCTTTTCCGAACTGCCAAATGCCCAATTGGCGATTTTCCCTGCCGCCGGTCACGGACCGCAACATCAACATCCGAATGCCGTTGCCGAGACAATTGATCGCTTCCTTGATTGACCGTCATGACCGCCGGTGCCGTGCAGGCCCGGCGGTCATGCAAATAGGTTCACCGGACTCGTCAATATTGGCCGCGTCCGGCGCTATTCTATTTCGACTACGCCAAACGCTATGCGCGACCAAAACATCGACCCTGCCGGGCGAAGCCGTTCTCAAGCATCGGTGCGCCAAGTCGGCAAAGTCAGACCCGCTCGGGGATCAGGCGGGCAATCCAAAGGGCGACCAAATCAGGCATTTCGACCGATGGGCACAAGGCGGCGCCCCGCCCGGCGCGTCCTCTCCAATTGGGCATTGGACCAAGGGACAAACCGTGCAACCGGTTCAAAAAAAGACCCTTCAGGTCATAGGTTGTTCCGCCGAAGCCGCCTCGGAGGCGGCCGCATTGATGGCGTCTCTTCGCTCGGCCGGCGTGGCATCCTCATTGACTCGGACGGTGACCTCGCGGTTGGCAAAGCGAATACCCGCCTCCTCAAAGGCTGCGCGGATGCGGTGCAACAGTTCGCGGCGGATGGTGAATTGTTTGCCCGGGGTGGCCTTGAACTTGACCCGCAGGATCATGGCGCTGTCTTCCATCTGGATCACACCCTGTGACTTGGGCGGTTCAAGCAGACCCTCACCGACGAGTTCATCTTCCATGAACTCCGCACCAATCCGTTTGACAATCTTTTTGACTTCCTGGGGATCGGTATCGAACGTCAGGCGCAAAGGCAGTTTCATGATCACCCAGTCGCGCGAGTAGTTGGTCAGCGTCGCGATGTCTCCAAACGGAATGGTGTGGACAGCGCCCAGATGATGGCGCAACTGCAGACTGCGCACCGAAATGCGTTCCACCGTACCTTTGGCGGCGCCGAGATCGATGTATTCGCCGCGGCGAAAGGCGTCGTCGATCAAGAAGAACACGCCTGACACCACGTCCTTGACCAGCGTTTGCGCCCCGAACCCAATGGCCAGCCCGATCACACCGGCGCCAGCCACCAGCGGGCCGACGTTGACGCCCAGGCTGGAGAGCGCGGCGAACAGACAGGTCACGCCGATGACCACAAGCGCCGTCGAGCGCAGCAATGGAAGCAGGGTTGCGGTGCGGCTGGCGCCCAGACCGCCTTCTGCATCTCCGCTCTCATCGTCTTCATCCATGGGATGCTCGGCCGCGACGCGCACATCGATGATCGTGCGCAGAAAGTCCCAGATGGCCCAGCCTATGATGGCCGTCAGACAAACGTTGACAATGGTTTGCACCGTCCGCCCCGTCGCGCCGCTTGCCGCAAGCGCTGCCGGATCCAGACCCCAGGTTGACAGGACAATGAGCAGGCCGGCCGCGAACAGAAGCGCGCGGGCCGTGTTGCCGATGGCCAGTTTTATCGCATTGTCCATGGTCTGGGCGCGCAGGTAGTGGACCAGAATCCGGTAACTGACCCAGAGCCCAAGGAACACCAGCATGGTGACGAATATGTTTGTGGCGACGATGTCGACATTGCCGCTCACCAATGCGCCGCCGGAGAAGATCACCCAGGTCAACAGGAACGCGACTGCAGTGATGGCGGCCCAGTTGCGCGACAACATGGCGACAAGTGAGCGGTCTTCGAGTGTCGGCAACAGGTCGATTGTGGCGCGGTGGATCCAGTAGGTTCCCGTCAGCGCCATTGTAATCCACAGGATGCCAAGCAGCATGGTCAGCAGATCCGGCGTTCCGGCAGGCGCGCCGAACTGTGCCATGACATCGGATGTGGTGGTTTCGAACATCCAGAGACTGGACAGCCCGATCACCACCCAGTGGACCCGCCGCGTTGCCTCATCGCTGAGTGCGACAAGCCGGTAGATCGGCCAGGATCGCGGGAACATGATGTCCACAACGGATCGGACAATCAGCACCACCGTAACGACGGCCACATAGCTTGAAACAAAGAAGCGGATATCCGGATTGTGGAAGACCAGGTAGAGCACCGCCATGGCCGTCAGCGCAAATGCTACAGAGCCCGACAGGGAAATGATCAGGACAAAAGCTGCATCCACGATTGTTGACACCGAGCTGTAAGCGCCTTTTCCAAGGTTGCGCTCACCAATCGCGACCTGGCGCACGTCGCCCCGCCGACGCCAGTAGTGGCGTACGATACCGCCTGCCGCGAGGCTGATGGCGAGCGCCAGAAAGGCCCGGCCAACACCGCCGGCATCGGACAGCCGCGTAAAGATCACGCCAATGCCGGCCCCAAGCTCGGGCAGTTTGGCGAACAGAGCGGCGGCGTTGGTCATCAGTGTTTCGCCAATGTCGCGACTGTTGGTCAGAAACCCATCGCTCTGGATCGCCTCCTCGGTCCTGCGGGCCGCGAATTCTGCAATCAGGATTTCGCGCACCTGCTCATCGCTCAGCCGCCCCAGCATGGCCTGGAACTCGGCTTCCGTGAGGTTTTTGGCCGACAAATCAACGCCGGTGTCCTGAGCGTGGGCGGCGGGCGCCAGGACCAGCGTGACCAATAGCAGCCCCAAGGCCCAAAGCCGCGCGCTCAGTCGATCGGTCGATTTATGGATCATGGTATTCCCTTGGCTATGTGTGGCGCCGGACGCTGCAATTGCCGCGCAATCAGGCAATGTAACCCGCTTTGCGCCAAGGGCGAAAGTCTTGGCAATCACGGAGTTTTCGTCAAGCTGAGCAAGTCGCCCCTTGGCAGGGGAGCGGGCGGAAGTCCAAGTATCGAAACGCTCAGAACATCCCGTTTTCATGCGCCAATTTGGCCGGAACCTCCTGTAGGACGTCCCAGTGTTCGGCAATCCTGCCATTCTCGACGCGAAACAGGTCGTAAATGGCGACTGGTTTGTCGCCCCACGTCCCCTCGGCCTGGGTGAGGACAAAATTGCCCTCCCCGACCACCCGGTGAAGCGTATTGTTCTTGATCTCTCCCAGCACGGCCTTGAGCGCGTCTGGGCCATCTCCGACCACCGGGTTGTGCTGATCGTAAACCCCGTCGCGGATGAAATTGGCCATCTTATCCGTGTCGCCATTCATCAGAACAGTGCGAACAAAGCTCTCGACCAACGCTTTGTTTTCGGAAGTTTTATCCTGATCGATAACCTCAGTCATGCCATCTGTCTGGGTTCGTCCACTGGCTGTTTCCGTATACCTGGGAATGATGGCGTCCCAGTGTTCGGCGATCTTGCCGTCCTCGATACGCCACAGATCAAAGGCCACGACCTCTTTCGCGCCGAACACCTGCGCATTGTGATAGGTTGTGTGGGTCGCCAGCAGGTCGCCGTCTTCGAGAACGCGGTGTGTGGTGTAGCCAAAACTTGCCTCATTCAATACCGGCAACAGACCGATCACAGCGTCCAGCCCGGTTGGCACATGCGGATTGTGCTGGATGTAATCGGCTGCAAAAAGTGCGCGCATCCGGGCTTCGTCAAAGTCGCGGAAAAGCGCGTTCATCGCGCGCTGCAGAGTGATCTTGGCCGCAGGCGGCGCGGCAGAATTTGGCTGAGACATGTGTTTCTGATCCTTTCGATGCGCGGGCGCGTGCTGCGACGCCTTCGTTGCCTCACGCGTTATGTTCTGTGGATTTGACCTCCCCCGAGGGCGGCGGCCGGACGGTCAGACGCTCATCCCGCCATCGATGATCATGCGGGCGCCCGTTATGAACCCTGCCTCGGGCCCGACAAGAAAGGATGTGAGCGCTGCGATTTCGTCGGGTTGGCCATAGCGTTCAAGCGGCACCCGTCCCTTGATGAAGGTCGCGAGGTCGGTTTGATCCGGGTTCATATCGGTATCAATGGGTCCGGGAACGATGGCGTTTATGGTGATGCCCTTTGGTCCGAGGTCCCGTGCCCAACCCTGAACGAACCCGTTGACCGCCGCTTTGCTCGCCCCATACAGCGCCAGGCCTGGCACAAAGTAGTCGTTCGCAATGGTCGCGGTCACGGCCACGATCCGGCTGCCCGGGGACATGACGGCGGCCGCGGATTTGATGATCTCGAAGTTGGCCCGGACGTTGATGTCAAACACCGCGCTGTAGTCTTCGATGTCGAGGCTCTCGATGGGTTTGGAGATGTTGATCCCTGCGTTTGACACAAGGATATCCAACGCGCCTGTCTGCGTCACCGTATCGGCCACCGCGGCGGCGCCAGAGCCAATCTGGCGGGCGTCCGCGAGAATGGCACGCGCCTGTCCACCCGCACGGGAGATCTGCTGCACCACCGCATCGGCGGCATCAGGAGAGCCGACATAGGTCAATGTCACCGCGGCCCCGTCGGCGGCCAGTCTCTTGGCAATGACGGCGCCGATGCCGCGGCTGGCGCCTGTGATCAGCGCGCTTTTGCCCGCGAGTTTCTGTTCCATGTCCTGTTCCCTTACCCGGTGGTTATCGTGACTTTTCCAAAGGCATTGCCCTCTTGGAGGGCTGCAAAGGCGGCTGGCGCGTTGGCAAAATCAAAGCGCTGATGCACGGGAATTTCGATTGAGTTCTGACCCACAGCGGCCACCACGCGTTCAAGCAAACTGCGCGACCCGACCATGATCGGAACAAGGCGCACGCCACTCAACATCAGGTCGAGCATGCGCACGGCGGGTCCGTCCATGCTCTTGAGACCAATTTGCGCAACCGTCCCATTCTGCGCCGTGGCTCGGACAGCCGTGGCAATGGACGGCGGTCCGGCCGTCTCAAGCACCACGTCGGCCCCGTGACCTGCGGTCACCTCCTTAACAGCAACGTCCCAGTCAGAGCGTTCGCGGTAATTTACGCCAAAGTCCGCCCCGAGCGCTTTTGCGCGTTCCAGTTTGGCCGGATCGGAAGAGGTCACCCCGACCCTCGCGCCGGCAGCCTTCGCCAGTTGAACCGCGATGAGAGACACGGACCCGGTGCCCGTGGCAAGGGCGGTCTGGCCCGGCTTCAACTGCCCGGCTTCAAAGAGCGCGTTCCAGGCCGTCACGGCTGCACAAGGCAAACACGCCGCTTGTTCCAAGGGCACGGTATCAGGCAAACGCACAAGGGCGCGCGCGTCAAAAACCCGATCCTGCGCCAGAACGCCCTGCGCCGCCTCGCCATGGGCGAAGGCCCCCATGTATGGCTCGAAGGCGCCACTTTGGTGCGCCGGGTTGAATGTGATCACAACCCGGTCGCCGACGTCCACGCCGGTCACATCTGGGGCCACTTCGGTCACCACGCCAGCAGCGTCTGACAGTGGCACAAGCTCGGGCGCCGTCTTCACCGGTGACAAGCCATGCGCCACCATCAGATCACGCGCGTTCAATGACCAGGCCTTGAGTGCGACGCGGGCCTGACCGGGCGAAAGATCGTCGTCGGAGATCTCTTTGAGCGCGAGGGAGGCGAGGCCCTCGCCAGGGGATAACGTCCAGTGTTGTGTCACCGATGGCTCCTCAGGATGAAATGTTGTGGCAGGGTCGGTCCGCCCGACATGTTGCGCGCGTGGCCGCCGCAAGCCAGGTCATTGCGATTTGTTGAACGCGTAGCGCGCGATTTTCCAATCGCCGTCGATCCGTTCGAACACCCAGAGTTCACGGTTGATCTCGGGCACCGTCTGGTTCGCGTCCTTGATGAAACGGGTACCGGTTGAGGTGGTGGTGGCGTAGGCGGTGGTATCAGAGATGACGATGTTATCGGGATCGATGGCGAATTCCAGGTTGATCGTCAGTGCACTGAACGCGAAGGCATAAAACCCGGTTATGTCCTGCTGGCCTTCAAAGACGTCGAACCTGTCAGGGAACAAAATCGCGTCGTCCGTGTGGAGGGCGCCAAGACCTTCAGCATTGCTTTCGTTCACGTGGCTTTCATAGCTTAGCAGGACGTTGATGATTTGGTCTATTTCGCTCTGATCTTCAGCGTGCAGAACGGCTCCAAACATCAGAGGTAGGATGAGCCCAAGCCATGCAAGCCGACGCACCGGATACAAATGTTTCATGCGATGTTCCTTTGTCTGGGGGGGTGTAGCGCGTAGTCCTGGGGTGTTGTGATCAGAACTTGCCGTTGTCATGGGCCATCTGCGCCGGGATGGGTTCAATCGTGTCCCAGTGTTCGACGATCATCCCATCTTCGACCCGCCACAGATCGAAGAACGCCGTGGGGACATCGCCCATTGCGCCTTCGGTCATGGTGAAGACAAAGTTGCCTTCCGCCACGATCATGTGCAGCTCGGAGAAGGAAAAGCCCTGACCGGCATCGGCCAACTGCGCGAAAGCCGCCCCGAGCGCGGCAAGCCCATCTGGCACAAGCGGGTTGTGCTGATGATAGGCGCCCGAATCGGCAATGATGTAGTTGGGCGCCTTGTCCAGTTCCCCGTTCAAAAAGACGTCCCTGACAAATCCAGCGACCACCGCCTTGTTCGCCGCCGTGTTGTCCAGATCCGTGATCTGGGTTGGGCCATCGGTCATCGTCCGCCCCGACGCGGTTTTTTCTGGAGGGACCTGCAGATTATCCCAGTGTTCGACGAGCACACCGTCCTCGACACGGAAGACGTCAAAGGAGACCAGCGTAGGCGCCCCAAAGGCGTCAGCGTTTTCAAACGTGTTGTGGGCAACGACGAGATCGCCCTCCGAAATGATCCGGTGTGTCGTGACCGTCAAACCGGTGTCCTTGGCCACCGGGATCAGGTTCAGAAGGCCGTCGGCCCCCGTTGGGATCACCGGGTTGTGCTGGATGTAGTCGGGCGCCAGCACCTGCCGCGCCGCGTCAGCGTCATAGTCGACGAAGACGGCGGTAACGAGGGCGATGACCAGTTCCTGAGGAGTCATGCGATGTCCTTTCGACTCAAATGCAGAAACTATGGTATTCATTTCGCACCAAGGCACAATTACGCACTTTAATGATACGTCGTATGGTTTAGGATACCTGATGCCCGAAAGGTGGCTTGATCCGATGCTCCAAAGTATGCGACGCGTTTCTGGTGCAATTCAGGAACCTTATGACATGCTCCCGGTTGGTGTTCACAACGATGCAGAGGCGCTGCTCTGCCCGATCCGCACGGTCCTTTCGAAAGTGACCGGCAAATGGCAAATCATAATCGTACTGGCGTTGGAGGACGGACCTTTGCGCTTTGGCGAACTGAAACGCACGATCGGGGACGTGACCCAGAGGGTTCTGACCGAGAATTTGCGGAGCCTGCAGCGCGACGGATATCTGACGCGTACCGTGTATCCCGGCCCGCCCGTCGCGGTGTCTTATGAACTGACAAACATTGGGCAAGAGCTGGTCGCCTTGCTGACCCCCATTGTTCTTTGGGCCGACAACAACATGGAAACCGTGAAGGCAGCGCGACTGGACTACGAAGGCTCGATCGGCTGAGCCTTCCCCGGGTCCCACCCGGTTCCTGTTTGATGGCGTGACGACGTCCAGCTGGCGTATGCCGCCGCAATGCGTCGGGTTGGGCGCCGCAGGCCCAGGGTGTTTCGCGACCGCGTGACCCGCATCAACTGTTGTGGCCGTCCGCCGGGTGGAGGACATCGCGAAAGGACGTGCCGAACATGCGCCAAGTGCCCGGACACCTTGTGTTGATTCAGAAAACCCTAACCGAAAGGCAGGTCGGCAAATGCCTCGACCACGTGATCCGCACCCGCTCGGGACAGCATGTCGGCATGGCTGGCCTGCGCGCCGGACAGATGGGATCCGCCGACGAATCCGATACAGCGCATGCCCGCGGCCTTGGCCGCGCGCACACCGTAAAGGGAGTCTTCGATAACCAGACAGTCTTGCGGCGCAACGCCAACCTGGGATGCGGCAAAGAGAAACAGATCGGGGTCCGGTTTGCCTCGGGTCACCTGCTCGGCGCTGAAAACATCGCGAAATTGTAGCGCCATGCGCATCGCATCCAAAGCGACTCCGATGCGTTCATGCGTGCCGCTTGACGCGATACAATAGGGAATGCCGTCACGGTCAAGCGCCGCGAGCAATGTGTGAATGCCAGCCACGGGCATGAGTTCGGCCCGAAAACGGGCGTAGAGCGTGTCTTGCCAGTGGTCCGCAAAACCGGACGGCGTATCAGAGCTGTGGTGGTCCCGCAGAAAGGCTTCCACCGTTGCCAGCGACCGGCCCAGGAACCGGTCGCGCACCTCTTGCAGCGACAGGTCGATCCCAAAGCGGGACAATGCGTCCTGCAATGTCTGCAACGAGATGACCTCGCTGTCGGCCACCACACCGTCAAAGTCGAAAATCAACAGCCTGACACCGGCAAACAGATCCGCTTTGGGGTTGGGATCCGGCTGATCTGGAGGCGCTTTCTGGTGCATCCGACCAAAGCGAATTAAATCGCGCGACCGGCGCTGTTGAACTGGTGCAACCGGTCCGCCGGGATCCGAAGGCCGACATCCTGACCGACATCCGTGGTGTCATCTCCTTCCACGCGGGCAACCATCTCGGCACCACCGCGCGTGTCGAGGTAGAGCAGGTTTTCCCCGCCCAATTGCTCTCTGACCTTTACCGTCGCATCCGCCTGCCCGTCTCCGGTACCGACAAGTTCCAGATGTTCGGGGCGGCAGCCGACGAAGGCAGTCGACTCACCCAGGTCCAGTCCGCGCAGACCGATGTCGGCCGGAATCACGTTCATTGCCGGAGAGCCGATGAATTCGGCCACAAAGCGGGAGTTCGGCTTGTGATAGAGCTCCATGGGCGAGCCGACCTGTTCGACCCGGCCGGCGTTCAGGACCACGATCTTGTCCGCCATCGTCATGGCTTCGACCTGGTCATGGGTGACGTAGATCATCGTGGCCTGCAATTGCTTGTGCAGGCCCTCAAGTTCGACGCGCATCTGCACCCGAAGCTTGGCGTCCAGATTTGAGAGCGGCTCATCAAACAGAAACACCTTGGGGTTTTTGACAATCGCCCGGCCAATAGCGACCCGTTGACGCTGCCCGCCGGACAACTGGCCCGGCTTGCGGTCCAGATAGTCTTCAAGCTGCAAAATCCGGGCGGCCTCGGCGATGCGCTCCTTGCGCAGGGCGGGCTCGAAGCCATTGACTTTCATGCCGAAATCCATGTTGTCGCGCACACTCATATGGGGGTAGAGCGCGTAGGACTGGAACACCATCGACAGATCCCGGTCGGCCGGCTCAGATTCCGTCACATCCCGGCCGTCAATTTCGATTCGGCCCGAGTTAACGGCCTCCAATCCGGCGATGGTCCGCAGCAACGTTGATTTCCCACAGCCCGACGGGCCGACAAAGACCACGAACTCACGGTCTTCGATGTCCAGTGTGACATCGAACAGAGCCTGTACGTCGCCATAGAACTTGTTGATGCCATTCAGTCTTATGCCAGCCACGGCGGTGTCCTCCCGATCGACGCGGCACATACCGCGAGCGAACTTTTGTATCACTTAATAAACCTTTGTGTTGACTTTCAAGTCAATTAAATACTTTTGTATGTTCCAGAATGCAGATGGAACATCCATCTAAAGGCATGATGAGGGAGGAAAAATCGTCATGAGAACTCTGCGTAATCTGTATTGCTCAGCGGCTGTGATCAGCATCATGGCCACGGGCGCCGTTGCGGACAGCCATGGCTGGAGCCTGAAGGACGCCGCGGCCCCCTATGCCGGAACAACCATAGATGTGGTGTTCCTGCTGCGCCCCGGTTACGAGGCCGTCGAGGCCATGCTGCCGGCTTTCGAGGAAGAAACCGGTATCAAGGTCAATATCATCAAGCACCCCTACGAGAACGCGCTCGGAGAACAGGTGCGCGATTTCGTGGCCGGTGGTGATCTGGACATCGCGCTCATCGACCTCGTCTGGATCGGCAACTTCGCCGAGAATGAATGGATCGTGCCTCTGGCCGACGTGCAGGCGAAGTTCCCGGACCTGGTGGACCCGGAGCTTGATATCGACGACTTCTTCCCGCTGGTGCTCAACGCTTTCGGCGGCTGGAATGACACGCTTTATGGCCTGCCCTTCGACAATTACTCGGGCCTGATGTTCTACAACCGTTGCATGCTGGAAGAGGCCGGCTTTGATGGTCCGCCCGCGACCTGGGAGGACCTGAAGGATGTCTATGGTCCGGCGCTGACCAAAGACGGCAAGTATGCCTTTGCGCTGCAGTCGAAGCGGAACGAGACTCAGTCCGCAGACAGCTTCGCACGCGTGCTCTGGCCCTTCGGCGGATCGTTTCTGGATGACGAATTCAAGTCAAACCTGATGAGCGACGAAAGCCAAACCGGACTGAAGTTCCGCCAGGACCTGATGGAATACATGCCCGATGGCATCGTGGCCTATGACCATGCCGAAACGGTCAACGGCTTCGCGCAGGGCGACGTGGCGATAATCACCGAATGGTCGGCCTTCTATTCCACCGTGGTTTCGCCCGAAACCTCTGCCATTGCGGATTGTGTCGAGATCGCGCCCGAACCGATGGGGCCGGCAGGCCGCAAGCCGGCTCTGGGCGGGTTCTCGCTGGCTGTGGCCAGCCAGGCGGATGAGGCAGAACAGGCGGCAGCCTACCTCTTCATCCAGTGGGCAACCTCCAAGGCCAATGCCCGCGAGTATCTCGAACGCGGTGGCGTGCCCGCACGCCAGTCGGTCTATCAGCAGGACGGTTTGGACGACTACAAATTCGTCCCCGCGCTGGTCGAAAGCTGGCAGGACGGTGTTCCGGAATTCCGCCCGCGCTTTGCCGAGTGGCCCGAAATCACCGAGATCGTGCAGGAATGGGGCACGAAGATGATGCTGGGTGAGGTGACCACCGAAGAGGGCGCCGAAGAAATCGGCAAGCGCATGGAAGAGGTGCTAGAAGCCGCCGGGTATTACTCGGGCGACAAGCCGCTGGCACAATAACCCCAATACGTTACGCTATACCCGTGGGCGCGGATAACGCGCCCTCGGTTGCCTCAACGAAGGCCCGGGGAGGTCCAAATGCGCGGTAAAGTATCTCGCAAAACGCTCTTTGCCTTCATTGGCCCTGCGGTGATCGGCCTGGCCGCTGTCGGGATCGCACCATTGCTCTATGCGCTCTGGACCTCGCTGCATTTCTTTAATCTCACCAAGCTGCGGAATGTGAAATTCATCGGTTTGGAGAATTACGGCACGGTCCTGACCGATGAGGTATTCTGGCAGGCGATGGGGCGCACCTTTTTTCTGCTGGGTACCGCACTTCCGCTGCAGATCGCTCTGGGACTCGGGATTGCGCTCGTCCTGCATCAACCTGGACTGACCCTGGTCAAGACCCTGGCGCGGTTGAGCCTCGTGCTGCCGATGGCCACCACCTATGCCGTTGTGGGCCTCCTGGGACAGGTCATGTTCAACCAGAAATTTGGCGTTGTGAACCAGCTGATGGGGGGCGCCAATATCAACTGGATCGGCGATCCCAACAATGCCTTTTACATGATCATCTTCTGGGATGTGTGGCAGTGGACGCCCTTTGTGGCCCTTGTCCTGCTGGCGGGCCTGACAATGGTGCCAGGCGAGGTGGAAGAGGCCGCGCGGCTGGAGACCAAATCCAAGTGGACGATCCTGCGCTATGTGCAACTTCCCTATCTGATCCCCGGATTGGTCGCCGTCCTGATCCTGCGCACCGCCGACACGCTCAAGCTCTTTGATATGGTCTTTACCCTGACACGAGGGGGGCCGGGTTCGTCGACCGAGTTTATCTCGCTGATGATCCAGCGCGTCGGCTTCCGGGCGTTTGATCAGGGGCTGGCCTCGGCTCAGGCAATCATTTTGCTGATCATCACCATCGTACTGGCGCAGATCTATATCCGCGTCTTTTACAAAGAGGTCTGAGCCATGGTCTCCTCTCGCTCCCTTTGGTCGCAGGTCCTCCTCCTCGCACTGATCATTTCGGTCTGCGTCTTCCCGTTTTACTGGATGGTGACGACGTCATTGAAGACGCACATCGTCGCCCTTGAAGCGCCGCCGGTCTGGCTCTTTGAGCCGACGCTGGACAACTACCGGGAAGCGCTGTTTGAAGACGGTGTTTTGCGGACGCTCATCAATTCGCTGATCATTGCCATTTGCACAACGGCACTGGCGCTGGTGCTGGGCGTTCCCGCAGCCTTTGCGCTCGCGAGATTTGAGTTTCGCGGCAAAAAAGACCTTTGGTTCTGGTTCATCACCAACCGCATGGTCAGCCCGATTGTCCTTGCCCTGCCCTTCTTTCTGATCGCACGGACGCTGGGCATGCTCGACAAGCATATCACGCTGATCCTGATCTATCTGACCTTCAACCTGCCCATCGTCATTTGGATCGTGACGGATCAGTTTCGCGGCATTCCCTATGACCTCGATGAGGCCGCACGGTTGGAAGGCGCTTCACAATTCCGCATCATGCGCGTGATTTGCCTGCCGCTGGCAATGCCGGGCGTCGCCGTCTCGGCCATCTTTTCCTTCATCTTTTCCTGGAACGAATTGATGTTCGGCCTGATCCTGACCCGGACCGAGGCCAAGACCGCGCCGGCCATGGCCGTGAGTTTCATGGAGGGCTACAACCTGCCCTATGGCAAGATCATGGCCACCTCGACGCTGATCGTGATCCCGGTCCTGATCTTTGCACTCATCGCCTCCAAACAATTGGTGCGAGGGCTGACGATGGGGGCCGTGAAGTGACCGTACGAACCGCTGGTCATTTTGGATATGCGCCCGGGCGCGGCTTGCGCTAAGAGGGATGCCGCCATGTCCCGATACATCAAACTTGAACAGATCGATCCGGAAGAGCAGTTGCTGGTGCGTCTGGCCTGGGCCTGTGAGGTCGAGGGCATGACCCAAGCAGATGCGGCGGTGCGCTTTGGGGTAACGCGGTTGCGGGTCAATAAGGCTCTGAGCGAAGCGCGGCGCCGGGGCATCCTGCGGGTCAGCGTCGATTCTGTCTTTGCCGCCTCTGCGCAACTCGAATGGGGCCTCGAACGCCGGTTCCGGCTGATGCGGGCTGTTGTCGTACCCGCGCCGGAAGGCGATGCCTCGGTCACACCTCTGGTCGCCGCCGGTCTCGGGGCGCATCTGTCGGACCTGCTAAAGGATCCAAATCTCACCCGCTTTGGCATGTCCTGGGGCAATACGCTGAACCTCGCGACCCGTCACATGCAACCGTTGGACCGCCCCGACCTGGAAATCGTTTCGATCATGGGCGGGGTTTCGCGCGGGTCGGACGTGAACAGCTATGAGATCACCACCCGTCTGGCCGATCTCTGCAATGCCGAACACAGCTTTTTCACCGCACCGCTGTATGCCGGCAACGCCAAAAGTCAGGCGATGTTTATGGAACAGGACGTGATCCGCGACATGCTGGAAAAGATCCGCTCCTGCGGGGCCATGGCGCTGGCCACCGGGGATCTGAAAAGCTCGCTTCTGGTGCGTGATGCCCTGCCGCGCGATGTAGACCGCGAGGAGCTGATGGCCCGGGGAGGGGTTGGCGACATCACGGGTCACATTCTGAACGCTGAGGGAGAGCTGATAGATCACGAGGTCAATCGTCGCGTGATTGGCGTCTCGCTCAATGATCTGGCAAAGATTGAAAACGTTATTCTGGCGGCAGGAGGGCGGCACAAGGTGCCTGTCATACTGGCCGCGCTGCGGCGCGGGTTTGTGGATACGCTGGTGACGGATGAAAACACCGCACAGGCGCTGATCGACAGCGCCGAGATTGGATCGCTTTAGGAGGCGCGCGAGATGGCCGAAGCCCTAGTTTTGGAAGAAGCGCATAAACTGTCTCTGCGCGACATCGATCTGCCCGAGTCGCTGGGTCCCGAAGATGTGCGGGTCGCGATTGATACGGTCGGTGTCTGCGGCAGTGACGTGCACTATTACACCCATGGCAAGATCGGACCCTTTGTGGTGAAAGAACCGATGGTCCTGGGTCACGAGGCCTCGGGCAGCGTGTCCGAGATTGGCTCTGCGGTCACCCATCTGGCGGTTGGAGATCGCGTTTGCATGGAACCCGGCATCCCGAACACCCGCTCCAAGGCCGCCAAGCTTGGCGTTTACAATGTCGACCCGTCCGTGCGGTTCTGGGCGACGCCGCCGGTGCATGGCTGCCTCACGCCCTCGGTCGTCCATCCCGCCGCATTCACCTTCAAGCTGCCCGATCATGTCAGTTTTGCCGAAGGCGCCATGGTCGAACCCTTCGCCATCGGCATGCAGGCCGCCTTCAAGGCAAAGATCAAACCCGGTGATGTGGCTTTGGTCACGGGCGCCGGGCCGATTGGAATCATGGTTGCCCTGGCGGCTTTGGCCGGCGGGTGCGCGAAAGTGTACATATCCGATCTTGTTGAGAAAAAACTGACCCTCGCCGCGCAATACGACAATATCGAACCGATCCTGGTCCCGCGCGACAATCCGGGTGATGTGTTGCGGGCGGCAACCGAAGGCTGGGGTGCGGATGTGGTCTTTGAGTGCGCAGGCGCCGCAGCGTCGATCCAAACGGCGCTGGAGGCGGCTGCGCCGGCGGGCTGCGTCGTCTGGGTGGGCATGCCTGTGGACCCTGTGCCCTTCGACATTGTCCTCGCGCAATCAAAGGAACTACGGATGGAAACGGTCTTCCGCTACGCCAATATGTATGACCGCGCGATAGCGCTTCTGGGCTCGGGCAAGGTGGATCTCAAACCGCTGATCTCTGAGACATTCGCCTTCAGGGACAGTATTGCGGCCTTTGACCGTGCGTTGGAGGCCCGGCCCGAAGATGTGAAGATCCAGATCAAACTGGGCACGGGATGACCGCCGACGATCTAGCCGACCGGGTGCTCGATGAACTGCGCCCCGGGCTCGCGCCAGCGGTTCTAGGGCAAATTCCGGACGTGGCGCAAAGCCTGGGCACGGCCCGGCGCATCTGCTGCTACGGGGTAGGTCGCGAAGGGTTGATGATGCGGGCGCTGGCAATGCGGCTGTTTCACCTGGGATGCAATGCCCATGTGGTGGGTGACATGACCACGCCACCGGTGGGCGTTGGCGATGTGCTCTTTGTCAGCGCGGGGCCAGGCGAGTTTTCAACCGTGTCCGCCTTGCTCGATGTGGCGCGCAGCAGCGGCGCGCGGGTGATCTGTGTCACTGCAGAGCCCTCAGGTCCCGTGCCCCAGGCCGCCGATCTGGTGCTGCACATTCCAGCCCAGACCATGGCCGCCGATCAGGGCGCTGCCGCGACGTCGGTGCTGCCGATGGGCTCGCTTTATGAGGCGCTGATGTTTCTGGTGTTCGAAATTCTGGTGCTGGAACTGCGGGACCAGATGAGCGTCTCCCCCGAAGCGATGCGCGCCAATCACACCAATCTGGAGTAAAGCTTTGCCGTGGCAGGACCGCTTTTCGCTTACTGGAAAGACCGCGCTGATCACTGGCGCGTCCTCCGGGATCGGTACGGCGATCGCCGAGGTTTTCGCCGACGCCGGGGCCGACATCGCCGGTCATGGACGCGACAAAGACCGCCTCGCGGCTCTGGGCGAGACCGTAACCGGATTCGGGCAGCGTTTCCTGCCGGTAACCGGCGATCTTGCCGATCCCCACGAGACCGAAGTGGTCGCCCGGGCCGCGCAAACGGGTCTGGGGCAGATTGATATTCTGGTGAACTGCGCCGGCATCGCGCTGACCGGACCGGTGGTGGACTACGATCTCAGCGATTGGCACCGCACGCTTGCTATCAATCTGACCGCCCCCTTCATCCTCTCCAAGGCGTTGCTGCCAGCGATGATGGCGCGCAGACAAGGCAAGATCATCAATATCTCATCACAAACCGGCGTCATTGCCCTGGACGACCACGCCGCCTATGCGACCTCCAAGGGTGGTCTCAACGCGCTGACCAAATCGCTGATGACCGAGGCCGCCCCGCACAACGTGCAGGTCAACGCGATTTGCCCGACCGTCGTCCTGACCGAGATGGGCAAGGAGCTTTGGTCGGCGCCCGAAAAGAAAGATCCGTTCATCGCCCGCACCCCCCTGCGCCGCTTTGGCGAGCCGGTCGAGATTGCGGATATGGCGCTCTATCTGGCGGCACCTGCGTCGGATCTTGTGAACGGCGCTATCATGATGATCGAGGGAGGACATTCGAGCATATGAAGGGATTTGGCGTACACACCAGCATGTGGACCATGACCTGGGACGAAGAAGGCGCGGCTCGCGCCATTGCTGCGGCCAAAGAGAGCGGCATGGATTTCATCGAAATCGCGCTGCTGGATCCGGCATCGACCGATGCGCAGCTTAGCGCGCGGATGCTCCGTGACGCGGCTCTGCCCGCCGTCTGCTCGCTTGGCCTGCCCGAGCCGGTCTGGCCTTCGAAAAACCCCGAAGGCGCCATCGACTTTCTCAAACTGGCCATTGAGAAGACGGCCGGCCTGGGAGCCGAGGCGCTCTCGGGCGTGACTTACGGCGGGATTGGCGAACGCAGCGGTCTGCCCCCCACCCAAGGCGAGCTCGACAACGTCGCTTATGCGCTGGAGGCTGCTGCCGGGATGGCAAAAGACGCTGGGCTGACCTTTGGGATCGAACCGGTGAACCGCTATGAGACGCACCTCATAAACACGGCCGCCCAAGGCGTGGCGATGATCGAACGGGTTGGCGCCGAGAACATGTTTCTCCACCTCGACACCTATCACATGAACATCGAGGAGAAGGGCGCGGGCAATGGCATCCTCGCGGGCCGGGACCACCTGCGCTATATCCACCTGTCGGAATCCGACCGCGGGACACCCGGAATGGGCACCTGCGACTGGGACGAGATCTTCGCGACCCTGTCGGCCATAGGCTTCGACGGCGGGCTCGCGATGGAGAGCTTTATCAACATGCCCCCCGAGATTGCCTATGGTCTCTCCGTGTGGCGCCCGGTGGCCGAGAGCGCGGAGGACGTGATCGGCCAGGGCCTGCCGTTTCTGAAGGGCAAAGCGACGCAGTATGGGCTGATCTAAAGGGGAGGCACGGATGGGAGATCTGACAGGCAAGGTGGTGGCAATCACCGGGGCGGCTTCGGGCATTGGACTGGCCTGCGCCGGGGCCTGCATCGCAGCCGGGGCCAAGGTCGCGCTGGTTGATCGGGATGCGGCGGCGCTGGACAGGGTGTGCGGGGATCTCGGGCACGCAGCCATCCCCGTCGTGACGGACCTGATGGACAAGGACAGTGTTGAACGGATGCTGGGCGACATCCTCGCCAAGGCCGGTCGGCTCGACGCCTTCCACGCCAACGCGGGCGCCTATGTCGGCGGCAATGTCCTGGAGGGTGACCCGGAGGACTGGGACAAGATGCTCAACCTCAATGTCAACGCGGTCTTCCGCTCGATCCACGCGGTGCTGCCACATCTTGCCAAACAAGGGGCAGGCGATGTGATCCTGACCAGTTCGATCGCGGGGGTGATCCCGGTGGTGTGGGAACCAATATATACAGCCTCCAAGCATGCCGTTCAGGCCTTTACCCACACCGTTCGCCGCCAGATGTCCAAACACGGTGTCCGGGTCGGTGCGATCCTGCCAGGGCCCGTTGTCACCGCGCTTCTGGACGATTGGCCAAAGGCGAAGATGGATCAGGCGCTGGCCGAAGGCAGCCTGATGCAGCCCAAGGAGGTCGCCGATTGCGTGGTCTTCATGCTGACTCGCCCTTCGAACGTCACCATCCGGGATCTGGTGCTTCTGCCAAACGCGGTGGATCTATGAGCTATTTCATTGGCGTCGATGTCGGCACCGGCAGCGCGCGGGCGGGGATCTTTGACGCAGCCGGCGCGCTGCTGGCGAGTCACAAGCAGGACATTCGGATGTGGCGCGACGGGCCGGACATTGCCGAGCAATCCTCGGACGATATCTGGCACGCCGTCTGTGGCTGCGTGAAATCCGTTGTGGCCCAATCCGGCGTGGCGCCTGCGGATATCGCCGGGCTGGGATTTGACGCAGCCTGCTCGATGGCAGTGCTTGATCGTCAGATGCGCCCGCTCAGCATCAGCGCCTCGGGTGAGCAGGCGCGCAATGTCATCGTCTGGATGGATCACCGGGCCAGGGGCCAGGCAGAACGGATCAACGACATGGGCCACCCGGTGCTCGACTTTGTCGGGGGCCGGATCTCCCCGGAAATGCAGACGCCAAAACTGCTTTGGCTGAAGGAGAACAGGCCCGAGACCTTCTCCGCCGCCGGACAGTTCTTTGATTTGCCGGATTTTCTCACCTGGGCGGCAACCGGATCGCTGACCCGCTCGGCTTGCACGGTGACCTGCAAATGGACCTATCTGGCCCATGAAGACCGCTGGGATGACAGCTATTTTGAACAAATCGGACTGCCAGAGCTCGCACAGGAAGGTTATGCGCGGATCGGGCAGAAGATCGTCCCGCCCGGGGCGGCGCTGGAAAACGGGCTCACACAGGAAGCTGCTGTGCTTATGGGTCTCGCTCCGGGCACACCGGTCGCTGCGGGCTTGATCGACGCGCATGCCGGCGGCATCGGCACGGTAGGGGCCGACCCAAAGGCCGGGGTCGCGGACACCATGGCCTATGTCTTTGGGACATCGGCCTGCACAATGGCAACCTCTGCCGATCCGCACAAAGTCCCCGGCGTCTGGGGCCCCTACTATTCCGCCATGGTGCCAGGCATGTGGCTCTCGGAAGGCGGACAATCGGCCGCCGGAGAGGCCATCGCCCATTTGGTCGCCACGCACCCCGCCACTGCGGAGGCCAGGGCTGCGGCGCAAGACAAGGGATTGTCCCTTCAGGATGCCCTTGTGGAGATGGTCGCCGCGCGCTGTCCGGATATTAGCGATGCGGTGCGCCTGGCCGGCGCGCGCGTGGTTCTGCCTGATCTGCTTGGCAACCGGGCGCCACATGCAGATCCAAGCGCGACCGCCGCAGTCACCGGTCTGACGCTGGCAAAGGACCCGGAGGATCTGCTGGCCACCTATGTCGCGGCCGTGTTGGGCGTCGGCTATGGGTTGCGGCAAATCATGGAGGCGCAGGCATCTTATGGTGTGCGGCCCTCCGCCATCGTGATCAGTGGAGGCGCGGGAGAAAGCGCCGTGGTCAAACAATTACTGGCCGACGCGAGCGGCTATCCGATCCTCGCCACACATTCCCCTGAACCGGTTTTGCTTGGCGCTGCAATGCTGGGGGCCGTGGCGTCCGGCGGGGAACCGGACCTTGCCAGCGCTATGGGGCGGATGTCCGCGATCAAAGACCGGTATACCCCATCCTCCGGGGCAATCCGCACGTTGCACAACGCCCGGTTTGCTGCCTTCGAGATACTGCAAACCGCCGATGGTCAGGTGCGCGCGGCGCTTGCCGCACTGCCTGCGTCGCAGACCTAGGACACGCAGCCGTGTCTCGACAGAAAAGCGGTCGCCTGCTTTTCTAATCTCGCGCATCGCCCAGGGAGGACTGTGATGAGCGATCTCGAATGGATCAACGTTGGCCCGGCGGACCTGCCGGATGGACGGGTCAAAACCGTCACAGCCCGCAATCTCTACCTCTGCCTCAGTCACTTCGACGGGCAATGGGCGGCGATGGACAATCATTGTCCGCACCAGGGGGGGCCGCTCGGTGAAGGCACGATCGAACGCGGCGTCAACGACAAATGCTGGATCCGCTGCCCCTGGCACGGCTGGGATTTCGATCCGATCACCGGAGCACCTCCGGGCGGTCACGAAGATACGGGCCAGCAGGTTTATCCCGTTGAGATCCGTGACGGCGCGGCCTTTATCGGCCTGGAACCCGAACCGGATCATATCCGGACCGTTTCCGATGCAATGGCCGAAACGCTGGTCAATTGGGGGGTCAAGCGGGTCTTCGGCATGGTCGGGCACTCCAACCTCGGCCTCGCAGATGCGATCCGCCGGCAAACCGTGACCGGAGATATGGCCTATGTCGGCATCCGGCATGAAGGGGCCGCCGCTTTTGCGGCCTCCGCTTATGGCAAGCTCACCGGTCAGCCGGCAGCCTGTCTGGCGATTGCGGGGCCCGGTGCGACCAACCTTCTAACCGGCATGTGGGACGCCAAGGTCGACCGCGCTCCGGTTCTGGCGCTGACCGGTCAGGTGCAAACCCAGGTCTTCGGTCCCGGTGCCTTTCAGGACATCGATCTGAAATCCGCCTTCGAGGCGGTGAGCAAGTTCTCCCAACCGGTTCTGTCGACCTCGCGCCATTCCGAGTTGGCGTCACTGGCCGTCAAAACCGCGCTGATTGAACGTGACGTGGCGCATCTGATTTTCCCCGACGACGTCCAGACCCTGCCGAGCACCGCGCGCGCGGGATCGCCGCAGGGGCGGATCAGCGCGCCGGTGGTGAAACCAAACGACGCCGACATCGCTGCGGCCCTGAAGATGATCGCCGAGGCCAGACGTCCGATGATCATCATGGGACATGGCGCGTGGGAGGCCAAGGACGGCATTGTCGATCTGGCTGAAACGCTGGGCGCTCCGGTGGTCACAACCTTCAAAGGCAAGGGGCTGATCCCTGACAGCCACCCCAACGCTGCCGGAGTGCTCGGACGCTCGGGCACGCCAATTGCCAGTTGGTTCATGAATGAATGCGACCTGCAGATCGTCCTTGGGGCGTCCTTTTCGAACCATTCCGGGATCAACCCGGGCAAGCCGACCATCCAGGTGGATTTCGAGCGCATGCAACTGGGTAAATTCCATCCGGTCACCTTGCCGGTCTGGGGGGAAATCGGTGCGTTCTGCGCAGCCATCTCTGAACAGGCCCAGCGCCATCCCAAGGCCGATGACCAGATCACGGAACTCGCCCAACGCTGGCGGATGTGGCGGGATGAAAAGCAGAACCGTTTGCGTGAAGAAGGCCGCACCGGGGTGCATTCTGTCGCCGTCTTCGAGGCTCTGGCCCGCGTGACCCCGGCCGATGCGTTGATTGCTGTGGATGTCGGCAACAACACCTATTCCTTTGGCCGCTACTTCGAAACCAAGGGACAGCGGGTGATGATGTCGGGTTATCTCGGCTCCATCGGTTTCGCCCTGCCAGCTGCTATGGGCGCCTGGGCAGCGACCCAGGACTTCGAGGCCTTCAAGGGGCGCAAGGTCATCTCGATCTCGGGCGACGGCGGCTTCGGGCAATATGCCATGGAACTGACGACACTGGTGAAGTACGGCATGGATGTCACCCATGTGCTGCTGCACAACGACGAACTCGGCAAGATCTCCAAAGAACAGCGCTCTGGCGAATGGCCGGTTTGGGAGACATCGCTGGTCAACCCGTCCTTTGCTGCATTCGCGCGACTGTGCGGGGCGCACGGCGCGAAAGTGACCGCCGGCACGGAGGTGGAGGCAGCTCTGGCGGAAGCGCTCGCCGTCGACGGACCGGCCCTGGTGGAGATCATGACAGACGCCGAACTCGTCTAACCCGGGCGGCATCGAAGCGCGGCTCGATCCGCCGTTGGATGGGACGCTTGCGACCAAACCGATCGGGAAGGTGGTGCGGATGCAATACCGCGCCGCCAAAGCCGCGAAAACCTGCCCGGCGATAGGGGCGCGCGCGCGTATCTAGAGCCCTGTGCAAGCTCTGGAAAGTCAGGGCTAGACCGGAAACTCTGCCAAGAGTGATGTCGACGCGGAACGACGCCGTTCAACCCGTCCGTTCAACCGGCCTGACAGGCGAATTGCGCAACATCCGTGTCACTTGGCGCGCACATCGGCGACCAGCCGTTGCGTTCCCAATATTCCCTTAACCCCATCAGTCCGAGAAGGTTCAGAAATTTCGGGTCTGATCCGACGGTTTCGATCATGCCCCAGGGCACCGTGAAATACTGCAGCCGGTAGTTGGATTCCAACGCGTTGTATTCAAAGAAGTCCATGGTCAGGTCCATGTCACCATAGGTGTAAACGAACATGTAACCCAGGTACGGCTCGTCCCGGTTGGTGTAGATGATCTCTTCCATCGGCACCTGACCGGCCGCGTCGATCATCTCCAAAGCTTTTGTCTGGAACCGCTGCCCGCAGGTCGAACAGGAGGCAAGCAAGGCCCGCGCCTCGTCCAGTTCTGCGCGTTTTACCCGAATGGCCAATATGATCCGGAAGGCGATTTCGCGCAGGGCCGGCGCGGTTCGAAACACCTCTTCGACCCGATCCAGAACTGCCTGCGATGGCTCCAGTTGGTGGGACACCCGCGCCGCCATCATCTCATAGAGTTCGTTGTTGGGATCCAGTTCACGCGCACGCTCCAGCAGTTCGAGCGAGGCTTCGGGTTTGCCCACCACCATCAAACGTCCGGCGTAGTCCTGCATCACCCTGTGGTTGGCCGGGTCCAGTTCGAGGGCGCGTTGAAACGCGCCCTCGGCAAGGCTCCATTGTTTGTCGCGCTGATACATGTTCCCGGCAGCGTTTTGCACCATGGAGATGTTGGGGTTGAGCTCCAGCGCCCTAAGAGCCGCGTCCTTGGCGCGGCGGTAATAAACGGTCGGGCGGACCGTGTCGCCTTCGGCTTCGCGCAGGAAGTGCGGAATGACGTTGTAGGTGATCGACAAGGCGGCCCATGCTGCGGCAAAGTCCGGCTCGAGCTCCACAGCGCGCTCGAACGCCAGTGAGGCCTGGACAAGTGTTTCGCCCCGTTGTTCCAGGAGCGTGATGCCGCGGGCATAGGCATCATAGGCCTGCCGATCGAGCGTCTGTTCATGCGCCAGGGCCACGGCGGAGAAATCGAGGGGTTTTAGCAGTGCCACTGCGATCGTTTCTGCAAACTGTGTCCGCGACCGGTCAGCGTTCGCATTCGTGTCGGGTTCGTCAAAAAGCCCGTTCCACACAACCGACGCCGTATCGGCATCATAAAGCGACACCGTTATCCGCAACTGGCCGTTCAGCCGTGTAACCCGCCCTTCAACAACATAGTCAGCCTTGAGATCCGCGGCGATCTGCGGGATCCCGGCATCCGTATCGCGCAGTTCGGACACGACGGCATATCCGGGCACCCGGAACGTACCGGTGCGCGTCAGTATGCTGATGACCTCTTTCGTCAAAGCTTCGGAGACGCTGGCATCCTGAAACCGGTTGGCATTGGCGAAGGGCATGATGGCAACCGACAACCGTTCGAACGCGGCCTCGGGACCAGCGGGCTCGACCGCGCTTTCAGTTATGTCGCGCGCGCCGAACAACGGGCCGTAAACAACCTCTCCGTAGTAAACAGCAACAGCGATCACGGCGCTCAGCACCAGTGCGACAACCGCCGATTGCCAGCGTCGCCGGGCCTGCTCGGGCGTTGGCGGCGCTTCCGCGTCTTTGTCATCCACGGTGTCTGCATGGGGAGGCTCAGTTTTGGTCACGGGTTGGACGGGCGACGCCACCTCGGGCGCAGCGCCATGCCCGGGCAGCGACGCGTGTTCTGCGTCGATCACAAGTTCCTGGCTTTGTTTGGGCCATTTCACGCGATTGAGCTTGAGGTAGTCCTTGAGGTTGGCGCACGCATAGTAGAACGCCTTTTTGCGCACATCATCCGGCAGGCGCTTTTGAACAAAGCTCAGTCCCACGGCCACCCGCGCCAGGAACGCCTGGCTTTCAAGAAAGGACAGGCGTTCGGTTTCGTGGGTGTTGACGAAATCCGTCACCGATTGGCGCACCGCCCGGATGATCTCGACTAGCCCAAGATCGTCCGTGCGCAGCCCGTGTTCGACATCGTTGCGGTACCGTCGCAACGGGCTGATAGCAGCCACCCAATCTTCGGCGGATTGATGGCCCCGGTTGGTCAGAAGCGTCGTGAACTCAAAGTAGGCATGATCGTAGAAGAGATACTGCCAGCGTTCATACATGGCCATGTCGATCATGTAGTAGCTGGGATCGCTCTGCTCGGTGGGCTCTTCCGATTGGCCTATAAGAAGATTGAAGCCGTGAAAGTCGTTGTGCGTGCGCCCCATGACCGCCCGGATCTGTAGCCGCTCCGGGATCTCGACCGCCCCGTCGTAGAAGGCCAGCGGGTTGGGGTACCAATGCCCGTCATAGCTGATCGAAGGCGTGTCCGGAGATATCCCGCAGCGGTCCTGCAAAAACGAATGAATTCGACCACCCTCGGCCGGATCCAGACGGTAGCCGAGCCAGCTTTTCAGGAGCGCCTGGGGCATCAACAGCCCGGGCGACAGGACATAATCGTGGTTCCATTCTTCAAACAGGTCTCGGGCCACATATCGGATGGCCTGAAGCTGCCTGTCATAGGAGATGTCGTGCCAGGCATCGGCATATTCCAGGCCGCGCCCAGCGATCGTCGACAGGATGGCGAGGGTGTCCGCGTCGTGGATTGAGTGAATGATGCGCGGCAGATGCCGCTCTGCAAACCCGGGCGCGTCCCTGATCGCCTCTGCATGCAAGGCGCTTTCGAGCTTTTCCTGCTGACCGGAATCCGAGACCCGGTCAAGCTTCAGAATCGCCTGGCCGGTGAATTCAGGGCAAGAAACATCGGCGACATAAACATGCGCACCCGAGCGACCGTTGCCCAGCAGCCGGTTAAGATAAAGTTCATCGCCCACGCCCCAGTCCCTGCGCAGCCGCGCAATGATCCTGTCATAGTCTTCGGGCCAGGCCAGGCCGCTTCTATGATCGCTGGGTTTGGGCATGTCTGGGGATGGGTCGACGTTTGTTCACAGTGCAGATCAAATTGCAAAATCGAGAGTTGCAACAGCCAAACGCGCGTTCGTGGCCGAGCGCGTTGTATCTTCGTGAAAGGATCAGCATCTTAGATCGCCCTCAACTCCCAGCCAGGTCATCGCATCCTCCCGACAACCCTAGAATGGACATAGGACGCACGGTCGGTATGCACAACTCTGCCCACGCCAGTTTCAAGGCCTTTGCGGATCACGTCGATTCCGAGCAAGGTGTTTGGCGCATCCGTCCCGGCCCGACGTCGGACTCTGCCCAAGAGTTAGCCAGTGCGCAGAGTGGTTCAGGTCTTTGGCGCGCGCCGCTTTCGGGAGACACGTTCCCGGAACCGCTCGACCACCACGTAAAGTACCGGGACAAGAACCAGGCTGAGCACCGTGGCGACGATCATACCGCCAAACACCGCCGTCCCCAGGGACCGGCGGGCCGCCGACCCCGCCCCGCTGGCGATCACCAAGGGCACGACGCCAAGGATAAAGGCAAAAGCCGTCATCAGGAGCGGGCGCACCCGGATGCGGGCGGCCTCCATGGCCGCCATTTCGACGGCCAGCCCCTCTTCGCGGCGGCGCCGCGCAAATTCGATGATCAGAATGGCACCTTTGCTGGCCAGGCCGATCAGCATCACAAGCCCGATCTGACCATAGATATTGTTGTCATAGCCCCGCATCCATTGCGCCACGAGCGCGCCGAAAATGGCGAGGGGCACGGCCAAAAGGACCATGAACGGCAGCAGGAAGCTCTCATATTGTGCCGCCAGAAACAGGAAGGCAAAGACCACGGCCAGACCGAACAGGATGGGTGCTGCATTGCCGGCCTTGAGCTCCTGATAGGCGTTGCCGGTCCACTCGTAGGTATAGCCGCGCGGCAACGTCTGATCTGCCAGAGACTCCAGTGCGGCCAACGCCTGGCTGGAACTGTACCCTTCTGCTGCCGCGCCGTTGATACTGGTCGAGCGGAAGAGATTGTAGTGGCTGATCGTGCGTGCCCCGACCTCCGGGCGCAGGGTGACAAGGGCGCTGAGCGGCACCATGTCATCGGTCGAGTTGCGGACATAGATGCGGCCGATGTCCTCCTCTGCCTGCCGGGCCGCAACGTCGGCTTGCAGATAGACCTTGTAGACCCGTCCGTAGATATTGAAATCGTTGACGTAGTACCCGCCCAGATAAGTCTGGAGCGCGTCAAACACATCCGAGATCAGAATGCCTTCGGTCAACGCCTTGGTGCGGTCAAGCTCGATCTCCAGCTGCGGGGTCCGGGCCGAGAAGGTCGAAAACAATCCGGTGAGCTCTGGCCGGGCATTGCCGGCGGCGACAAGGCTCTGGGTCACCTGTTCGAGCTCGGCCAGCGATCCGCCCGTGGTGTCCTGCACTTCGAACTGGAAACCGCCGGTGGGCGACAGACCAAAGATCGGCGGTGGGTTGAAGGTGGCGAAGATGGCACCCGGAATGTCATTGAACTGCGCTTGCGCCTCGGCGATCAACGCGGCGACGCCCTGACCTTTTCCGCTCCGCTCATCCCATGGCTTGAGCACGGCAAACATATTGCCCTGGTTGGGCGCTGACGTATTTGTCAGAAAGCTGAACCCGGCAAAGGCGATGACACCTTCCACGCCGGGCAGGTTGTGCAGCACCTCATAGCCCTGATCCACAACCGCCTGTGTCCGACCCAGTGCCGTCCCCTCAGGCGCTTCGACACTGACGATGAAATAGCCCTGATCCTCGTTTGGAATGAACCCGACGGGCACCACGGTAAACATGTAGATCGTACCGGCCAGCAGCCCGACAAACAGCAAAGCCACCGGCTGCCACACGCGAATGAACCAGCCAACCACAGCCTCGTAGCGCCGCGTGAACCACGCAAATCCCTGATCAAAGCGCTGGATAATCTTGGGTTTCGGCCGGGCGCCCCCCAGCCAGAGACCGCACAGTGCCGGCGACAGCGTCAGCGCATTGATCGCCGAGATGGCCACCGCCGAGGCGATGGTCAGCGCGAACTGCTGGTAGAGCTTGCCCGTCAGGCCCGGCAGCAGTGCCACAGGCACAAAGACGGCCATGAGGACAAGCGAGGTGGCGATGATGGGTCCGGTGACTTCGTCCATCGCTTTGCGCGCGGCCTCGCGCGCATCCGTTTCCCCGTCCTCTATATGGCGCGAGACGTTTTCCACCACGACAATGGCATCATCGACCACCAGCCCGACAGCCAGCACCAGGCCAAACAGCGTCAGGAGGTTGATCGAGAATCCGAGTGCCAGCATCAGTGCGAAAGTGCCGATCAGACAGACCGGTATAGTGATCAGCGGGATCAGGGTCGCCCGCAGATTTGGCAAAAAGACCACGATCACGAAGACCACCAGCAAGATCGCCTGACCCAGCGTGAAAAGCACATCGCGGATGGCCTGCCGGTCGAAATTGGTGGTGTCGTAAATGACCTTGTACTCCAGCCCGTCCGGAAAATCCTGAGAGAGGTCTTCCATCACGGCCCGGACCTCTGAGGCCAGTTGCAACGCGTTGGCGCCGGGCAATTGCATGACGCCAAGGCCCACCGTCGGCCCACCGTCGAGCTTTGAATTGAAAGAATAATCCTCTGCCCCCAGTTCGACCCGCGCCACATCGCGTAACTGAACGACCGCAGAGTTCTCGCCGGTGGCCAGGATGATGTCTTCGAACTCCTCAACCGTGGTGAGGCGCCCCTTCGCGGTCAGTGTAAACTGGAATTTCTGTGCATCTGATGTCGGAGGGGCGCCCAGCGCTCCGGCAGCGACCTGTTTGTTCTGCTCCGTGATCGCGGTGTAGACGTCGCCCGCGGTCAGCCCGAGACTTGCCAGCTTTTCCGGATCGAGCCAGATGCGCATGGCGTAGACCCGTTCGCCCCAGACCATCACCGATCCGACACCCGGAATCCGTTTTAAGCGGTCCGTGATGTGGATGTCGGCATAGTTCGACATGAACAATTCGTCGAAGGTCCCTGCCGGTGAGAGCAGGTTGACCCCCAACGTCAGATCGTTGGACTGCTTGGTCACTGTCACGCCGGTCGCGATCACCTCTTGCGGCAATTGCGCCATGGCGGTTGAG
>JBCDEC010000013.1:0-33471 GCA_039179965.1 Pseudomonadota bacterium
CAGGTGGTGACACTTCGACATTGCTGAGCGAAGGTGTTCTGTCGGTTGCGAAGTTCAACGACGATGGCACGGGCACATGGATCGCTCTGACACCAGAAGACACCGGCATGTCCGAAGCGGAAATCGCGCTCTTCACACGGATCGCGGCAACCGAAGTCAGCGCCACCACAATGGACCGTCCGGAATGGATTGCGGTGAACCCAACAGCGGTTGAAGCCTATTGTTGCCTGACCAACAACTCGCGTCGCGGTGCAACGAACGACGATGGATCGATCCGCACCAATGCCGCGGGTGAGCCTATGGTGCCCAACGCGCCAAACCCACGTGAGATCAACCGCTACGGCCAGATCGTGCGCTGGCGTCCACACAATGACGACCATGGTGCGTCCACCTTCGATTGGGACCTCTACGTCATGGCGGGCAACCCAACTGTGCACACCGAAGGCCCCTATGCCGGCTCTGCAAATATCAATGCGGGTAACTTGTTCAACTCGCCAGATGGTATGCAGATCGACTCAACTGGCCTGATCTGGATCCAGACTGACGGCGATGACGACAACGAAGGCGACTTCGCGGGCATGGGCAACAACCAGATGCTGGCAGGCGACCCGGTGACGGGCGAGATCCGCCGCTTCCTGACCGGCCCCAACGGTTCGGAGGTCACCGGTCTGACCTGGTCGGCGGACAAGCGCACCATGTTTGTCGGCATCCAGCACCCGGGTTCGCCCTTCCCGGATGGCGAAGGCAGCCTGCCGCGTTCGGCGATTGTTGTCGTCAAGCGGAATGACAACGCTCTGCTGGGCTAATCTCACGACCTTCGGGTGTCCCCGTCTGGGGGCACCCGTTTCCGTGGCCTATACGGTCACGCGGCCTATGACACGACTTGGGTGTCTTCCGTGCAGGACTTGAAGGCGCGGACCGGCTCCGCCGCGCCGTCGAGTGAGAAGGTGACCGTCTGTTGCTCGGTAAAGGCAGTCGCTGTGCTGTTGTATTCAAGCCCGTTCAGCACATTGCCGAACCCCTGATCCCGCACCTGCAAATTGGAGCCGTCAATCATGTGGCGGCTTGTGCCAATGGTCAGTGCAGCACCGCCCTGAAATGTCATTCCAAATGAGGGGCTCGCGGCCCAGGGCGCGCCGGTCAAGGCAAGGTCCAGCCGGTATTCCGGCACGCGCGGATCGTGGGTGATCACCAGCTGCGCGTCCTCGGTATCATGCGACAGCGTGCAGAGCGGCAGAGGCGAAAATTCCCACGCCAATGCCGGCAGCGGAATGCAGATCAAGAGCCATGTCAGTTTCATACCGGGCAAGGTAGTGCGCCCGCGCGCGCGATCCATTGTCGCTGCGTTTGGCTTTGCGTTTTGTCCCATGGCTTGAATGGGACAGGTCCGTCACGCGGACCATGCCCCGGGGGGCATTTCCGATGCGGGCGTATTGCCCGATCACGATGCAATATCGCCTTCACGCCGCCCTGACACCGGTGACGAGACGTCCAATGGCTTGCGCCACTGATCGTAGCATACTAATATGCTGACATCTTCAGCAGGGCCTGGTCTTCTACCATTTTAGAGAGGTCCCGATGAAGACCTGTTAGAGGCCACGTATGAATCAGAGCTTGCGCAAGCGGTTGTCGGGCCAATCGATGTCCGATCAGGTGTTCGAGGTCATCCTCTGCATGATCCTCAAGCTTGAGCTCAAACCGCGCACCCATCTGTCCGAGGCGCAGCTCGCCAAGGACCTTGGGGTGAGCCGGACGCCGGTGCGCGAAGCGTTCCAAAAGCTTGAGGCGCTGGGATTTCTCGACATCGTCCCGCAGCGTGGGACGTCGGTTGCGCCGATCCGGGTCTCCGCCTTTCGACGTTCGCAATTCATGCGGGAGGCGTTTGAACTGGCGCTGGTGCGACGCGCGACCGAACTGGAAGACAACACCGCGCTCTGCAAGGCCCTGGAGCGCGAAATCAAGTTGCAGGAAGTGCACTCCGACATCGGGGATGAGACGGCTTTCTTTGCCTCTGACGAGGCGTTTCATGCGGCCATTGCCACTGGGTGTGGGCTGGAAGATGTTTGGCCCGAAGTGCAACGGGCCAAGCTCTACATGGACCGGTTTCGCTATGTCGTGCGGTCCCAGCGCGAAACAAAAGCCATTCTGGCGCAGCACAAGGATGTGGCGGATGCAATCTGTGCGCGACGCACCGAGGCGGCGCTTGACGCGATGACCCAGCATCTGCGGCGGGCAAATCATATGCTGGACGATGCTGTGAAAGCCGCGCCCGAGATCTTTGAAATAGACGGCTGACCCGCTTAAGTCGCACTGAATACCGTATTTAATATCAATGACTTCCCCGTTGATAAGGCCAGCGGGGGCGGAGGCGAGGTACACCGCTGCGCTGGTGACCTCTGCTGGCGTGCCAAGCCGCTGCGCCGGAATCGCGGCAATCAACCGGGCTTCGTCTTCGGGTGAGGCAAAGGCAGAGGCCATCGTGTCGGATTTCACGAACGCCGGCGCCAGCGCATTGACTGAGAGCCCTTTGGGCCCGAACTCCCGGTCCAGCGAAATGGTCAGCCCGATGAGCGCCGTTTTTGACAGCGAACAGGCCGTTCCGGCCAAAAGCCCGCCGGACCGTCCGGCAAACGAAGACATGTTGGTGATTCGTCCCGACCGCCGCGCAACCATCGACGGAACCAGGTTCTGACACATCAGGTAGGCGCTCTGGAAATTGACCGTCATCGCATGGCGAAGCGCGTCCAGGGATGTCTCAAGGAACTTGGAAAGGGTGATGATGCCGGCATTGTTGATCAGGATGTCCACGGCCCCATGCGCGCTCAGGATCTGTTGGCAACAGGTGGCGACACCGTCCTGCGGGCTGAGACCTGCGGTGACCGGCCGGAACATGTCCTTGTGGGCATTGGCCAATTCCGACAGCCGATCCATGTACATATCGACCCCGATGACGGTGACGCCGGTGGCGATCAATTGCTCCGCCATGGCCTGTCCAATGGTGCTTGCCGCTCCGGTCAGGACGCGGTCGCCTCACTGCGCATCTCACTCTCCTTGCGGCTTTTTCTCGTTGTTTGGGATCGCGCGTCCGTGTTGACAGTGTAGTATACTACCATGCTATGCTCCATCAAGTCCTGTCGCCTTGTGCAGGACGAGCCTGGGAGGAGACATCAGATGAGGAAGACAAAGCGGTACGGCGCGGTGCTTGGAGGATTGGCCCTGAGCGCCTTGGCAATGCAGGCCGTCGCGGATCAAAGCACGCGGGTCGCGCTGGTGCCGGGAGGCCCACACCCCTATTTCGCGGCCTGGGAACAGGCCGGTGCGGATGCGGCCAAGGACTTTGGTCTGGGGGCTGCCGATTACCGGGTTCCGCAGAAGTGGGAACTCAGCATGCAGAACCAGATGCTCGAAAGCCTGGTCACGCAAGGCTACAACGCCTTTCTGGTGTTCCCCGGGGATCCGGTCGGCACCGTTGCGATCGCCAATGAACTGGCCGGGACCGGTGCGCCGGTGATGGCGCTGGCGGGCTGCCTTCAGGATCCGTCAGAAGCCAAGTTCTGCATGGGGACCGACACCGGAAATTCGGCCTATCTCGGCACAAAGGAATTGCTGTCGGTGCTGGAGCCCGGCGCCAAGATTGCGCATTTCACCGGGTTCCTCGTTGATCCAAACACCCAGTTGCGCATCGATGCGGTTGAAAAGGCCGCCCAGGAAGCCGGAGCGGAAGTCGTTCAGGTGATCGCGGACATCGATGCGCCCGAACCGGCCGAAGAAAAGATCAATGCCTATCTTGCCGCCCATGCCGGAGATGTGGACGGGATTGTCACCACCGCCTGGGTGCCCGCAGTGGTTTCGGCCAACGCGCTGCGCAAAATTGGCGACAAGCGCATCAAGATGGTGGGCATCGATCATGACGAGGTCGTGCTGGATGCCATACGTGACGGCTATGTGCATGGCACCATGCTGCAAAACCCCTATGGACAGGGCTACATCGGCTCTTACGTGGCCGACCGGCTTCGGGATGGCTGCTCGGTCAAGGCGGACGCGCCGTTCTCCTCGATCGCACTGACCGACAAGTTCATCGACAGCGGCACGGTCTTTGCCGGGGTCGATGCGGTCGACAACTACGTCGGCTCCATGCAGGCGATCACCAAGGACCTCTTCGACGGGTTCGAAGAAACGTATCTGGACTGCAGTTAAACACCGATCGGCGGGGGGCTCTGGCGCCCCGCCACCGTCGCCAGTCTATCAGGATACACGCCCCCAATGGCACCCAATGTCGAGCCGAATACGGCGGCGCAACAGGCGCCGCTCGCCCAGATGACGCCATCCCGGCAAATGGGCGGACTGCAAAGGTTTTTACTGAGCAATGAATTCGGGCTGATCGTCCTCATTCTGGTTTTCACGATCGTTTTCACATCCATTTCGCCGATGTTTCTGTCGAAGTTCAGCCTCTACGCCATGGGGCGCACAGCGGCGGTCAATATCATGATCGGGTTCTCGATGATGGTCGTCATCGTCACCGGAGGTCTCAATCTGGCGGTCGGCGCCATCGGCGTCTGCGGTGCCATGTTCGGCGGCTGGCTGATGCAGGCGGCAGGCTTTCACTGGGTCCCCGCCTGTATTGGCGGCCTGGGGATGGGCGCCTTGCTCGGGGCCGTCAATGGCGTGATGATCGTGCGCTCCGGTCTGCACAGTTTCATTATCACGCTGGCCACAATGAGCGTCATGTTCGGCGCGATGATCTTTCTGACACAGGCGGAATCCTTCCGCGAGATTTCGCCCGGCTTTTCCGCGCTCGGACGGGCCAAGATCCTGAACGTGCTGTCGCCAATGTTGCTGACGTCGGCCGCCATCGGGGTCCTGCTCTGGCTGACATTCAAATTTACCACGCTGGGACGCGAGATCCTGGCCGCCGGCGCCAATCCCAAGGCGGCTGAGCTGTCGGGCATCAAGGTGGGCCACATGATCACCTACAGCCATGCGCTGTCAGGCGCTCTGGCGGCGGTGGCCGGGCTGATGCTGGTATCGCGCACAGGGGCCGCGATCCCCTCGATGGCCGGGCAATTGGGGCAGGACTGGCTGCTCCCGGCCTTTTTGGGTCCAGTGCTGGGGGGCACCCTGCTGACAGGCGGGCGCATTTCGGTGCTGGGAACCTTCCTGGGGGCCTTTCTGGTGACCATGCTGACAACCGGACTTCTGCTCATGCAGATTGGTGCCTTCTGGGTGCAAAGCTACCTCGGACTTCTCTTGCTGGTCGCCGTTCTTCTGGATCTGGCGCGGCGCTCCTATCTGACGCGGAACAAGCTGGTATGATGCAATCTCTCGCGAAAACAGACTGGTTTGGACCCGGCATCGTCTCGATACTGGCGATCATCGTGGTCGGGGCGCTCAAGCCGTCGTTCCTGACGCCATTCAATATCCAGATCCTGCTTCTGGCGATTTCGGTGAATGCGCTGGTGGCCTTTGCCCAGATGGTCATCATCGGCATCGGACAGATGAACCTCTCGGTGGGGGCCATCGGAGGTCTGGCCGCGATCTCTTTTGCCGGAATGATGGAGGTCTGGGGGCTGCCCTGGCCGCTCGCGGCGATCCTTGCACTTGGCGTCGGGCTTCTGGCCGGGGTGACAAATGGCGTGCTGGTGGCGCTGACGGGTGTGTCGGCCTTTGTCATAACGCTGGCGACGCTGTCGGCGTTCAAGGGGATCAACCTCGGGATCACGGAGGCGCAGCCGTTCTATGACATCCCCGATACGGTGAAATGGCTTGGCAACGCGGCGCTGTTTGAAACCATTCCCTTGCTGTTCATACCTTTCGCAATCACCGCCGTGGCGCTCTGGTACTTCCTCTTTCGCCTGCCATTGGGGCGCACCATTCTCGCGGTCGGCGGCAACACGCATGCGGCCGAGTTGTCCGGGATTTCGGTTCAAAAGGCTGAAATTGTCGCGCACGCGATCTCGGGGTGTCTCGCGGCAATGGCCGGGATCATGCTGGTGGCCCGTCTGGAACTGGGCCAGCCCAGCATCGGGGATGACTGGCTGATCCTCAGTTTTGCGGCGCCGGTGATCGGCGGAGCGGTTCTGACAGGGGGACGGATCAGCGTGGCCGGCACCTGCTTTGGCGTCGTTATCATTGCGATCATCACGCAGGTGCTGGTCCTGTTCAATATCGATCCCTTTCTGGTGCAGGTCGTACTGGGCCTGCTTATCCTCTGGGTTGTTGGGGTGAACCGGCTGCGCGAAGTTCGCGGGCAGCGTCAGCGGGCGGAGGGCGCGGCATGAGCGACTTCTCGTTCCAGGCCCATGGCGTGACCAAGACGTTTCCAGGCGTCGTGGCACTGGATCAGGTCAATTTCTCTCTCACGCCGGGCTCGGTCCATGCGCTTTTGGGGGAGAACGGCGCAGGGAAATCCACGCTGATCAAGATCATGACGGGCGTTCACCGCCACGATGCCGGAACCATGCAGATTGATGATCAGCCATTTGCGCCGCATTCCACGCGCGAAGCCATCGCGGCCGGCGTCGGCGTGGTGCATCAAGAGCGCAATCTGATCCCGCAATTCTCGATTGCCGAGAACATCTTTCTTGAAACGCTCAGCGCAAGTCCTCTGCAGCCGATCGACTATCCGCAGCTCTACCGCGATGCCCGGCACTGGCTGGACATGCTGGAGATCGACGCTGATCCCTCCGCCAAAGTCGAAGACCTGACAGTCGCCAAGATGCAATTGGTCGAGATTGCCAAGGCGCTTGCGCTGAATTCCCGCATTCTGATGCTGGATGAACCGACCGCCTCGTTGACCCAGCACGAAACCGAACGGCTCTTTTCGATTGTGCATCGGCTCCGGGATGACGGTGTCAGTCTGGTGTTCGTCAGCCACAAGCTGGAGGAAGTGCAGGAGATTTGTGACCGCGTGACCGTCCTGAGAGACGGGCGCAACGCCTGCGAAAGCCGGCCTCTCGAAGGGCTCGACCGGCAGGATATCGTCCGGTTGATGATCGGGCGAACCGAACAGATCCCGACCTGGGCGCAGCGCGATTGCCGCGACCGCGACGTCGCACTTGAGTTGCGCGGGGTGGAGACGGCTTCCGGTCACCGCGATGTCTCCTTCCGGCTCCACCGCGGCGAGGTTCTGGGGCTCTACGGGCTTGTCGGATCGGGTCGCACCGAACTGGCCAAAGCGGTGATCGGCTTTGACCGGGTCACCGGCGGGGAAATCCTGATAGACGGAACGGCGCAAAAGATCACCTCGGTCGCCGCGGCACTTCACGAGAACCGCATCGGCTATGTCAGTGAAGATCGCAAGGGCGAGGGGCTCATCCTCATTCACAGTGTTCTTGAAAACGCGGGCATCACTGTCTGGCGGCGGCTGCAGAATGCCCTGGGTCTGGTGACCGATCGCGTGATCACGCAGGATGTGACCCCGGTGGTGCGCAAGCTGGAAGTCCGCACGCCCAGTCTGCGCCAGACCATCGGCAATCTGTCCGGCGGCAATCAGCAGAAGATCAGCGTGGCCAAGTGGCTCGCCGCTCAGGTCAGTATCCTTATCGTCGACGAGCCGACCGTTGGTGTCGACATCAAGACAAAGGCCTATGTACATGAATTAATGCGAGAATTGGCGGATGGTGGAACCTCCATCCTGCTGATCACCAGCGATATGCCAGAGATGGTCACTGTCGCCGACCGAATTTTGGTGATGGACGAATTTGAGATCCGCGGAGAGGTCATCAATGACCGCGACTACGACCGTGTGAGCCATCAGATCATGCAGCACATTCACGGCGCCAGCGAGGTGGCCGCGCAATGAGCCGGTTCATCGACACCCATCATCATTTCTGGGATCCCGCGACGGCGGATTATCCCTGGATGACGGAGGATCTGGCCGTGATCCGGCGGAAATTCACGCCCCACGATCTGCGCCCGCATCTGATCTCAGCGGGTGTGACTGAGACGATCCTCGTGCAGACCCGCAGCAGCTACCGGGAGTCCCAGGCGTTTCTGGAACTGGCTGCGGAGACGGATTTTGTCAGCGGTGTTGTCGCCTGGGTGGATCTTGTCGATGAAAACGTCGCGGACGCCATCCAGCAACTCAAGGACGGCAAGGGCGGGGCGTACCTCGTTGGTATCCGCCATCAGGTCCATGACGAGGCGGACGCGAACTGGTTGTTGCGCGCTGATGTCCAGCGCGGGCTGAAGGCCGTGGCGGATCATGGCCTGGTGTCGGATTTGCTGCTGAGACCGCGTGAATTGCCAGCGGCCGTACGCGCAGTGGCGGCGATGCCAGAGGCCCATTGGGTTCTCGACCACATTGCCAAGCCCGAGATTGCCGCGGGCGGTTGGGAGCCCTGGGCTGCTGATCTTCGCCGGTTGGTCGACGCATCGCCCAACTGCTGGGTCAAACTGTCGGGCATGGTGACGGAAGCGGATTGGGCCGACTGGACGCCGCAGGATCTCGCGCCCTATGTGGCGCATGTTTTGGAGTGTTTCGGCCCCGAACGCTGCATGATCGGCTCGGACTGGCCGGTGTGCCTGCTGGCGGCGTCCTATGAGCAGACGATCAACGCTGCGCGCCAGCTGATCAGCACGCTGCCTGACGCCCAGCAAGCAGCGATCCTGGCGAGCAATGCAGTGGCGGCCTATGGCCTGTCGCCGGAGGGACGGCGATGAGCGCGGCCCACCTGCCATCCCGCCGGTTGAACGCCGCGGATCCACAAGCCATCACCGGCAACGTGACCCGCCAGCTTCTGGCCAAACACCGCGTGTCAGGTGGAGCGAAGGATGGCTGGCGCGACACGGTCACCGTCGCGAGGCTGACATGAGAGAAACCTGGCGGTGGTATGGGCCTTCAGACCCGATCAGCCTGCAGGCAATCCGCGAGACCGTCGCGCGCGGTGTTGTGACCGCGCTCTATCATGTGGCGCCGGACAGGGCCTGGAAATATAAAGAGATCATGGCTCTGAAAGGCCAGATCGAAGCCGCCGGGCTGACCTGGGATGTGGTCGAAAGCATTCCGGTGCCCAATTCGGTCAAGCTTGGCAACGCCCAGCGCGGCGGCGGGATCGAAACCTGCCTTCGCACGCTGTCCGCCGTGGCCGACGCCGGGATCGGGACCGTTTGCTACAACTTCATGCCGACCTTCGACGGGACCCGCAGCAGTACCCGCTGGTTGACCCGCACGGGTCTTGCAACACGGTTCAACTCCACGGACTTCGCAGTCTATGACCTGTTTTTGCTGCAACGAGAGGGCACGCGCGACACCTACCCCGATGCGCTCTGTGCGGCGCCCGGCAATGACACGTTGGACCTGTTTGCGCAATTTTCCCACCGGGTGAACTTTTTGCATCTGCGCAATGTCACCATCGACGGGCCGGGTTCATTCTTTGAAGACGAACATCTGGTCGGGCAAACCGATTTGGCGGCGCTGGCCGAACTGATGCTGCGCGAAGAGCGCCGTCGCCTCGCCCAGGGCCGTGGTGATGCGATCATTCCCATGCGCCCGGACCATGGCCATCTGACCGAACGCGACGCGGACCTCGGCGCCCCGCACGGGTACGCCTACGTCGGACGGCTCAAGGGGCTGGCGGACCTGCGCGGGGTCGCGACCGCGTTGGATGCGCGTTTGGCATAGCGGCGCGAAAGGACAGAGCTTGGCAAAGATCACCCGAGTAGACATGTGCATGGTGACGCTGGCCCCGAAGGTGGAGCGCACGGATGCAATTCAGTCGTTTGTCAGCCAGGAAACACCGATCGTACGCATCACGGACAGCGATGGGCAGACCGGTACGGGCTACAGCTACACCATCGGCACCGGTGGCCCGGCGATCCTGTCCTTGCTGGCCCAGAGCCTGGCCCCGCGTCTGATCGGCCGCGACGCCGAAGAGATCGAAGGCATCTGGCGCGATCTGCTGTTTGCAACGCACGCCACGGCGGTCGGGGCCATCACCTCCCTTTCTCTGGCCGCCATTGATACGGCCCTGTGGGATCTGCGGTGCCGACGCGCGGGCTTGCCGCTTTGGCGGATGGCCGGCGGGGCCCAGCCGCGCATTCCGCTCTATTCCACGGAAGGCGGCTGGCTGCACATCGAAACGGCGGATCTGGTGGCGGACGCGCAGGCCGTGCAGGCGCAGGGCTTTACCGGCGCCAAGGTCAAGATCGGCAAACCGACCCTGGCAGAGGATCGGGCCCGCCTTGCGGCGGTGCGCGACGCGGTCGGGGAGGGGTTCCGCCTCATGGTGGATGCCAACCAGGCGTTCGATCTCGCCGAGGCGCTGCGGCGCTCGGACATGCTCGGGGATCTTGGAATTTACTGGTTCGAAGAGCCGATGCCCGCAGATGACATGCGCGCGCATCAGCGGCTTGCGCAGCACTCGCGGGTGCCGATCGCGGTCGGCGAGAGCATGTACAGTCTGAGCCAGTTCAAGGATTACCTCGAACACGGCGCCTGTTCGGTGGTGCAGGCCGATGTCGCGCGGGTTGGCGGGATCACCCCCTGGCTCAAGATTGCCCATCTGGCAGAGGCCTTCAACGTGCCGATCTGCCCGCATTTTCTCATGGAGCTCCATGTCAGCCTGACCTGTGCCGTCTCCAATGCGCCAACGCTTGAATACATCCCGCAACTGGATGCGATAACCAGCAGCCGGCTCAACATCCAGGACGGCTGCGCCATCCCGAGCAATGCACCGGGGCTCGGGATCGACTGGGACTGGTCCCGGATCGATGCGTTGCGCGAGCCGCGTCTCGACCATCATGTCGAGGCCTGACACCTTGCCCGCACGAACCGGAGGGTTGATATGAAACGCATGGGACTGATCATCGGCATCCGGCCCGAAAAGATCGACGAATACAAACGTCTGCACGCCGATCCCTGGCCGGGCGTGCTGGATCAGATCAAGGACAGCCAGATCCGGAACTTCTCGATTTTTCTGCGCGAACCCGAAAACCTGCTCTTTGGCTATTGGGAGTACTACGGAGAGGATTTTGACGCGGATATGGCGCGCATGGCCGCGCATCTTGAAACGCAGGACTGGTGGGCTTTGACCGATCCTTGCCAGGCGCCGCTGTCGTCTCGCACCGAGGGCGAGCAATGGTCGTTCATGGAAGAGGTCTTTCACTGCGATTGAGCGGGGCGTCGCGGGCGACCGCCGCGCCGGGCACGATGCCTATTTCGGGCCGGGCCTGACTGGCGACGCGCTGAAACGGCGCGCTTGTCGGGACAGAACGGGCCGGATCGGCAGGAACATCCGGTAGGCCAGTTCGGCGAGATGGATCACCCCGGGCAGTCGGACCACCCTGGCCAGCCAACGCCATCCGGGCAATGTCTCCCACAGGGCCACAAAGGCCCGGGCGCCGGACACCAATGTCCCGTCCGGTTGGCGCAGGTGAAACCGGCCCATCGCAGCGGTCCGATCCAGATCCGCACCGAGCGAAACGGATGGGTCCGAGACATCCACAAAGCACAGATGCTCACGGTCCGCGCGCGCAGCATAATGCCTGATTTCCAGACTGCAGAGCGCACAGGCGCCATCGAAATAGACCTGCGCCGGCGTCGGTTCGCCTGCCGGCGTTGCCGTCTTCCCCGGATGCGGCGCGGGCTCAGGCATCGCGATCGGATTGCTTGTGCCGCTGCAGGATCCGCTGCAGCGTCCGGCGATGCATATTCAGGAGCCGCGCGGCCTTAGAAACATTTTCGCCGGAGTTCTGATAGACCGTCTCGATATGGGCCATGCGCGCTTCTTCCGGAGGGATCGGATGGTCCGGCGGCGGCGTCTGTGCGCCCTTTGGCGTCATCAGAACATCGGTGATCTCATCGGCGGTGACGGGTTTGGCCATGTAGTCTGTGGCCCCCATGTGCGCGGCCCAAACCGCCGTGGGAATGTCGCCATAGCCGGTCAGAACCAGCGTGCGAACTTCGGGGTGATCCCGCTTGAGTTCACCGATGATGTCCAGCCCGCTGCCATCGAGCAACTTGAGGTCAACGATGGCAAAGTCGGGCTGATCGGCTGCGATCTCGGCCAGCGCCTGGGCGACGCTGGCGGCCCCGCGCACACCAAAGCCGCGGCGTTCCATGGCGCGTGACAGACGCAGGCGCAGCGCCTCGTCATCCTCCACGATCAAAAGATTGCCTGTTTGATTGTCCAGCATTTTAGATCTCCTTACCGAATATACGCACGGTAAGGACAGGTGGATGCCGGTCGCGTCATTCGGTCGCTGTGCAGCGCAGGTCCGCATCGTTTCGCGCCGCCGGTTTTGTGGTTCAGGCGTCCACGGCGGCCCTGACGACCGATTGCATGGCCAGCATGCCGGGATCGTCAAGACCAATGCTCTTGTCGCCAAAGATCCGGGCACGACCGACGGTTGCCGGTTTGTCGCGAAAGTCGTCCAGCGCCTGGTCAACTGCCTGTGCTGCGGCCGCTGCCTTGTTTTCGACTCCAGCTTCGGCTCCGGCCAATGCGCGGGCAAGATAGTCAAGGCTGTCAAGCACGGTCTTGCCCCCGAGTTCCGCCTTGCCGCGCGCTTGCATCTTGTCCCGGGCGCCAGCGATCAGACCGGGGAGATCTTCCGGCTCAATCTCCTGCTGGCCTTTGACCGCCTTTGCGGCGCTCATCAATCCAGTGGCCATCAGGGTGCCATAGGAAGAGCCCGAGGATTTCGTGAAGGCCTGCGCACAGGCCAGGAGAATCTGACCCATGTCGTCTGGCAGGTCCGCCTTCAGGTCCTGAATGGCGCGCATACCGCGGGTCATGGTCACCCCGAGGTCTCCGTCGCCCAGTGCGCCATCGGCGCTGTTGAGCGCATCGAACTGCCGGTCCATTGCGGCGGCGATCCGGTCCATCGCCGACAACAACATGGCCTTGGTGATGGTCATATGAGGCTCCAGAACGCGCAGTCACAAGGCGCTTTGAGCAGCGCTTCCAACTCGGCATCGAGCTTGCAGATCGTGAAGGAGACGCCCGCCATTTCCATCGACGTCGCATAACGCCCGACCAGCGGCATGACGATGGTGGCGCCAGTGCCCTCCAGCCGCGCCTTCACGGTGCGGTAGAGGATGTAAAGCTCTTCCGGCGGGGTTGCGCCGAGGGAATTCACCAGAACCGAGACGCGGTCGCCCGCGCCCAGGGGCATGTCTGCCAGAAGACGGTCCATCATCTCGCCGGCGATCTCATCGGCACTCTGGAGTTTGCCGCGCCAGACGCCGGGCTCGCCGTGGATGCCCATGCCCATTTCCATCTCGTCTGCTGCAATTTCAAAGGTCGGCTTGCCGGCCTGCGGCACGATGCACGGCGACAGCGCCGCGCCGATGGAGCGACAGGCATCCGCCGCCTTTTGCGCCACGGCGCTCACAGCCGCCAGATCACGACCTTCTTCTGCCGCCGCGCCTGCGATCTTGAAGGCATACACCATACCGGCAACGCCCCGGCGCTTCTCGGCCTCTTCCGGTGCGGCCGAGGCCACGTCGTCGGCCAGTAAGACGGTGGTGCACGTAATGTCTTCGAATTCGACCAGTTCTCCGGCCATATCGAAATTCATCACGTCGCCGCCGTAATTGCCATAAAGCCGCAAAACACCGGCGCCGCTGTCAGCCACGCGGATCGCATCGGCCATCTGCTCCGCCGATGGCGAGGCAAAGACGTCGCCGATCGCGCAGGCATCCAGCAGCCCCGTGCCGACGTAACCAGTAAACACCGGCAGATGGCCCGAGCCTCCGCCGGTCACGATCCCGACCTTGCCGTCCTTGCCCGGCGTGGCGCGGGCAATCACTTTTCCGCTGTCGCCGTGCAGCCGGTAGTGCTCTGGATGGGCCGCCACGAGGCCCTCGAGCATCTCGTCGACATAGGCTTCGGGATTGTTGAGTATCTTCTTCATGGTGTCCTCCTCCCAGTCTTCAAAAGGTGGTCATTGCACCGGTTTCGCAAAGCTCTGACGCAAGGTCGCCAGCGCATGCGTGTTGATGATCATCACCAGGATCAGCAGAACGCCCCAAATCAGTTCCCGTGCAAAGTTCGACACTTGCAGCATGTTGAGCCCGCTTGAGAGGAACTGCATGGACAGCACGGCGAGCACCACGCCGATCACCCGGCCATAGCCGCCGTAGGGGTTCACGCCGCCCAGCACGGCGATCAAGACCGCCAGCAGCAGGTAGGACGAGCCGTAATCGGCCTTTGCCGAATTGGCGCGGCTCATGATCACCAGACCTGCCATCGAGGAAAAGACCCCGGCGATGGCATAGACCTTCAGCAGCATCCGGTTGATGTCGATGGCTGCATAGAGCGCGGCCAGAGGATTGGCGCCATACATGGTCAGCCGCAGCCCGAAGGCGGTGCGGGTCAGCACCAGATGCAAGCCAGTGGCCAGAAGCAAGAACAGGATCAGCGGGACGGGGACGCCAAACAGCGTCGCATTGCCGATGAAGGCCACGCTTTGCGGGAAGCCCATCACCGCGCTGCCGCCGGTCATGGCAATGGCAAAGCCCGTGAACACAAGACCAGACCCCAAGGTCGCGAGGATTGGCGGCAGGCCGAAAAAGGCAACAAGGCTGCCGTTGACCAGGCCCGCCAGGACACCAATGGTCAACGCCGCCAGGATCGCCAGCGCCAGCCAGCCCACCGACGGCATCGCCGGGTCGGCAAACTGCGTCAGGATCAGCGCGGCGACCACGGCGGACAGGTTCGACACACCCACAACCGAAAGATCAATGCCGCCGGTCATCATGGTGATCGTCATCGCCAGCGCCAGAATGGCGAACTCCGGAAACTGGAAGGCCATCGAGGTCATGTTCTGCGCCGATAGGAACCGGTCCGGCGACAGAAGAGACATCAGTCCAAACACCGCGAGTGTTATGATCAACAGACGGAATTCCGGTGTGGCAGAGAAGCTTTTCATGGGTGACGTGTCCGACATGTTGAGATCACCCTGCCCGGGCCGCGGCGCGCTTGGCGCGATAGGCCGGCAGCCCGGTGCCCAAGAGGATCAGAAGGCCAATGGTGACGGATTGCCAGGTCGTGGGAATACCGATCACGATCAGGCTGTTTTGTACGATGACGATCAGAGCGACGCCAAGGATCGTACCAATCAGAGTGCCGTAGCCTCCGATCAGGCGCGCGCCGCCCAGCACCACCGCGGCGATGACCGACAGCTCCAGCCCCACCAGTGAAAAGGGATCGGCCATGCGCCCAACCGAGCCATGGATGATCCCGGCGAGGCCCGCGAGCGCGCCGACATAGACATAGACAACGAACTGCGTCCGGCGCACGTCGATTCCGATGCGCCTGGCGCTTTCGACCGAACCGCCGATGGCGTAGATCGACCGGCCCAGCATCGTCTTCTTCAGGATCACCCAGGTCAGCACCACGACGAACAACAGCGCCAGGGCCGACCAGGGGATTGAATAGAAATTGCCGGCCTCGGTGGTGCCCCGGGCCAGCACGCCGCGAGAAAAATCGCGCATCGAAGGGGGCAGATCAGAGATTCGCTGCGAACCGATGAAGGTGAGAAGGAAACCGCGAAAGACCGACAACGTGCCGAGTGTCACAATCAGCGTGGGCAATTGCAGGAAGGCGATGAAAAAGCCGTTGAGCGCGCCGAGACAGGCACCAAAGACGATCGAGATCACAAAGATCAGCGGCCAGGGCATCCCGGGCCAGATTCCCAAAGCCAGCACGGTGGCCGAATACATGGCAAAGACGGCCACGGCGGTAAAACTCACATCGATCCCGCCGGAGATCAGGACCAGCATTGCGCCCACAGCGAGAATACCCACGACAATCGAGGCGCGCAGCAGGTCGGAGACGGTGGTGATCGTGAAAAACCGGGGATCCGAGATGGTCGCAATGATGCAAAACAGCACGATCACGCCGGCCACGAGGGTTTCATTGCGGGTCCAGAAGTCCCTTGGGAGCAGCCTGATCATGAGGCCAGCCTGTGCGCCAGCGCGTCTTCAGTGACCGCGCCGCTGTCCAGCGCGTCGATGATCCGACCATCGCGCATCACAAGGATGCGGTGACAGGTGCCCAAAAGCTCGGGAAGATCATCGGAGATCACGACGACGCCAATGCCCTGGCTGGCCAGATCGCGAATGATGTCGTGGATGTCTGCCTTCGAGCCGACATCGACGCCAACGCTTGGACCGTTCAAAATCAGGATCTGCGGCGCGCGCGAGAGCCAGCGCGCCAGCGCCACGCGCTGTTGGTTGCCGCCCGAGAGCGACTGTACCGGCGCCATGACATCGGGTGCCTTGACCTTCAGCGTTTGCAGCCACTGACGCGCCTCGCGCACCAAACCGCCCATCTTGAGAAAGCCGCTCGTAACATGCGCGTCGAGCCGCCCCACGGCGACGTTGCGCAGGATCGACTGGCTCAGAAAAAGCCCCTCGGTCAACCGGTCCTCGGGAACATAGCCAATGCGCGCCAGGGCGGCGGCTTGCGGGTCTCCGGTCGGGATTTCTTGTCCGTCCACTTCGATGCGGCCGCCATCCGGGGACACCAGCCCAAAGAGCGCTTTGGCCACCGAGGTTCGACCAGAGCCCAAAAGACCCGTGATGCCCAGAACCTCACCTGTCCTGAGCTCAAAACTGATGTCGGAAAATGCGCCTTCCTTGGTCAGCCCTTCAACCCGCATCAGCGTCTGTGCGCCCGTAGGCGGCGCGCTTGGGCTGGCTTGCGCAACCTCGCGTCCGGTCATGTGGTAGGTCAGCGACTGCGTGTCAAACTCCGAGGCCGGCCCTTCAGCGACCTTTTTGCCGTTGCGCAGCACGACCACCTTTTCCGAAACCTCCAGAACCTCGCCCAGTTTGTGACTGACAAAGATCACCGCGACCCCGTCGTCCTTGAGCCGGCGAATGATGCCCTGTAGTCGCCGCACTTCCTTTTCGGTCAGCGCGGTGGTGGGTTCGTCCATGATGATCAGCTTGGCTTCCGAGGCCAGCGCCCGGCAGATCGCCACCAATTGCTTTTGCGCCACGGGCAGATTTTCCACGCGTTCGTCGAGATCGATGGCGACTTCGATCCGATCCAGCGCTTTCTGCGCGATCTCGGACGTGGCCCGGGCCCTGTAGATCTTTTCCTGCGTGGAAAGCTGCGTGGCGAATGCGATGTTTTCCGCAACGGTCAGGTTGGGAAAGAGCGAAAAGTCCTGGAAGATCACCATAACGCCCGCCGCCGTTGCGATGCGGGGGTTGAGCGCAGGCTCTTCTTGGCCGGCGATGGAGATGGTGCCGCTGGTGGCGGGTTCCACGCCCGCGATGATCTTGATCAGGGTCGATTTGCCCGAGCCGTTTTCGCCGGCCAGACAGACCGCTTCACCGGGCGCAACGGTGAAATCGACCTCATCCAGAGCGACCACGCCCGCATAGCGTTTGGTCACCGCGCGCAGATCGATGAACGCCGAGTCACGGTCTGAAGACATGACCACCCAACTTGTTTCGTGTGGTTTGCAAGGAAACGGGCGACCGGTGGGGCCGCCCGTTCGTTCGTTCGATCAGAACGGGTAATCGGCCATATTTTCCTTGTTCACGTTCACCCAGGCCTGGCCATAGATGACCTTGCCGTCGAGCGTGATTTCTTCATAGCCCGGCAGTCCGAGGCTCATTCCGTTGGAGACCTCTTCGCCGTTCATCACCATGACCGCCAGCGCGTTCATCGCCTCGCCAGCCACGGCCGGATCCCAGAAGCCGATGCCATCCACGGCGCCGGTCTCAAGGTACTGGCCCGCAATCGAGGGCAGGGATGTGCCAAAGACGCAGGTGTCATCCTCCATGCCCCGTTCTTCGATAGCGCGGCCAATGCCGGCGACGTCAGTCGATGCCGAGCCCTGCATACCCTTGATGTTCGGATAGGCCCGCAGCACTTCCTGGGCTTTGGTGTAGGCTTGCTCGGCATCATCGAAGGTTTCGTTTTTGTCGCCGACCAGAGTCATGTTGGGATAGTTGGCCGTCTGGTGCGCAATCGCGCCGTCGACCCACTGGTTGTGGGTCTGCGACGTCAGCGAACCCACATAGACCGCATACTCGCCTTCACCGCCCATGCAGGTGGCCAGTTGCTCCATCAGATTGGCGCCGAAGTCTTCGTTCACGAAGGCTTCAAGGTCATAGGACGTGTTCTGCTGCGAGGCAGCCTCGTGCGTGACGACGACAATGCCCTGATCCATGGCGCGGCCCAGAACCGGCTCCAGCGCCTCGGGCGACATTGGCACCACGGCCAGCGCATCGACGCCCTGTGCGATCATGTCTTCGATCAGCGCCACCTGCTGCTGCGGGTCGGCCTGTGCCGGGCCCACCTGAAACGAGTTCATACCGGTGTCGTCGGCGAATTTCTTTACGCCTTCTTCCATGCGGTTGAACCACTGGATGCCGGCGATCTTGACAACCGTGGCAATGTTCTTGGAATGAGCATCCGCCCAGACCTGCCCACCCACGAGGGCCAGCGATGCGGCGGCCACGCCGCCCATCAATACGTTACGCGTTCCCATGTCTTCCTCCCTGAACCCGCGTATGCGGGACCCAATTTGCGGCCACAGCCTGACCTGTGTCCGTCGGTATCCGGTGTGAGGACGCGCCATAGAAACAAGCCTCGAACCCCCTCATTTCAGGGCGCGATTCACACTTGTGCATTGACTGCACTATTGTCACTATATGGGCGTGAAGGTATCGGTCAACCCATTTTGTCGCGCGCTGGAGGCGAGGAGTCAGCACCGGAATGGTCACGCAAAAACGCCAGTTTGACGATGACATAGCGCAGGCCGCGTGGCTCTATTATGTGGGCAATCTCAGCCAGCAGGATATCAGCGCTCGGCTTGGGATTTCGCGGTTCAAAGTTCTTCGCATGCTGGCCGAAGCACGGGACCTCGGCATGGTCCGGATCTCGGTGGAACACCGGACCTCACACACGCTGGCGCTTGCCGATCAGCTTGTTGAGACATTCGACCTTCAGGAGGTTCAGGTGGCGCCGGTCGAGGCGCAGGGCTCAAGCGAAGCGCTGGCGCGCGATGCCGTGGCGATCCTGGCGGCCGGATATCTGGCGCGGATCTGCGCGATGGATGACCCGCGGATCATCGGCGTCGGCTGGGGGCGGACGCTGTCGACCATGGCCGATCTGCTGACCGGGCCCAAGAACAGCAAACTGACCTTCGCCTCGCTGATGGGGTCGGTCACCCACGCCAGCCAGACCGCGCCGGGCAATGTCTGCGTGCGCATGGCCGAGCAGACCGGCGGCCGAGCGATCCTGCTGCCCGCACCCTTCGTGACGGATACGGCGCAGGCCTGCGAGGGCATCCTGGCGCAACGCCTTGTCCGCCAGGCCATGGACGTAGCGCGCTGCGCGGATCACACCTTTATGAGTGTGGGCGAGTGCCGGGAGGGAGCGATCCTGTTCGACAGCGAGATCTTCAGCCCGGAACAGATCCAGCAATTGCGCGACGCCGATGTCGTGGGTGACTGCTGTGGCGTATTCTACAAGGCCAATGGCAGTGTGGCCGACATCGAATTGAACCGTTGCACCCCTTGCGTAAGGCCCGCCGACATGGCGCAGGCCGATACCGTGTTGCTGGCCGGGGGTGTGGGCAAGCTGGCGGCGACCCTGGCGGTGCTGCGGGCCGGATTCATCAAACGCCTGATGGTGGACGAAGGGCTGGCCCGCGCGTTGTTAACCGCCAGCGGGGGGCTGGGCGCGACAGCGCGTGCTTGACCGGCCATCGGCGCGGTCAAGCTCGTCGTGACGCGATGTCCGCCGGTGCGACACCGCTGAGGCCCGGTGCGTGCTAGGCGGGCCCATAGCCGCCGCCCCCGGGCGATTTCAGCCAAAACACATCTCCGGCGTCGACCTCGGCGGAGTCATTGCCCAGCAGTCGGTCCTGTCGTCCGTCCGCGCGCAATATCCAGTTCTCGCCCGTGGCTCCTGGTGCCCCGCCGTCCGCGCCGTGGGGGGCGACCTTGCGATGGGACGACAACACTGTGACCGTCATCGGCTCCAAAAACCGCACCTTGCGGGAGATCCCGTCTCCGCCCCGCTGCGCACCAGCGCCGCCCGATCCTGAACGGATCGAAAATGCATCGACCCGAACGGGAAAGCGCGTCTCGAGCACCTCCGGGTCGGTCATGCGCGTGTTGGTCATGTGGCTGTGGACCGCGCTTGTTCCGTCAAAGTCGGGACCGGCGCCGGTGCCACCGCAAATCGTTTCGTAATTCTGATAGATATCATTGCCGTAGACGAAGTTGTTCATTGTGCCTTGTGACCCCGCGATCAGGCCCAGGGCGCCATAGAGCGCATCCGCGATGGCCTGGCTCACCTCCGTGTTCCCTGAAACCACAGCCGCCGGATAGCTGGGATGGATCATCGAGCCTTCGGGCGCCACGATGCTCAACGGTTTCAGGCAGCCTTCGTTCATGGGAATGTCGGCGCCAACAAGCGTGCGGAAAACATAGAGCACCGTGGCGCGGCAGATCGAAAGCGGCGCATTATAGTTGAACCGGTCTTGCGCGGAGGTCCCGGTGAAGTCGATCACCGCGCTGCGCGCCGCCTGATCCACCTTGATTGCGACCTGGATCTGCGCACCATTGTCGAGCGGATAGGTGAATGCGCCATCGCAGAGCACATGGAGCACGCGGCGGACATTTTCTTCCGCATTGGCCTGGACGTGGCCCATATAGGCCGACACAGTTTCGGCCCCGAATTGGCGAACCGCCTTCTTCAACTCGCCCGCGCCGGCGGCATTGGCGGCGATCTGGGCGGAGAGATCGGCGATGTTGTCGTCGATGTTGCGGCACGGATAGGGGCCTGAGGCCAGAAGCCTGCGAACCTCGGCTTCGCGAAACCGGCCCCGATCGATCAGTTTGAAGTTTGAAAACAGCACTCCCTCTTCTTCGATGTGCTGACTGTCGGGTGGAGCCGAGCCCGGGGTTTTGCCGCCCACATCCGCATGATGTCCGCGCGAGGCGGTGACAAAGAGGATCTCGGACCCGGTGTCGTCAAAGACCGGCGTCACCACCGTGATGTCGGGCAGATGGGTGCCGCCGTGGAATGGGTCGTTCTGCATGAAAACATCGCCGGGCCGGATCTGCCCGGCGTTGTCGCGCAGGATGGTTTTAACGCTCTCGCTCATCGATCCCAGGTGGACGGGGACATGCGGCGCATTGGCAACCAGATTGCCGCCGGCGTCGAAAATCGCGCAGGAGAAATCGAAGCGTTCCTTGATATTGACCGAATAGGCGGTGTTGGCGAGCGTGGCGCCCATTTGCTCGGCCATTGACATGAAGAGGTTGTTGAAGACCTCCAGCATGACCGGATCGACCGAGGTGCCCAGAGCCTCCTGCCGGTCGAGCTTGGCGACCCGCTGCAAGATCAATGACCCGTCGGCGGACTTCGCCGCCTGCCAACCCGGTTCGACCACATTGGTCCCGGTGGGGTCGGTGATCATGGCCGGCCCGGCGACCGGGTGATCCACGGCCAGGCCATCGCGCTGATAGAGCGGCACCCTCTGGCGCTGGCCGTCGGCGACCATGGAGACCTCGATTGGATCCTCGGCCCGGGTCGCAACCGTGATGGCGGTGCCGGCGCCCGTTGTTCCAATCGCCTCGACGGTCAGCAGATCTATCACGACTTCGCCCGCATCGGGGATGAAGCCAAAGCAGGCCTGATGCGCCGCCAGGAAACTCTGTGTCATCGCTTCGACGGGGCCAAGCGCGATGGGGAAGCTCTGCTGCCCGCCCTTGGTGCGCAGGTGGACGGTTTTGACGACCTCGATGGCCTCGGGCGCGATGCCCTGACGAAGGACGTCGGCCCGGACTGTCGCGGCCAGCGACGCCAACGCGCTCTCTGCCTCCGGCAGCGCGCAGAGATCGCCTTTGAACTGGTATTCCTGCAGCGACCGCACGTCGGCGAGACCCATGCCAAAGGCCGACAGCACGCCGGCGAAGGGGTGGATCAGGATGCTTTCCATTCCCAGCACGTCGGCCACCAGACATGCATGCTGCCCCCCCGCGCCGCCAAAGCAATTGAGCGTGTAGCCGGTGACGTCATTGCCCTTCTGCACCGAGATCTTTTTGATTGCATTGGCCATTTTTTCAACCGCGATGCGCAAGAACCCCTCGGCCAGCGCCTCAACCGGCATCGGAGGCGCGCCGGTCTCGGCGGCGATCTCCTGCGCCAGGGCGTCAAATTTTGTCCGTGCGGCGTCGATGTCAAGCGGCGCATCGCCGTTGGGGCCGAAGACAGACGGAAAGTGATCGGGCTGCAGCTTGCCCAGCACGACGTTGCAATCGGTCACCGCCAGAGGCCTGCCCCGCCGGTAACAGGCCGGACCGGGATCCGCGCCTGCGCTTTCCGGCCCCACTTGCATCCGGCCCTGACGAAAGCTGAGGATCGAGCCGCCGCCTGCGGCCACCGTGTGAATGCGCATCATCGGCGCGCGCATCCGCACCCCTGCGACCTCTGTCTCAAACGATCGCTCGTAGTGTCCGGCATAGTGGCAGACATCGGTTGACGTGCCGCCCATATCGAAACCGATAAGCTTGTTGAACCCGGCGGCCTCGGCGGTGCGGACCATGCCGACCACGCCGCCGGCTGGTCCGGACAGGATCGCGTCCTTGCCCTGAAACAGGGCGGCATCGGTCAATCCACCGTTCGATTGCATGAACATCAAGGACTTGCAACTGCCCCGGTCCGCGCCAAGCGCATCGCGGACCTGCTCGACATACCGCCGTAAAATGGGCGACAGGTTCGCGTCAACGACCGTGGTATCGCCACGCCCCACCAGCTTGATCAGCGGGCTCACCTGATGGCTGAGCGAGACCTGCGTGAAGCCGAGCGCCCGCGCGATTTCTCCGGCGCGGAGTTCATGGGCGGGAAAGCGATAGGCGTGCATGAAAGCAATCGCCACAGCCCGAAACCCCGAGTCATAGGCGCGCCGCAGATCGTGGCGCAGCCGGTCTTCATCGAGGGGCGTGATCACCTGACCTGCGGCTGCGAGGCGCTCATGCACCTCATAGGCCTCGCTGTACAGAAGTTCCGGCAGCTCGATCTTCAGATCGAAGAGGCGGGGCCGGTTCTGATAGCCGATCCGCAGCAGATCCTTCATCCCTTGGGTGATGAACAGCACGGTCGGATCGCCCTTGCGTTCGAGCAATGCGTTTGTGGCCACGGTGGTGCCCATCTTGACCGCCTCGATCTGCCCTTCGGGGATGGGTGCATCCGGGGCCAGCCGCATCAGGTCGCGGATGCCCTGAACAGCGGCATCCTTGTAGCGCCCGGGGTTTTCCGAGAGCAGCTTATGCGTGACCAGGCGTCCCTCGGGTGTGCGTCCGACGATATCGGTGAAGGTACCGCCGCGGTCGATCCAGAATTGCCACATGAGACACAGCTCCTTTGTGCGCCGGAGGCGATGGCCGCCGGGGAATTGTCAAAACGTTCTGAGAAGGGGGCGGCCTAGATCATGCTCAATAGACCAGCGACGGCAGCCAAAGCGCCATTTGCGGGAAGGCAAGCAAGATCGCCAGCATCACGAACATGGTCACCACAAAGGGCAGGGCGCCCTTGATCACGTCCATGATCGGCCCGCCTTTGCGGATGCTCTGCACCACATAGAGGTTGATGCCGATGGGCGGCGTGATCAGCGCGGTTTCCAGCAGCACCATGAGAAGAATGCCAAACCAGACCGGATCAAAGCCAAGCGCGACGACTATGGGCGTGATCAGCGGCGCCATTGTCAGCAGCATGGACAGGGTTTCCATGAAGCAACCGATCAGGATCAGCACGGCCACGATCATCAGCATCGTTTGCATCGGCGTCCAGCCGAGCCCGGTGACAAAGTCCGTGAGCGCCTGGGTCAGGCCAATGATCGAGAGCACGAAATTCAGGAACACGGCGGCGATGATGATCAACATGATCATCGCCGTGGTGCGCATTGTGCCCTCCGCGGCCTGGCGCATCATATCGATGGTCAGCTTGCCATTGACCGCGGCCAGACCGATCGAGGCAACGACACCCAGCGCCGCGGCTTCGGTCGGCGTGGCGAGGCCTGCATAGATCGATCCAACCACCACAAGAAAGATCCCCAGCGGCGGGATCAGGGCGGGCAGGGCGCGCAGGCGCTCTCCCCAGGTGTGGCGCAACTGCACGCCGCCCCACTCGGGCCGCATCAGACAGGCGACCACAACCGTTGCCATAAACAAGGCGGCCAGCAGGAAACCGGGGAGGAACCCGGCGAGGTACAGCTCGGGCACGGAGGTGTTGGTCAGCAGCCCGTAGAGGATCAGGTTGATCGACGGCGGGATCAGAATGCCCAGCGTGCCCCCTGCGGCGACGGTGCCGAGAAACAGCGGTTCGTTGTAGCCCCGCTTGGCAATCTGGGGAACGGCCACGGTGCCGATCGTCGCGGCTGTGGCCACCGACGAGCCTGAGGTGGCGGCAAACAGCGCCGAGGACCCGATGTTGGAATGCATCAGCCCACCGGGCATCCAGCCCAGCCATTTGACGATGCCGTCATACATCCGCTCGGTGATGCCGGCGCGCAGCAGGATTTCTCCCATCATAACGAACATCGGGATGGCGACGAGCAGGAAGTCGGTGCTGGTCTGCCAGGCCATGTCCGAAATCGCGCGATAGAGCGGCATCGGACTGTCGGTGAACTGCAGGATCAGGCCGAGCCAGCCCAGAGCCGCCGCGATCGGCACGGCCAGGGCAATCAGCGCCAGCAGGATCAGGAGGGTTTTGGTCAGCATCAGACGGTTTCATCCTCGATCTGCTCGTCGAGCGATTTGACCCCGATGAGGTCCTGCACAGCCCCCATGTCGCGGCGGACATAGCTTTGGATCGCGGCCACGGCGATCAGCACGCCGGAGAAGACGAAGAACATCCAGCCCAGCAGCCAGGGGATCTGTGGGATCGCCAGCGGCACCCGCATCGGCGTGATGGAGCGCGAGCCAAATTCGAGCGTATCCGCCACCATGCTCCAGACCATCAGCACCACGACCAGGGCAAATCCGATCAGCAGGACGTGACCGAAGAGGTTTATGACGGGCCGCAGCCAATCGGGAAGCACCCCGATCAACGCATCGACCCGGATATGGGCGCGCTCAAACAGCGCGTAGGACAGGGCCAGTGCGGTGGCCACGCCAAAGGCATAGCCCGATATCTCATCCGCGCCGCCCAGCGAGATATTGAAGAGCTTGCGCAGGATCACTTCGAGCGTGACCAGAAAGGCGGACAGCACAATCAGCGTCCCACCCAGCCAGGTGAGCCAAAGGCTCAGGCGCCGGGCGCCATTGAGAAGTGTATGGATCATGAGAGAGCTCTGGAATGGCGGGCGGCTCAGGTCAGAGCCGCCCGGATGGGGTCAGTTGGCGGTCGCGGTCAGGCCAAGGATCGGGCCCACGGTCTCGTTCCAGTTGGCCGCGCAATCAGCACCGCAGCGCTCGGCCCAGCGGGCCAGCACGACGTCCGTTGCGATCGTGTCGCGCATCGCGAGGTCTTCACCGGTCGGTTCCACAAGGACCATCGAGCCGGGCTCGCCGATGTCGCAGGCGCCGCCGGTGATGCAAGAGATGGCGACGTCATCCTCGGTCGCCGTTTCGGCCCACATGGCATCGGTGAGAGCGGTCAGTTCGGTTTCCAGAAGGGCCTGCTGCTCGGCGGACAGGCTGTTCCACTTGTCGAGGTTCATGGCGCCAAAGGCGAGGCCCCAACCGACGCGCAGCGTATAGGCATGTGTCGCGACCTGGTTCCACTTGGCGGTATAGGCCGACATCGTGCCCGTGATCGCGCAATCGACCACACCCTTTTCAAGGGCCGGGATCACTTCGGAAAAGGCGACGGTGACAGAGGTGCCGCCGACGCCTTCTACAAAGTCACCCAGGGTGGTCGAATAGACCCGGATCTTCTTGCCATCCAGATCTGCGATCCCGTTGATCTCGCCGTTGCACCACAGCGTTTGGCTCGGGAAGGGGTAGAGCATCAAAAGCTTGGCGTTGTAGATCTCTTCAAACGCGGTTTCCAGCGTGTCGAAGTAGGCCTCCGAAACCTTGCGCTGCGTGTCGATGTCCTGGGTCAATGACGACAGATCCGCGCCTTCGAAGATCGCATTCTCGGCCGCCACATAGCCCGGAAGGCCGAAGGCAAAGTCAAAGACGCCGTTCTTGACCAGACGCATGATTTCAAAGCCCTTCAGTCCCAGCCCGGATTGCGACTGGATCTTGCCGACGATGTCACCGCCTGAGGCTTCGTTCAGACGCTCGTTGAAGAAGGGCTCTTCATGTTTCTGGAAATTGGTGAGGCTGGACCAGGTGCCGACGGCGGTCAGAACGACGGGGCCGTCCGCCAGGGCTGACGTGGCGCTGAACGCCAGAGCACCAAGGGTTGTTGCGAGATGTTTCATGGGGTCTTCTCCTGTTGGTTTATTGATTTATGTGCCGGCAAGAATTGGGGTTTCCGCATCGTCGGGAACATCGGTGATCAGCATGTGACCGGGCTTGTGGGTGATGCAGATCGCCATTCTGGCTTGCATGACAGCGACTTGCGGCGTGACCCCGCAGGCCCAGAAGACGGGCACCTGACCCGCCCCGATGGGGGCTGGATCGCCCCAGTTCGGTCTGGCCAAATCGGTGATGCCGATCGCGCCGGGATCGCCGACATGGACGGGCGCACCATGGGCCAGCGGAAAGCGCTCCGAGATCGCGATGACCTCGTCCACACGGGTCTCGTCGATGGCGCGCATGCTGACGACCATCGGTCCGCCAAACGGTCCGGCGGGCACGGTCATCAGGCCTGAGCGAAACATCGGCACGGTCGTGTTCTGCGCGATATGCCAGACCGGTATGCCGGCCGCCATCAGCGCATGTTCAAAGGTGAAGGAACAGCCAATGGCAAACGCCACCAAATCCGCACGCCAAAGCGGTGAGATATCCTCCAGAGTTTCACTCAGAACCCCGTCCCGATAGACGTAGTAGCCGGGCAGATCGGTGCGGATGTCGATGTCGCGGCCCAGGGTCGTCATCATCGGATCGCCCGTGTCCGACACGCCCACCAGCGGACAGGGCTTGGGATTGCGCTGACAGAACCGCATGAAATCCAGCGCATGGGCCGCCGGCAGAATCGCCAGGTTGGTCTGCAGCGTCTTGCCGCCCAATCCGGCCGTGTGCCCGGCGTAGGCACGTGTCCGGATCTGTGTCCGCATCTGCTCTGTCGGCAGTTTTTGCAAGTCTTCGAAACGCGCCATCGCACCTGATTCTCTTTTGGTTCTGGCGACGATTCCCAAGATCTGCCATAAATCCTAATCGTAAGATTTTGGGTCAATGCATAGAGGTTTTCTATACCTCTTTAGATGCAATGACTTGCGCGGTCTTGGCGGCCGTTTCAATGAGGTGATTTCGCGGATCTCCGATGTAGGACGCCGAAAATCTCAGCGGTGAGGGGATCCAACCGGCATCGAATGCGACCAGTTTCTGGGCCTCGACCAAGGGTTGGCCGAGGGATTTGGGCAGTGCGCCAACCGCAAGACCGGCCTCGACCATGCGAAAACAGGAGGAGAGCGAAGACGAGGGAAAGAGCGTGATATCCGGTCCGAAGCGTTCGAAAAGCTCACTGCGCAATTCGCGAAACGGCCGCGTGTTGCGGGCATAGGTGGCAATCGGGGTCTTGCGCAGATCCACCGGCGCGCTGCCATGGGTGATCGACTTGAACCAGACCAGTTCGACGGCCGGCAGCATGATGTTGTCGATGGTAAAATCCGACACGGGTCCCAGCATCAGCGCCAGGTCGATCTCGCGGCGCAAGAGCTGCTCGCGCAGGTTGATCGAAATATCCACGCTGATCTCGATCTTGAGGTTCGGATAGGCCGCGTGCAAGGCGCCGATGAAATCCGGCAACCAGCTTTGAGCGATGGTTTCCGAGACCCCGATGCGCATCAGCCTGTCGAGCCCGGCAGTGTCCATCACGTGCTCTTCGACCATGTCGCTGAGTTGTTCGAACTGCTCGGCATAGCGCAACAGCATGTCGCCGCGCTTGGTCAGCACCATTCCCCCGGCGGTGCGCGCAAAGACCGGCGCGCCGAGATTGTCCTCCAGGGCCTTGATCCGCGAGGTTGCGGTGGGCTGCGTGAGGCTCAGGGCCTCGGCGGCACGGCTGACGGTGCCGTAGCGCGCGACAGCCAGAAAGGTCTGCAGATGTTCAAGTTTCAATCGGGACACCCGCAAAGTCTAGGGGGCCTTGCTCTGCCTGTGCAACGGTGTTTGTCCCGCGCCTGTTTTCCCGAGAAAACGGGCCCGCGACACTCTGCCTCTGCGTGCCGGGCGCGGGCACCCCCCACATATGTCCAGTGGACCCGGTTGCTTTCCAAAGGAGGACGCCCATGCCCCTCGCCCCTCAGGTCACATCGGCGCCCCTGCCGCCCGCGAGCCAGTTGCACGCGGTTTTCACGCCCGGCGACTTTCTTGACAGCTACACCGTCCCGGCCACGGCCACACCGCGCCAGGCAGGCGAGATCGTCGTCGCCTTCCCGTCATGGGTGCGCCGTCTCCTGCAGCTGCGCACCCTGTTGGTGACACCCTTCGGGCTTTCCACACAGGGTCCGGAGGCCACGGACAAGCTGGGTCTCTTTCCGGTCCTTGCCGATCTGGAGCAGGAACTCATCGCGGGCTTTGACGACAAACATCTGAATTTTCAGGTCAGCCTTTTTGCCGAAGGCGGGCAGGTGACCCTGTCAACCTGGGTCAAACCACATAACTTTGGCGGTCGGGCCTATCTGACCGCCATCCTGCCATTTCACAAGATGGTGGTCAAAAATGCGCTGCGGCGCGTCGCGCGGGCGTCTCGGGCGCGCACGGAACAAGCAGCGCAGCCGGTCTAGCGGCCCGGCTTGTCACACGTGCTGGCCGCCGTTGATCTCGATTTCGGTGCCGTTGACGTAGCTCGATTGCCCCGAGCAGAGGAAAAAGATCACATCGGCCACTTCCGAGGTCTGTCCGATGCGGCGCAACGGCAGGGCGTCGACGATCTTGTCCGTACCCTCCGAGAGGATCGAGGTCTCAATCTCGCCGGGCGCGATGGCGTTCACCCGCACGCCCAGAGGCCCGAAATCATGCGCCATCTCGCGCGTGAGCGCCGACAGCGCCGCTTTCGACGTGGCATAGGCCGCGCCGGCAAAGGGGTGCACCCGCGACCCGGCGATCGAAGAGACATTGACCACCGCGCCCTTTGAGGCGGCCAGTTCGTCTTTGAGCCCGCGGGCCAGCACGATCGGTGCGAAAAAATTGACGTGAAAGACCCGGCCCCAGTCCATCAGATCGGTGCTGATGGAATTCAGGCGTTCTCCGTTCGGCCCCTTGGGCGAGATCCCGGCATTGTTGACCAGCGCATCGAGCCGCCCGTCCAGCCGCTCCTTGATCTCCTCAACCGCCTTGATCGTGCCCGAAGGGTCGGACAGGTCGACCTGAATGTGGTTTTCTTCGCCACCCGGCCAGGGGCAATGGCGATCAAATGCCTGGCGCGAGCAGGTCAGCACCCGCCAGCCCTCTGCGGAGAACTTCTTGACCGTGGCATGGCCAATGCCGCGGCTTGCGCCTGTCAGCAGGATACATTTTGACATTGGGGGACCTGTGGCGCGTGCGACTACCGATTGGCGCCCAGTGTAGAGATACCCACTGCTTGCGCAAGCGATCCCTTTCGCTGGCGCGCGGATGCGCTGACCAGAGCCGTCGAGAGACTGCGGTTTGCGGGTGCAAACGCATGTTCAGTGGCGTTTTGCCGGCGTAAACACATATCGTTTGGCGTTTTGCTGGACCATTCGATCAAGCGGATCCAACAGGGGCCGCCGAAAGCCAGGGTGTTATGCACGATGAGCCACCGGCATGTTGTCCCGACCCGTTTGTCCCGACCCATTGGCCGGTTCGCTCACCATGGTCGCGGCGGGAATGGCGCGCCTTTTTTGTGTTCCGCCCATACCGGCTGAGGCGGCCTGCCGACCTGCGAGATCAGCGCGCAGCCAGCCACTTGAAACTGGTGGCCGCGCATTCAACCGGATCGATCACCGGAATGTCGAGCGCCTCACGCACGGCCAGAACCACCTGCACCATCCCTGCGCATCCCAGAATGACAGCGGAGATCTGATCGCTTGCCACGGCGGTTTCGGCTTCCGCCACGACCCGGGCGCTGGCCGATTGGGGATCGGCCTCAAGGTCAAGCACGGGCACCCCGGATGCACGCACGCGGCCAAGGTAGGGCGCAAGGCCCATCGCGGTAATATTGCCGTCCAGAACCGGGATCGATACGGCCAGCGTCGTGACGACGCTAAAGCGCCACTGGCGCATCGCGGCATAGTGATACGCGGCCTGACCCAGTCCGATGACCGGACACGTCGCATGGGCGGCAGCTTGTGCAAGGCCCGTGTCATCAAAACAACCGATCAGAATTCCGTCCGCGCCTTTTGCCGAGGCCTTCGCCACAAGCTCCAGCATTGGCGGCACCGCGGCAGCGCCATCCGCCGCACCCTGTATCGACGCAGGACCCTTGGATGAGGTCCAGCCTTCAAACGCCAGCCCCGGTGCGGCAGCCTCGGCAACGTTCACCATCGCTTCGGTCATTGAAACGGTGCTGTTGGGGTTGATGATCACAATCGCCATCAGACCATCCCCTGACCGGCATCCGACCCCTGTTTGGCGCGCCGTCGGCCCGAGACCCAAACGACCAGCAAAAAGAACCCGATGATGCAGAACGAAAATACCGTGGTCAGCGTCCCGAGCGCGAATAGAACAGGGGTGGTGACATTTGTTGTCATCCCGAAGATTTCCAGCGGCAGGGTGTTATAGCTGCCCGCGGTCAGAAGGGTGCGGGCAAATTCGTCGTAGCTCAGCGTGAAACCAAACAGGGCCACACCGATGAGCGAAGGCGCGATGATCGGCAACACCACGTACCGGATCACCTGCCAGTTGGAGGCGCCCAGATCGCGGGCCGCCTCTTCATAGCTTTTGTCGAACCGGTTGAAGACGGCAAACATGATCAGCAGGCCAAAGGGCAGCGTCCAGGTGAGCTGCGCGCCAAAGCCGCTTGTCGCCCAATGCACCGGCAGTCCGGATTGTGACCAGATCAGTCCGACCCCCAGGGACACAAGGATCGAGGGTATGACCAGCGCGGTGATGATCAGATAGAACAGCACCGTCGATCCTGCGAACCGTTTGCGAAATGCCAGACCGCCCATGACCGAGACCACAACGGTGGTCACCATGACCATCAGGCCCAGCACAAAGGACCGGCGGAAACTGCCCCAGATGTCGCCGACAGCCTGCTGTTCGAAGAGATCGTAAAACCAGTGCATCGAGACGCCGCGCATCGGGAACGTCAGGCCGCCGCCCGGGCCCTGGAAGGACAGGATGCCAATGGTCAGGGTCGGGCCATAGAGGAAAATCAGGAATACGATGAAGAAGGCGGTGAGCAGGTAAAAGGAGAGCGGACGCGGTTCCATGCCTCAAAGCTCCTTTCGGATGTCGACAAACCGCAACAGCGTGCCGATCAGCAGCAGGACAGTGACCAGCAGGACCACCGCCGTGGCCGAGGCCGAGGGGTATTGCAGAAGGCCGATATCGTTTTGGATCATCCGCCCGACATTCGCCGACTGGCTGCCTGACATGAAACGGACAGTGACGAAATCACCCATGACCAGGGCCACGACAAAGATTGTCCCGATCATGATGCCCGGCTTGGTGAGTGGAATGATCACATGCCAAAGCGTCTGCCAGGGCGATGCGCCGGCGTCCGTCGCAGCCTCGATCAGCGATGAGTCAATGCGCATCATGGTGTTGAAGATCGGCACCACCATGAACAGAGTGTAAAGGTGAACAAAGGCCAGAATGACGCTGAAATCACTGAACAAAAGCCAATCCACAGGCGCGTCTATCACGCCCCATGAGATCAGTGTGGAATTGGCCAGCCCATTGCGCCCCAGGAACGGGATCCATGAAATCATGCGGATGATGTTCGAGGTCAGAAACGGGATGGTGCAGAGCAGAAAGAGTGCGATCTGCCAGGTGAGCGTGCGAATGTGGAAGGCCAGGTAATAGGCCGCCGTAAAGCCGATGAGCAGGGTGAAGATCCAGGTGATGACGGCGTATTTGAGCGTGTTGAGAAAGACGCGATAGGTGACGTTCGAGGTCAGCAGAAATTCGTAGTTGTCGAATTGGAAGGCGGGGTAAATCGACCATTCGGTCGCCCCCCAGAAGCTGACCACCACGATCATGACGATCGGGGCCAGCAGAAACACCATGAGCACCAGGGTCAGCGGCGCCGCCAGCAGCCAACCGTCGAAAAAGTTCTTGCGCACGACGCTTCTCAGCCTTTCCGGGGCAATCATGCGCCGGAGGACAGGTGCCCTCCGGCGCGCAGGGTCTCAGAGCGCGATCAAGCCGCGATGAATTCATTCCACTTGCGGACCATGTACTGGTTTTCGTCCATCACGGCGTTCCAGCAGGCCACCTGGCCCATGCGGTCGTAGAAGGATCCACCATCGCGGCTTGCGCCGGCCGGTTCCATCACCACGCCAAACGGGTTGGTGATGTCACCCTCGGCCACCTTGCCTTCGAACCAGAAGCCCCATTCGTCAGGCGACATGAAGTTCTTCGAGGTTTCCGGGACCGCCGAGTAATAGCCCTGACGCATCAGGAAGCCGCCGACCCAGCCAGACAGATACCAGTTGAGGTATTCATAGGCGGCATCCAGTTCGATTCCGCTGAGCGCGGCCGACAGGCCGATGCCGCCGCCCCAGGACCGATAGCCCTCTTCCAACGGCTGGTAGATACAGGGAATGCCCTGCGAGCGTACGGCCGTTATCGCCGGCGACCACATCGACTGGATCACGACTTCGCCCGAGGCCATCAGGTTGACGCTTTCATCAAAGGACTTCCAGAAGGCCCGGAACTGGCCGGCTTTTTTGGCCTCCGTGAAGATCCCGAGCGTCATGTCGATCTCTTCTTTGGTCATGTTGCCCTTGTCGGGATAGGTGTATTCGCCCATGGATTCCACGACCATCGCCATGTCCATGATGCCGATCGACGAGATGTCGAGGATCGAGGCCTTGCCGGCAAACTCCGGGTTGAGAAGCTCTGACCAGTTGTTGATCGGGCGCCCGATCAGGTCAGGGCGGATGCCCAGCGTATCGGCGTTGTAAATCGTCGGGATCAAGGTCATCCAGCCGGATTCTTCCTGCACGAACTCGCGTCCTTCCACGCCGGTGGTAAAGCCCACGGTGTGAGGTGCCGTGCCCTGAGCGATCACGCTTTCCGGCGTCAGCTTGCCGCTGCGGAAGATGCCGACGATCTTGTCGTAGTTCTCGATCTTCGAGGTATCCATCGCCTGCAGGTTGCCCGTCGGCCAGACCTTCTTGCAGATCCAGTATTCGATATCGGCGATATCGAAGCTGTCGGGCTGCGTGGCCGCGCGCTGGGTCACGCTGTCGGAATCAAGCGCTGTCATCTCGAGTGTAAAGCCGAGGTCCTCCTTGACCTTGTCG
>JBCDEC010000014.1:0-32323 GCA_039179965.1 Pseudomonadota bacterium
GCAGAGTGGGTCGGAAGCATCCGCAGGTCCGGGTCACTGACCCGCCCGGCAAAGATTGTGTTGGGCGGCGGGGTCCAGCCTTTGGCCTCGTAGTCCGCGCGGTTGGCAGACCCGGTCAGGACCAGCGGCACATCCGCCAGTCCCGGATCCGAGAAGGCCTGAAACAGCGTGCGCATGTTCTTGTATTTCGCCAGCCCGCCAATCGCCAGGGCAAAGCGCCGGTCGCCCAAACCCAGACGCGCCACAACATCGCGCGACGGCGCATGACGCAGGATGTGGTCGGTGCCGTTGTGGACCACTAAGATCCGGTCGAGGGGGGCGATCTCATGCGCGGCCAGAGCCTGACGGGAATGCTCCGATACGGTGAGAATGGCCCGGGCCCGCCGGGCAATCAGCGGCCACAGCAGCCGGTAGCCCGCCACTTGGCGCGCCGGATAGGCGTCCGGTTCGGTCAGCGTCTGAACATCGTGGATCATCACCACGGAATTGGGGTGCAAAACCGGTCCGAGATTGCAGAAGTTTACCAGCAGATCCTGGCGCGTCTGAGACGGCAGCGACACCATTTCCCAGGCTTGACCCTTGCCCCAACGCCCGGGCCGCAGTTCCGGATCGAGCCCGAGCGCGTCAACCGAGGCCTTGTCCGCCACGGCAGGCGCCATCAGCCGGGTCGGGATCGTCTCGGTGGCGCGCCGGATCAGTTCTGCCGAGAAATTCAGGGCAACGCGATGCACCCCGTTGCCGATCAGATCGCCCTGAAGAAACTTGCCGTTGATCGTAATATTACGGGCCGGCCTCCGGGCCTGATCCCCCAAGCGCCCGGGAGATCGATGACCGCCGACGGGTCCTGCGCCCGAGGCCGGTCCGAAAGCGGTTTGCGTTCCTGTTGCGTGCACGCCTAGTCCTCCGCTGCGGGGCCGGTCCGGCTCCGCATCCTGGTGATCCCCCGATCCCAATGGCTCGCGCCGCTGCGCGTGATGGATGTGCATGAATTCACTGTTTCAGACTGCGCCTTTCCTGGCGAGAACACACCATACCGTCTTCCACAAAATGTGAAGATCGGTGACAAACCGGGCATGGAGCACATAGTTGACGTCCATGGCGATCCGTTCCTCGTAGCTCGTGTCGCTGCGCCCGCTGACCTGCCAGAGGCCGGTCAGACCCGGTCGCACCAGTTTTACCGTCTCGTAGTATTTTCCGTAGCGTTTGGTTTCCTCCTCGGTGACCGGGCGAGGCCCGACGAGGGACATGTCGCCGCGCAGAACATTGATCAGCTGTGGCAGTTCATCGAGGCTGGTCTTGCGCAGGAAGGCACCGATGCGGGTGACCCGGCAATCGCGTTCGAATTTGTAGCAATCGCTCCATTCTTCGCGGGCAATCGGGTCACTGGCCAGAATCTGATCGAGCCGCTGCTGCGCATCCGGCACCATGGAGCGGAACTTGAGGCAATCGAAGGGCTGCCCGCCCGCGCCCATGCGACGGTGCCTGAAGAAGACCGAGTCCCCGGTTGTCACCCGGATTGCCAGCGCAACGCCCAGCATGAGCGGTGCCAGCAGGGTCATGGCGGCCAGAGCCACGCATTTGTCAAAGAGCAGCTTGACACGATTGTTTAGGCCGACTTTCGTATCATCTACCGTCCCGACATCGACCGGGTCGGGCAGCACGAAGCCTCCGTATTCAATGTGCTTTTCTTCAATTAGGGCCATTCAGAGGACCTCCGAGCACCGCCTGTCCCACGCGAGGCGGACGTCTGCGAATTGTGTTGAATTTGAGGTATCTTGGGCGAATCTCTGCCGACATGATTACCCGTGAATCGGCAAACACAGTGTTTCTCAAACCGCCCCAATGTGACGGTTCCACCGGGTTCGAGGAACGCTGCGTTTCCGCGTTTGGTATAATGGTCAAAATCGGTCTCATCGGCGTGCGACTCGCCAGGTGAGAATGCGTTCAGGATTGGCCCGCCCCGTCAAAATCGCACCCAATCCGATCCAGTTGCCGCGCAGGCGTCCGACCCGATCCACCCAGGGCTCCGGCCGCAATGACTTGGCATGATTGGCCGCCATATTGCGCAACGCCAAGTGGAGCGCGTGACCCAGAGTGACGTTACCTTTCCTCCATAGGAAGAATGGGTTGACGACCTGGCTGTAGCCGAGCCGTTCGCCGTTGGCCTCCCGCCCGCTCTTGGTGCCCAGATGCACGCCGGTGAAGGCCGGCGTTTCGACCCGCCGCCCGGGCAGTTGCGCGGCAAAGTCGACATCCTCCTGCCAGCCATAGAGCGGCAGGCGTTCATCAAACTCCAGACCGGCCGCGGCGCGCGCCCGAAACGCCATGTTGCAGCCGTAAAGACCCAGCGTATCGCGCATGATCTGGGGGGCCACGGTTCTGTCACAAGGATGGGCGGCGTCCCAGTCCTGCAACATCCTGTCCGCCTCGCTCGCGGACAAGCCGGGACCGCCAATGCCGTCCGCGATCAGAAGCCCGGTGACCCCATCAACGTCGCGGTGATGCGCGAAGGTTGTCGCCAATCCCTCCAGCGCATGGCGCGAGGGGTAAAAATCGTCGTCATAGCTGACCACATAGTCGATGTCCGTCGGCAGCGCCCGGAGCGCGGCATTGCGCTGCGCACAGGACCCCGGCGGCGAGATCAGGATCCGCCCATCAATCTCGCGATCAAGCAACCCGCCAAGATCAAACATCGCATCCGAAGGGTCCGTCACCGCGATGACCAGGACCACCGGCTTCAGTGTCTGGCGGTTCAGATAGGGAATCATCGCCTCTAGAATCTCCGACCGGCCCTTCGAGGCGATAATCACGGCAATCCGCGCCGAGGATATGCGGTCCATCTCGGTCATTTCCGACGGCTCCCGTCCAGGGGATGCGACCTTGCCTGCACAGGGATCGGACACAATTGCCATTGCGCCTCCATGTCGGGACCGCAATTTCCCCCCAATCTGATGTCACTGAGCGGCCAGACGGGTGGTATCCCGCCCGAATTCAGGCACCATGTGCGGAGGCTTTGGAAGGACAGATGTCGATGCACCAGATGCGCTGGATCGCGGCGGAAGACGTCGGACAGGCGATGGACAAAACGCTGCAGACCCGCTGGCACGCCTTGCAGGCCAGCGATGCGGGGTTTCGAAGCCCGTTCTTTTCGCTCGCGTTTTTTCAGATCGTCGCGCGACACCGCCCGGATGTCGATCTGTGCGTTCTCGAAGCCGATGGCGACATCACCGGCCTGTTCCCCTTTCACCGCCGCCCCGGCGGGCGCGGCGTTCCGCTGGCAGGGCCGATTGCCGACTACCAGGGTATCCTGGGCATGGCCGAGAACCTGACCGCCGATGCCCTGCTCAGGGCCTGCGCCCTGACCGCCTATGATTTCGATCATGGCCTGCGCGCCAACCCGGTCTTTCTGGCCGAGGCATTTCGCGACACCAGCTCTCCGCTGATCGATCTGGAAGGCGGCTATGACGCCTGGTACCAGTCCCGCCGCAAAGCCACCAGCGCGATCAAGACGATGGAGCGCAAACTGCGCAAACTGGCGCGGGAAGTGGGGCCCCTGCGTTTTGAGGCGCATGACCCGGACCCGGCCGTCTGGACCCGGTTGATCACCTGGAAACGCTCCGCTCTCGCCGACAAGGGCGTCGGTCTGATCCTCGACACGCCCTGGGTCGAGGCGGTCGTGCGCGATATCGCCGCCGAACGGACCCCGGATTTCAGCGGCTGCATGTCCACGCTCTATGCCGGAGACCGACTGGTCGCGGCCCATTTCGGTATGCGCTCTGCAACCGCCTGGCACTGGTGGTTCCCGGTGTTCGATCCGCAGATGTCGGCCTATTCCCCGGGTCTGGGGCTCTTGCGGATGTGCGCCGAGCAAGCCGCGAAGGACGGGCTGGCCGAACTTGATCTGGGGCGCGGAACCGAACGGTACAAACGCGAATTTGCCAACGGCGCGCGCGGGCTCTGCGAAGGTTCGCTTGAGCGCGCCTTGACGCCGCAAGGCGCTGTGCGTCGTTTGCGCAAGTCCCTGCATCGGGCGGGGGAGAAAATGCTCTCGGATCATCATATCGACCTCAAACGCCGCGCCTTCAACCGGCTCTTGCAGGCGGGGCGGATGTAGCCTCCCGCGCCAGCGCCCTGTCAAAAAGGGTGATCAGGGCGGTGGCCCAGTCCTGCGGGCCATGGGCCAGACGATCTCCAGCCGCCAGACAACGCCGGCTCATCGCTTCAAGCTCCGTCGCGCTCATGTCGCGGATCTCCACCAGAGCCCGATCCAGTTCCCCCGCATTATGAATGTCGAACGCCAGGCCCAGTCCCATGGCGCGGACATCCTCGGTCAGCGCACCAGTGTCCGAGACCACCACCGGCAGACCGGATTTCGCGGCCTCTGCAATGACCAGCCCGAAGGGTTCGGGATGGCGCGACGGCATCACCAGGGCCCGTGCATCTTCGACCAGAGGCCCGATGTTCTCGGCAGATTGCCAGCCACATAGCTCGACCTCGGTATGGTCCCGCGCAATCTCTCCGCGCAAGTTGCCGTCTCCGATCAGGCGGAGCGGCTGACCGGTGCTTTTGGCCGACCGCACCAGATCCATAACGCCCTTGTCCTTTTCCAGACGGCCGACATAGACCAGCACGCGATTGTCTTCTGCCGGAACCCGCCCGGGCACATAGGGCTTTGCAGGGTTGCGCACCACATGGATCATGTGGTCGGCAAACCCGGCCCGGCGGAAGCCGTCGGCCTGGCGCGGATGGATCGCGATCACGCCCCCCCAGGGCGCGCGCCGGTCCAGGCACCGATAGAGCAACCCATGGCGCGCCGCGCGCCAGAGCTTGTGCGGATAGGACCGTTTGTCACAATTCGTACTGAGACAGGCGGCGCTGAGCGGCACACGCGTGCAGACTTTTTTGTGGCGGTAATCCATGAACATGCCGTTCGGGCAGGCCAGGAAACTGTCATGGCCATGCATGAAGACGCGTGGTGCCACCGGCCGCAGCGCTTCAAAGATCGCTGGTGTCAGGATCTGCGACCAGTTGTGCACGTGATACACCGTCCCCGGCGCATCGCGACTTGCGATCACATCGGCGACCATCTCACGCGCCTTGGCATTGTACATGCCCTGCGTGGCCGCCTCCAGTTTTGGCCGGTTCAGCAGGTCCGCGCCACCCGCAGCGATCACCTCCACGCCAAGGTCGGCCAGGTCCGGATTGTCACCGGCATCGCCGGTGATCAGCGTCACCGGGATTCCGCGCCGGCGCAGTTTGCGCAGCTCGCTCAGCAACAATACGGCCGCGCCGCCATTGGGCTGACTGTGATCGTTGATCACAACCACGCGGGTGAGATGATCGCCCGTGGGCAGCGACGTCAGCGTCTGCGGATCATGGTAGGTCATGGTGTCCTCCGGATCGTGACACGCAGATCTGTGTGATCTCCGGTGGAATTGGCGTTGGGCCCCAGCGCGATGTCAAAGACATCTCCGGCCTCAAGCGGGATATCCGGGATCACCAGTTGCTCGGCCGAGCGGATCAGGAGCTGGGTCAGAACCTCGCCGTTTCGCTCCAGTGCCAGCGTGATGCCGTCATCGCTTTGCGCCGAGGGGGCGGCCAGGATCTCGACAACAACGATCTGAGCGGCCGGCGCGGTGTAGCGGTAGACTATGTCCAGCGGATCCTCCGCCCCCCAGGTCGATGGAACGGCCCAACCCGCTCCGACCCCGATCGAGCCGTCCTGATCAAACCCCAGGTAGGGTGTCCAGGGCACACCATCGCGTTCCTGTCCCGGGCGCGGGGTCAGCGGCAGCGCGTCACCGTTTCGGCGGACAAAGAGATCCGGGCTGCCGCCCTGCGGGAAGAGATCGTAGCTGTCATAAAGGACCTGCTGCGGGCCCAGATTGACCGTCTCTCCGAGGCGCGGCACAGCGCCGTCGCCGAGTATCAGAAGCGGATCCTGGCGCGACAGCGCGGGCGCCTGAACGGGACGGCCCAGCGGATCAAGCGCCAGCAGGCCCGGAGCCAGGGTCACAAAGCGCGGCGCGCCCCAGACCACCAGCGCAGCGTCACCAAACTGGCAGGCATAGGTGAACGGATCGGGCGCCACATCCTCGACGGGCTGGCCCTGCAGGTTGTTGAGGATCAGGGCATAACTCGCGCCCACGCCGGTTACCGTGCCGTCGGCCTCGACCAGAGGGGCGAGCCCATCGCCGCGCGGGCTGAAAGGATACCACACGGCCTCATGCACGCCGGCCAGTGCCATCTGGCAATAGTAGCGCATCAGGTATCCCGGCGCGGCATCGCCATCCAGCGTTCCAAACTCGGTGACCGCCAGCGGCATGTCCTCCAGCCCCGGCACCTGACGCAACCGCGCGACCTGGCGCGCAAACTGCTCGGGCTCGGTGGTGTAGGGATGCAGCACGAAGGCATCCATATGCGCGCCGGCGCCCGCCGCCATGACGACCTCGGCCCAGGCAACCGGGATAGAATGGGCCGCGCCGCCCAGAACGCGGATCCCTGGCCGCTCGGCCCGCACGGCCGCGGCGGCGCGCGCCAGAAGGCGTGCATAGATCTCGGCCCGGTCCGTCAGATCGGCCGGCCAGCCGGCGAAGTCGGCAAATTCATGGGAATTGAACTCATTGCCGATCTCAACCGCGTCAATCAGATCAAAGCGCGCGACGATCTCGCCATGATACGCCGCAAAAGCGGCCTGTCCGGCCTCGGTCTGTGGCACCTTGCCGCCGTCCCAGTTGGGATGACCGCTGTAGCCCAGAAGCATCATCCCGCCCTCGCGGGCGCTGAGCATCTTCGGATAGGCTTCTCGCATCGAGCCAAAGCGCAGACGGCCGTCCAACTGCTCGACTTTGTCCCAGATCACCTCATCGCGATAATACTGAATGCCGACCTCTTCACCGCCGGTGACCGCCTTGGGTTGCCAGCTCTGGCCAAAGTTCGAGGCTGCGCCCAAACGCGGGCCGCGCAACTCCGGCTGCGCCAGCGCATAATCGGCAATCAGCGCCACGACAAATACGATGACCAGCACTCTCATGCCCGACCCTCCCGCATTGGGCGCAGCGCCATCTGCGGCGGCACACGGTACAGCACGGTGCTGCGCGACAGCCCGACAACCAGACCGGCAAAGACGAAGAAGATGGTGCCCAGATTGGGCGTCGGCGCGGTGGGCATCGCTGCAATGATCTGCGCCAGACAGGCGACCTTGAGCGCCTGAATGAGATGATCGCGCTGCGCCACGCCTGTGTTGGCGGGCATGCGAAACATCGAGACCAGAAAGATAACATAGGCCAGCGTGCCGATCAGCCCGAGGCTGCCCAGGCAGGCCATCAGCCAGTTCGACGCACGCACGCTGCCCAGCCCCGCGCCAATCGTCCAGGTGTCGGTAAAGTTCTTCCACGCCTGGATGTTCCAGCTCATCCGCTCGATTCCGCTGTGGCTGTCGAGCTTGTTCAGAAGGGTGTCATCGAGAAATTCCGTGACCCCGGGCACCAGATTGTAGGCCATCACCACGCCGACGCCGCAGACCCAGGTGCCGACAATCATCCAGACCAGAAGACCCGCGACCCGGCGCGAAAAAGCGCCCTTGGCGGCGACGCCCAGCAGCCAGAGTGAATAGACCCCCAAGAGCCCGATCAGCGCCACATAGGCGCCCGAAGAGGTCGAACGCAGCACGCAAAAGGCGGTCATGGCGAACATCGCCGTGACCAGACGCGACCGCGCGGAGATCGTCCAGTAGTGTAGCCAGAAGCCAAACAGCAGGACGGAAAAGGCGCCAAAGGCCGAGGCCTCCGGAAAGCCACCGACCATTCGTTTGATGCCCGCCATCGTGTGCTGCGTGGCCATCGCGTAATTTGCCGTTCGGATCGGATCGAGCAGCTCGGGCAGGCCGACGAAGGACGACAGCACATCGATCAGACCCAGACCGAAGTTCACGCAGGTGCAGACAATCATCGCCGTCAGCACCGCGCCTTCATCGGGGCGGATGCGATACAGCGTGGCCACCGCCAGAAAGCAGATGGCCGAGAGGATCATGTAGAAGGTCTGGGTGACATTGCCGCTTGATGGGCCCAGCGGAACCGAGATGATGCGCTCGGCATTGACCTCTCGGGAGAGCCCGAAAATGTCGGTCATGCCGGCAAAGACCCGCGGCAGGAAGGCTGCCGAGATCACGCCGTACAGAATGACGATCAACAACCAGAACCCGGGTTGCCCGGGACGCAGCGTCCCAAGCAGCCGGTCGGGTCCTCCGCGACTGGCCGCGGCGATCAAAAGAACCACGCACAGGGTCAGCTCGAGCTGACCGATTGTCGCGCCCCCAAGCGCTGGCAGGTTCATCGCCGCGGCCGCTCCAAAAGGTGCAAGCCCCACAAAGGCCCAAAACCCGCGATAAGGCCCCAGCGTCAGCAGGACTACAATCGCGGCAAGTGCCAAAAATGTACTCGGGACAACTTCCAAAACGACCCTCTAGAACTCTTTGCAAGATTGCAAAAATCCCTTCACCTCAACGACTTTCAGAGCGACGTGAAAGTACTTTTTGAAAAAAGCGACTCGCAACCCAATTGATTTCGATAACCCCAAATGTGGATGCGTTAAGAATTTGTCAACTCGCAGATTGCCTCGGTTTTTGTGTCTCAAATCAGGGCAAATGCAGCGTTCAATGGTATCAGGATTCGGCGGATCAACCTATAGGATCTCCGCCGCTGATCGCGGCAGAACGCCATAAAAAATTGGCCTCTCCGCCTCGCATGTCAGTGCGTCGCTCGGACCGGTGCAATGCATCGCCTGACCTGGCGACCGCTCGCTTGAATTCATGGCAAAATCGTGGCAGATCGGTATTATTCCGTTGCGGAATCGGAAACGGACCGGGCCTTTGGCGCTCACTATTGCCCGATCTGGCACCGATCTCCGCAAAATAAACACATTCGTTGACACTTGCCCCCGGCTGACCGCCTCATTTTGGAAAGCTGGCAATTTTCAGGGCACGGCACGGGGTCCACCTGCGCCACCCAGTCGGATGCGAGCCACGCCACGTTGTCCTCATTTTTGGGGGAAGGACAGTTATGAACGAAGCCTTTATGAGATCCGAGCAAATGCGCCGGGATCAGACTGCGCGCGGGGCCCCCAAGCCGCAGGACCCCGATGCAATCGACCTGCGCGGATTGCTGTGGCTGTTCGTCAAACGCTGGAAACTCCTCCTTGGTGCCTCCATCGCTGCTGCTGTCGCCGTCTACCTGCTGGTCTCTCAGCTCACCCCGATCTATTCGGCGCAGGCCAAGGTGTTGCTCGATCCCAGCAACGCGCAGATCCTGACCGGGACCGAGGTCCTGCAGACCCGCGAGCCGTCACAGCAGGTGATCAACGGCGAACTGGCCATCCTGCGCTCGAACCTGCTGATCGAAGACGTCATCGGTCGCCTGGGCTTTGAGCGGATGCTGACGATCGCACCCGATATCGCCACCATGCCACAGGCGCAGCAGATGGACGCCATGGTCCATGCCGTGCGTCAAAACCTGTCCGTCTACGCCGAAAACGAAAGCTATGTGATCGCGCTGTCGTTTCAGTCGGAACAGCCGGCTCTGGCGCGGGATTTCACCAACACCCTGGCCGACCGGTATCTGGCGCGCCAGACCGAAACACGCCGCGACACCATCCGGCAGGCCGGCAGCTGGATCGAAGAACGCCTGAAGGCGCTTGGCGCCGAAGTGGCCGCCAATGAAGAGCAGGTGGCGCAAATGCGCACCGACAGCCTGATTTCCAATGGCGGCACGCTCGAAAACGCCACGCAGCAGATCGCGCGGCTGAACAACCAGCTTGTGGTGGCGCAGGCCGAATACGCCTCTGCCGCAGCGCAGGTCCGCCAGATGGAGGACGGCCTGGCCAATGGCACCGCCGCCGAGGCGGCGGCCGTGGCCTCCAGCCCGCTTTTGGAAGATCTGCAGACCCAGCGGCTGACGCTGCGCCAGCAGGAGGCGACCTGGGCGGAATCGGTGGATGAGACCCACCCGCGCCGCGCCGCCGTCCTGCGCGAGCTCGACCAGGTCGAAAAGCAAATGACGCTGGAAGTCGAACGCATCCTGGACAAGCTGCGCGGCGATGCCGAGGTGGCCCGGCTGAGCGAACAGAGCCTCTCAGACACCATTATGCGGATGGAAGAACGCGTGGTTGCGATCTCCCGCGGGGAGATTTCGCTGCGTCAGATGGAACGCGAGGCGGCCTCGGCCCGCCAGACCTACGAGGCGCTGCTTGCCCGCCTGACCGACACCCGGACCCAGGAACGGTTGCAAAAACCCGAAGCCAAGCTGATCGAACGGGCCACCCTGCCGATGGTGCCCACCGAGCCGCGTCCGAAACTGATGGCCGCGCTTTCGGGCTCGGTGGTCTTTGCCCTCGCGGCCGTGGCGGTGTTTTTCACCGAGATGACGGCCACGACGTTCCGCTCGGCGCGCGAAGTGCGCGACGAAACCGGCCTGCCGGTGCTGGCCGCCCTGCCCTACGGACGCTGGACCTCGCTGCGCGATTGCCTGGATGAGCTGCGCGACGACCCTTACACGCCGTTTTCCGAGGCCGTGCGCAAACTGCGCACCATCCTGATGATGCGCGACGAATATGCCATCTCCACCTGCGCGGTGGTGCTGTCCTCGGCCCCCGGCGAAGGCCGCACGACTGTGGCTTTGGCGCTAGCAGATATGGCCGTGCGGGCGGGCCGGTCGACCATCGTGGTCGATTGTGATTTCCGCCACGCCGGACTTGGCGCCAAACTGGGCTGGGGCGAAGAATACGATCTGGCCGATGTGATCTCCGGGCAGTGCCCGGTCGAACAGGCCATTTACCAGCCGACAGACCGAAGCTTTGACGTTCTGGTGAACGCCCGCGCCCATCCCGGTATCGCCGAAGAGCTGACCACGATGGCGCTGAAGCCGGTGATCGATCAACTCAAGGCGCTTTACGACGTGGTGATCCTGGAAGGCCCCGCCCTGCTGTCGGCGGCCGATTCCATTATCGTGGCGAAGGCGGCCGACAGCTGCATCTACGTGGTGGAACACGACCAGACCAAACGCAGCATCGTGCAGGACGGCATGGGTCTGCTGCACGAAATGCAGGTGCCCATCGAGGGCGTCGTACTGAACAAAGTGCCGGTTGGCAGCTGACGGGAGTGAAGAATGGGCAAAAGTGACAGCCCCGAGCGGATGCGTCTGTCCGCTTGGCCAGACCAGATCGAGACGCGGGGTCTCAGCACGGTGCAACCGATGGCGCCTGCGATCCGTCGCGGGGCCGCGCCGCGCGTGGCGCTGATCCACTATTGGCTGGTTGGCATGCGGGGCGGCGAGAAAGTGCTCGAAGCGCTGTGTCGCATGTTCCCCGACGCCGATATTTTCACCCATGTCTATGCGCCCGACAAGGTGAGCCCGCTCATCCGGCGCCACAAGGTCTGTACCACCTCGATTTCGAAACTGCCGCTGGCCACCCGGTTTTACACCAAGTACGTCTCGCAGATGCCGCGGGCGCTCGAAGAGCTGGATCTGAGCGGCTACGATCTGGTGATCTCGTCGGAATCCGGCCCCGCCAAGGGCGTGATCCCGCAGCCCGAGGCCTTGCATCTGTGCTACGTCCATTCGCCGATGCGCTACATCTGGGATCACTACGGCATCTACCGGCGCAATGCCGATCCGATCACCCGGCGCATGATGGGCCGGCTGACGTCCCAGCTGCGGCAGGCCGATGTGATCAGCGCCGCGCGGGTGGACGGCTTTGCCGCCAATTCCCGCTTTGTCCAGCAGCGGGTGACCAAGTACTGGCGCCGCAAGTCCCGCGTCATCCACCCGCCCGTGGACGTCGACCGGTTCCGCCCGGCTCCGGATACCGAGGTTGGCTCCTTCTATCTCTATGCCGGAGAGCTGACCGCCTACAAACGGCCCGAACTCGCCATTGAGGCGTTTACGCAAATGGGCCTGCCCCTCGTCGTGATCGGCGGGCCGTCCAAGGCCGAACGGGCTCTGGCCCGCAAGGCCGGCACCAATATCCGGTTCCTCGGCCGGGTCCCGGACGAGAAGCTGCGCAAGTATTTCGCGGCCTGCCGGGCCCTGATCTTCCCGGGCGAAGAGGATTTCGGCATTCTGCCCGTCGAGGTCATGGCCGCCGGGCGTCCGGTGATCGCCTATGGCAAGGGCGGGGCCCTGGATTCGGTGATCGACGGTGTGACGGGTACGTTCTTTGACACCCAGTCCGTGCAGGCGCTGGTCGATACGGTCACCCGCTTTGAAGCGGACCGGATGTACAATATGGACAGCGACCGCATCGTCACCCATGCACAGCGCTTCAGCGAGCCCCACTTCCGGGATGGCATGATCGATCTGCTGGCCGATCACGGCATGCCCGTCATGACTCCGCCAAAATTGCGGCAAGCGGTCTAGCCCGGGGCAATGCTGCGCACTCTGACCTCTGCATTTGCCGTAGGCGTCGCCGCGCGGATCACCGCGCAGGTGGCAGCCTTTGTGCTGATCCTCGTGGCCTCGCGCTCGCTGGATCTGGCAGAGTTCGGCAGCTACGCCATCGCCTCGGCGCTGATGGTGATCTCGACCACCCTCGTTTACACCGGCATTTATCACCAGCTGCTGCGCAGCGACGATATCGAGCGCGACCGCGACACTTTCTTTGCCATCCAGCTTGTCATCGGTACGGCCGGCGCGGCGCTGATGGCGGGGATCGGCTTCGGGCTGGGCGGGCTCGAGGCCGGCGGCACGGCCTTCGCGCTCATCACGCTGGCGCCGAATCCGATTCTGGCCGCGCTGTCAGCCTGGCTTGAGGCGCATCTGTTGCGCCAGTCCCGCGTGCGCACGACCGCGCTTGCCGCGCTGCTGGCAGAGCTTGTCGCTCTGGGCACGGCGGTGGCCATGTTCCAATCCGGCTACAAGCTCGAAGCATTGATCGCCGGGCGCTACACCTCGTTCGCCTTCATTCTTGTGGTCTATCTGGTCATTGTGCGGCGTCTGCCCGGGTTCAACTGGAGCCTGTCGAGCGCGCGCCAGGGTCTGAGCCAGGCCTGGCCGCTGTGGGGGTCGTCATCCCTGGGGATGCTGTCGAACTATGGTGCCGATCTGATCCTGGGCGCCTTTATGAGCCCCGCCGCTGTGGGCGCCTATCGCGCCGGGTCGCGGGTGGCCAACACCGCCGCGGACGTTGTCGTTCAGCCGTTGAGCACCATCAGCTGGGCGCGGTTTGCGCGGCTCGAAGCAAGCCACAACCGCGCCGACATCCGCGCGGCCTGGAAAGAGAACGTGGCCCTCTGCGTCGCCATCCTTGCGCCCGCGATGCTCAGCGTCAGCCTTCTGGCGCCGGGCATTGTATCGGTTCTGCTGGACCCGTCCTGGGGGGCTGCGGCGGGCGTTGTGGCCGTGCTGGCCCTGGCCCGGGCGGCGGATTCGGTGATCTTCCTTCTGGAGCCCACGCTGACCTGCATCGGCAAGGTGCGACTGCAATTCAAGGTGCGTGTCTTTGATGCTGTCCTGCTGATTGCGCTTCTGATGACCATCGGGCGCCACTCGGCAGAGGCCGCGGCCTTTGCGATCCTGATCAAGGCGGCGGTTGTCGCGCTGGTGGCCACCTGGGTCATGGTCACGGCCCTGCAGGTGAAACTGACCGATCTGGTGGATATCCTGGCCCCCGGCCTCGGCCTGGCGCTGGTCTGCGTGCTCGTCATCGTGACGCTGCGGGCCATGCCGCTGGAGACCGGGCCAGCTCAGGATCTCTTCCTCACGGCCGGGGCGGTGCTGGTCACCTGGGCCGTGGCGGTGGCCGGCCTCATGAAGAGCCGGTGGCTGGTGCTGCCAACACCCTAGGCGCGCGCCGGGACGGGTCAGCCTGCCGCGCCCCGGCCTGCGCTTGCTCTGTAGACGGATCAGCGGCCCCGCGCGATGACAGGTCGCGTGGCCGGATGCGGCGCCGGGCACCCATGCCCCAGCCGCGCGCCCTGTCGCAGGCCCTATCGCCGGCGGACGTCAAAGATCACCTGACCGCCCAGTGCATCGACATGATGCAGGCCGATCAGATCGGATCCGAGGTCCGTGCTGTCCGGTGTGAGATGCCGCACCGTGCGCTCCTCGTATTCGGTTGGACCCAGCGCCGTGATCTCCATGATCCGCAACCCGTACCCATAGGTGCCAAAGGCATTGTCCTGCGCGGCGCGATAGAGCCGCCCGTTCTGCGCAAAGACGCGGCCGCCACCGCGCGCGGTGCGGGATCCGACCACGACGGGATTCAACGGGTGTGGCGCGATCCGGCCCATCTGCGGCCCGTCGATCGCGAAAACATGCAACTCCGAACAGAAATCGCCGTAGCTGTCCCGGCAGATATTCGTGAAGAGCCACCAGCGCCCCTCGTGCTCCACGACCACGGAGTCGGCACAGGCCGTGCCCTCCAGCGCCGTGCTGTGCAGCGTCCAGGTCACCGGAAACTCGGTTGCGCGCCAAAGCTCCAACCGGTCGCTCTGATGGGTCTCCGGCAGCATGAAGATCTCGCCATCATGGGCGAACACAAAGGGGTAGGACAGATGATAGGGCGTCTGCAGGACCGGCCCCAATGGCACGAGGTTGCGTCCCTCGACCCGCGCCGCAGCGATATGACCGCGATCGGTGGCGTAGTCATAGACCTCAAAAAAGACATGCCGCCCCAGGGCATGATCGATGAGGAAAGGATCGGCCCAGTAGGTGCCGTCCGGCGCGTCGAATTCAACCGACGCGGCGGGGTCGAAATCCAGGGCACTGCCCGTTCCCAGGCGCAAACAGAACCGCCCCGGACGCCAATTCGCCTTCGCGCGCACCCGGTCGCGCAGGCGCCGGGCCACCTGGCCCCCGGCGCGCAGCACGTAGCCGGGCAGCAAAGCGGAAGAGACCGGCGCGGTCTGACCCGATGATGGCAGCGGCGGCGCGTCGGTCCGGGTCATGCTGAGCACCGCAAGCTCGCGTTCGATCAGCTGCACCGCCTTTTCCCGCAGGTAGCGGCGGTTGCGACTGGCGAGAAACTTGGTGTCATAGGCGGTCTGCGCGCGGACCCGCCAGGCCGCGTCCGGCGCGGCCAGCGTCAGCAGCGCGACCGGCGTTTCGCCCGCACCCGACAGCGCCGGGGCCAGCCCGGCGTCGGGCGCCGTGGCGCTCAGCCGCCAGAGCCCGAACCGCCCGCGCGCGGCCAGCGACGGATCGCCAGTGCCCTGCAAATCCAGAACCGCGTCGACATCCGGCATCGTCTCGACCGTGCAGCGGGGCAATGTGGCAGCCTGCGCATCAAAGCGCGGCGTTGCCGGCGCGCCCGGCCGGCCGAGCAGCGCCTCCTCGCAGGCCAGCCAGCCGCGCAACACCCCCGATGGCTCCGGGACCGGCGCGTTGGGGTCCACACAGGCCGCGATCTGAACATGCGCCGCGCCGCTCAGGGTGTCGAGCAGACGCGCAATCCCCGGCTCGCCCCGCCAGTCGGCTGGCAGGACCAGGGCAATACTCAGCGGATCGCGCACGGTCGCGGGCATGGAAACATCAGGAGCAGCGGTCATCGCCTGTCACCTTGCCGTGCTTTGCCCCCGACCGCAAAGCGGAAGCCCTCCCGGCCGGATCCGCCGCGCCACCCCGCCACGCGACCCCGAACAATCCCGACCCGCCGCCGGGATTACCCGCGCCGTCACCAACAATGAAACAGATGGCCCGAACCGGCGATTTCCGCCGATAAAGCACCGCAACGGGCAGGAGATCCGGATACCATGACTTGCAACCCGGCGCACTTGTCCCCATCGTAGCAACGGGTGCGGGCTCTGCTGGCCCGGACCCGCTGAAACGCCTCGTGATGCCATTGCCGACTAAGGACTTTCCCATGTACCACTTTGCCAAGTTCGCCGTGATCCCAGCCCTTCTGCTGGCCAGTGCCTGCGCGAACACAGGGTCGAACTACCAGCCAGTCATTGATGGCGCCGTTGGCCCCAACTACAGCTCCGATCTTCTGTCCTGCCAGCAACTGGCCGAACGTCAGGGCGTGCTGGGCTCGGATGCCGCGCAAAACACTGCGGTCACCGCAGGGGCCGCCGCAGCCGGAACGGCTCTTGTCAATAACCGCGGCACCAACGTCCGCGACGCCGCCGCCATCGGCGCGATTGCCGGTCTGGCCGGCAGCGCGCTCCAGCAGCAGCAGGCGAAAGAGAACATCATCAAGAACTGCATGCGCAGCCGCGGCTACAACGTCGTGGGCTGACGCGGTTTGCGGGCCGCTGGCCGGAAAGGCACCGGCCACGGTCAGGCGGCCCGCACCACCGACGTAAGACTTTGTATCTTCTGCTCAAAACCCCTGGCCGGGCGTCAAAGCGTAGAGGTTGTTTAAAGATGATCCGACTGCCCTCCCTGCCCTCCCTGACCGCCCTGTGTCTTCTGGCAGCGACGCCGATGGCCCTTGCCAATTCCTTCGACAGCGCGGGCGGGCGCGACAAAGAGCTCACCTTCGAGACCACATCGCAGCTCATTCGACAGCTCAATCAGGACTTTCAGCGCTGTTTCGAGCTGGAGCCCAACTACCGCTACGATTGTTATGACGACGCCTATTTCCGGGGTGCCCGGACGGTGCGCGAAAACCCGGCCTACGAACCGGTCGAACAGGTGTTGCGCGAGGTCGGCGAAGACATTCAGTCCATCGTCGCCCGGAACAAGGATCCGGACCTGCCCGACATCCAGCGCGGCTTTTCGACCTTCCAGCCAATCAAGACCGAAGCCTTGCCAATGGCGAAAGCGCGGGTGCTGGAGTCCATCGAAGAGGCGCAGACCGTGCTCTTGCGCACACCGGAAACCGGCGGCGAGAATTTCCAGCGCATTGCTGCCGCGCTCGAATCCAACAAGGTTCTGTTGCGTTCAGCGCTCATCTGGATCCGATCTGTCCTGCGCATCGCCTGACCGCGTGGCTCCCGACCGCCCGTCATGCTAGGCTCGCGCTGCGGTTGGTCAAAAACGACTGAGGAGCGCTTGAAATGATCCGTATGGCGGCTGGCGCCCTTCTGGCCCTTGCGCTCTCAACACCGATGGCCGGTGCAGAATTTGCCCGGTCGAGCCAGACCCAGGACCGGACCGCGGGCGTCGGTCTCTCCGCCATTCTGACCCGGACCCTGACCCGGCAACTGCGCCGCGATCTGGGGTATTGTCAGACTGTCGTGCTGGATTACAGCTTTGACTGCGTGAAATACGCGTTCCGCAGCGCCTCCGAAATCGTCGATGGCAATCCCGCCTATCGCACCGCGCAGGCCGGGTTCGACCAGACCGCGCGTCAGATCAAGGGCATGGTTCAGGCCGAAACCGACCGGTCGCGCCTGCCCAAACTGCGCGGGTTCCAGATCTACTACCCGGTCAATCCAGAGGCCGCGCCTGCGGTCGAGCGCGAGATGACCGCCGCGATTTCGGCGCTTGAGACGCAATTGCGCAGCGCCCCGGAACAGGTTGGATCGGACTATCAGCAGATTGCCGACGCGGTCCGGCAAACCGCGCCGTAGCGGGCGAAATCAGCCCGTAAACCCGTACTTCAGGACCACCGGCACCACGACCTCTTCCTCGTCAACGAGATGACGGTCAAGCAGGGTGTTGAAGCCGACCAGCACCTCATCGAGTTCCGCAAGCGAACTGTCCTCGCGCAAGACCCGCGTCATGTGATCGGCAAGGCTCGACAGCATCGGATCGATGGCTTCGTGATCGGCTTCCAGCAGGTCCAGCGCGCGCTCGATCTCGGGCGCGATGCCGACGAGCTGGGGAAAGTAGTGATGGTCTTCGATATGGTGATGCTCGTGCAACCCGTTCAGCAACAGACCCGCATGGCTTTGCAGCCGCCTGTTGTAAACGGCGCGCTCCATCTTGCCGGACATCGCGCTCTGCGCGTCCGAATGCAGCGTCTCGGTCACCCGGCGGAACATCAGGTGACGTTCCATCCAGAACTGAACCAGCCCGCCAAAATTCGGGTGCGAGTCCCATTCCGAGCGCGGAATCGTGTCTATCAAAGCCTGCAAGGCATCGGGCAAACCGGCCCGATTCTCCAGTGCGTAGGGATCCATGAGCATTGCACTTACCTCAGAAATCAAACAGATCTTCTAGGAAGTCTGTAACGCCCGTCTTGCGCTTGCCCTTGTATCCGTAATCGTCGTCATACCGGCGCGGCTCACGGCGATGATGGTCATTGTCCATGCTGCGGCTGTCATGTCGGCGATACGTGTCCTCGGACCGGCGCTGTTCTGGACGATACTCTGAGCGCGCGTCGCGCTGCTCCGGATACGGGTCACGGACCCGTTGAGCGCTGTCAGAGCTGCGTGCACCGCCTGAGCTCCGATCCAGTATTTTGTCCAGCTCGCCACGGTCCAGCCAGATCCCGCGGCATTGTGGACAATAGTCAATCTCCACACCGCTGCGCTCGGTCATAACGAGCTGGGTTCCGTCAATCGGACATTTCATCAGGCACTTCCTTTTTGCGTGCCGCGTTATATGGACCGATTTTGCGCGGTTTCAATGTTGTTGCGTCAAAGGCGACCAAGCATCGCGTCGACTTCAGCACACAGCGCTTTTATCTCGTCATGGGCCGGCCCTTTTGGCGCCTCAAGAACCGCACGCCCATGTCCCATCGTGTCGGCGTACACCACGCGGTTGGCCAGGGCGGCCTCTGCCACGGGCGCGTCGAAGTCCTGGATCTTTTCGGCGATATCGCTGGCCAGCCGGGTGCCCGCGCGCGCCCGTGTCATCACCAACATCACCGGCTTCTTTTCGCGCTCGGCCATGTAGAGCACCACCTCGACGGCCCAAAGGTCGACATGGCTGGTGGCCACGGGAACAAGCACCAGATCCGCCGCGCGCATGGCCGGGCGCAGATCGCTGTCGGCCTTGGGCGGCGTATCAACGATCACGATGTCGAACGTGTTGGCCAGTTTTCGCAGCTCATATGACGCGCCCCAGGCAGAGGCGGTCGAAAATTCGATATCCGGCTCGTCCTGCGCCTCCAGCCGGGTCATGAACCATCGCCCGGCCGAGCCCTGCGGATCGATATCCATCAGCGCAACCGACTTTCCCGCCTTCACAAATGCCACGGCAAGATTGATTGCCAGCGTGGTTTTTCCGGACCCGCCTTTTTGTTGCGCGATTGTAATGACGTGGCCCATTCGACCCTCCGAAACGCTGCGCGGCAGAATACCCGTGAGTTGTGCGGGCGCAACGGCTAAAAGGGATGTGGGGATTCCCGCGGGACGGCCTGGGAGTGGTCGGTCCGCAGGACAGGAGCACCTATGCGCAGGTTGGCGGCACTTTGCCTGTTGACCCTGAGCCTTGCCGCGTCGGCGGCGGCGGGTCCCTGGCTGCGCGATCCGCGCGTGTCTTTTCTGTCGGTGCAAAGCACGCCCCGCAGCACCGGGCAGGTCGAAAACGGCGTATTTGCAGAGCGTGGCATCACGCCGCATCTGACGCTGGGGGTCGATTTCAACGACAACGCCACCTCCGGTCACGCGCTGGTCTTTGCGCGATTTCCGATCAGTCAGGACAACTGGGTGGCCGCGGTCGACGTGGCTCTCGGAGCGCATCACTATGAATACCGCTACGCGCCGATGGCGCGGATCCAGTTTGGCATCGGTCGCAGCATCGAAATCGCGGGCCAGCCCGGATGGGCGGCGATCAGTCTGGGGCCGGAATGGCGGCAGGGCAATGACGGGTCGGCCTGGAAGGCCGACGGGGTGCTCGGCCTCAAGGCCGACCGGGCCGTCAACCCGATCCTCTCGGTCGAGACCTATCTCAGCCCGACCCGGGAGTTCTATTGGTCCGTGATCCCGGGCGCCCTGGTGCGTGGTCGCAAGCCGGGGCGGACCTGGCTGTTCGGGGTCGAGCAAAAGGGCGGGCCGGTGGACATGTCGACCGGGCTGCGGATTGGCTACTGGATCGACTTCTAGCGCCGCACCCGTTGTCTCTGTCGGGGCCGCGTTATACGTCTGGGCGATGGACGACAAACCAAGCCCGATCCGCCCGACGGATGATGAGGCCCGTGCGCTGGCCCGGAGCCTTATGTCACAGGCGCGCTTCTGCGCCCTGGGGGTCGTGCAGGATGGTGCGCCAGTGGTTTCCCGGGTCGCCTTCGGCCAGACCCCGGACGGCGCGCCCCTGTCATTGATCTCATCGCTGTCGCAACATGCGCAGGCGCTGCGCGACACTCCCACCGCGTCCCTGCTGGTGGGCGAGCCGGGCCCGAAGGGGGACCCCCTCACCCATCCCCGCCTGACCCTGCAAGCGCGCGCCAGCTTTCTCGAACATGAGGATCCCGCCTATGAAGAGATGGCCGCGCATTGGCTGCGCGACCATCCCAAGGCCAAGCTCTACATCGGCTTCGGCGACTTTCACTTCGCCTTGTTCTCCGTGACCGGCGCCTTCCTGAACGGCGGCTTCGGCAAAGCCTTCTTCCTGTCTCCTGTCGATCTGGGCCTCTCCGGGCCCAGTTGATCAACCGTCGATCTGGATCAAGACATCCACGTTGCCGACCACATTTTCAGCCCAGACCAGTTGCACCTGGTCCTGCCCGTCTCCGATCCGCGTCTCGACGCTCGGCGTGCCATAGACCGGCTGACCGCTCTGGCTGATCACCGGGCCAAGCGTCGTGACCCCTGTCACCCCCAGCGCCCAGGCCTGGAAAGGCAGGCGGTTGGCGCTGTCCACGGTCCAGATCGGCGCCGCCGTGGCCTGACTATGGGTGACGCGCAACGGGTTGGAGACCGGCGTCGACACGGCGCTGAAGGCGTTGCCGGTAAAGTGGATGTCCGAGAGATTGCCGTAGTTGAGATCGGCAAAGCTGCTGTCCACACGTTCAACCCGCTCGATCATGGCATCCCGCGACCGGAACGTATTGCCGGTGACGTTCAAGCCCTGCACCGAATGCCCGGTTCCGAAGGGCTTGATCACGATAAAGCTGAACCAGGCGGCTGAATTGCTGGCAATAAACAGGTTGCTGGTGATCGAAAGCGCTCCGAAACTTTCCCCGGCGGTGTAATCCGGCGTCGCCTCATGCTCGTTGGTCCACTCCACAAAGCAATCGTCGATGTAGTTGCCGCTCAGCACGCTTGCGGCCTGCGGCTGGGTCAGTACGAGCCCGGCCGAACGCACCCCGCCGGTGACATCGTCGCCCTGCGAGATGTGATTGCCCAGCACCACGGCCTGCGCTCCTTTCAGAACGGCAAAGTGCTTGAACCCGAGCGCATGGTTGTCGCGCAGCTTCACATCATCGGCCTGTGCGTTTAGCGCAATCGCATGCCGGTCGGACACCTCCAGATCACTGCCATCGCTCAGGAACTGGCAGCGATCCACCAGAAGCCCCGCACAGCCTGTGCCCTGGGACGAGATCCCGCGATTCTTCGGCGAGATGATATAGCTGTCACGCAGCGCAAAGGTGTCTCCGGCCGGAGCCAGCAATACACCCGACCCGCGCCCCGACAGATGCAATTCGACCTGCGACAGGGTCAGGTTGGACAGTTTCGCAAAGCCGCCGAAGTCGAACAGGTACTGAAAGCGCGTGAAGGTGTAATCCTGCGTGCCGACGGCCCCATGCAAAGGCGCGCTCAGGGTGAGGGTCTCTGCGGCCACATTCTTGGCCGTGACATAGACCTCCCGGCCGACACCTGGACCCTCGACCAGAGCACCAAGAGGCACGGCCGCAACATTGTTCACATCGCTCAAATTCTGCGGGGTGGCGGTGGAATAGCTGGCCTCCGAGGTCACCTGCTGGTCGTCCCAGGCCGGGCCATCGAGGGCCACGAACTGGCCGTTGCGGATCACCCGGCGCGTGTCATAGCTGGTCTTGTTGGGCACCGCGGACTGCATGTCGATGGGACCCGTGACCGAGATCTTGCGCCCGCCCAGATCCAGCGCATCGTGATCGGCATTGTTCAAGAGCGCCTGAAAGGCCTTGCGGAACGCCAGTTCCTCATCGCCAAAGGCATCGATGTAGGTGGGCAGATCGAAGCTCTTGGTCAGCAGAAGCATCTTGTCCGCATCCATCTCAACGGTGCCCTCAAAGGCCACGGGATGGTTGAGATCGACGCTGGCGCCCAGCCGATAGGTGCCCTCGGGCACTAGGATCGTGCGCCCGTCCGCGGCGGCATCCGCAGCGGCAAAAGACGGCGCGTCGTCGGTGGCACCATCGCCCAATGCGCCATAGTCGCGCACATCCACGAGATTGATCAGATCGCGGAGAAAGACGGTTGTGACATCCTCGATCTCCAGGTCGCTGATGCGCACCGCGCCGCCATTCGCGCCGGTCAGGTCCAGCCCGACATGGGCGTATTCCGCCGCCAGCCCCCAGGGCAGATCCACCCCGCCACGCGCACCGACGCCGACAATCGCGGAGATCTCTGTAACCGCGCCATGGGCCTCCAGCGGGACCTCAGGCCCGGTGGTCGGCACGCCCGTGACTTCGCTCTGTCCAGCGCCCCCGACCCAGGCCGCGATGCGGACTGCAGGCAGGTTGCCACCAATGGCTTTCAACCGGGCGCGCACGCGCAGGTAACATCCCGGCAACACCGGGGTCTGCCCCATGTAGCGCAGCTTCTGGACCGTGTCGGTCTTTTGCAACTCCAGACAGGCGCCAAGGTCCGGATCGGCGGACACCAGGTTGGCATTGGCCGCACCGTCGTAGGTGTCTGCGCCGGGTGTCCCGTCTCCGCTCGACCAGACATCCAGCCCGTCTTCGAATGCGGGCGGCATAAAGAGCACGCCGTCGGTGATTGCCTTGTTCATCCCGTTCCCCTTCGCTGATCGGCCTGTCCTGGCCGCGAACGCGAGAGGGGAGGTATCAATGGCTGGTAAACGCGGGCTGATCCCACCGTGACGGTGGACCGGCAACAGGGTCGCTGTCAGGCCGCAACATCAGGGGCTTTCAACAGACGCACCCCATTGATTTTCCACGCGCCATCAAGCTCGATCATCTCATAGGCCAAAACGTGATTGGCACCCTTGGCATCGGTTATTTCAACCAGTTGGTAGAAACGCCCGTCCCGGTCGCGCAGTTCAAGAAAGCGCACCTCGCCCGGACGCCAGACCATGGGATACCCGTTGCGCACCATCTGGCCAAACACCTCGGGGGTCCGGAAGATGCCTTGAATCATCGGGCTGGCAAAGGTGAATGCCTCGTCGAAGGCGTCCGCCTTGAAGGCATCAAGCTGCGCGCCAATGACGGCCTCGATGTCAGCCCCCTGCGCCTTGCCCGGGCTTGCGAAGCTGAAAAAGAATGCCAGTGCCAAAACCGGCGCGAGAACCCATGCCTTCATCACACATCTCCTATCTGCCTAGTGGCAAATAGCGCGCCGCCGATCCCGGTCAAAACCCGCTCCGGCGCACCGGAAAATTCAATTTTCCGGTCCGTTTTCTGGATCAGAAAACGGCGCCAACGGGTGAGGGGTGGAAAAACACCCGTGTCAGGCCAGTTCTCCGGCCAGCGCGCTGTCGATCAGCCCGATGGTCTCGTCAACGCCGTACAGCGCAATGAATCCCCCGAAACGGGGCCCCTGGCTTGCGCCAAGTAGCACTTCATACAGCGCCGTGAACCAGCCGCGCAGCGGATCGAACCGGTCGCGGCCGACCGCATAGACCACAGATTGCAGCGCTTCGTCCTCAAGTGCGCCATCATAGGTCGCCAGCGCCGCACGCAGGGCTTCCAACGCCTCTCGTTCGGCATCGCTTGGCGCGCGGAAGACCTTCCCGGGCTTCACGAAATCGTTGTAGTAGCGCACCGCAAACCCGGCCGCCTGATCCATCTGCGGATTGTGCTCCGGGCTCGCCTCAGGCGCATAGCGCTGAATGAACCCCCACAGCTTCGTCTTGTCTTCTGCTCCCGACACAGAGGCCAGGTTCAACAACATCGAGAACGGCACCACCATATCCGAACCCGGCACGTTATGCCCGTGGATGTGGAAGACGGGATTGGCCATCCGCCCCTTGGCATCCTGGCCGGCATAGGCCCGCAACTGCTGATGGTACTCGTCCATCGCCTTCGGGATCACGTCAAAGTAGAGCCGCTTCGCCGTCTTGGGCTTGAGATACATGAAATAGGACAGGCTCTCGGTCGAGGCATAGGTCAGCCATTCGTCGATCGAGATCCCATTGCCCGAGGATTTCGAGATCTTCTGACCCTTGTCATCCAAGAACAGCTCATAGGTGAAATGCTCGGGCTTTTTGCCCCCAAGGATCTCGCAGATCCGGTCGTAGATCGGCGTGTTGGTCGAATGGTCCTTGCCATACATCTCGAAATCGACGTCCAGGGCCGCCCAGCGCGCGCCAAAATCCGGCTTCCACTGCAACTTCACGTTCCCGCCGGTCACCGGCAGGGTCCATTCCCGGCCATCTTCGTCGTCGAAGGTCACGCTGTGATCCGCCACATTGACCGATTTCATCGGCACGTAGAGCACCCGCCCGGTTTCCGGGTGGATCGGCAGGAAAATCGAATAGGTTTGCTGACGCTCCTCGCGAAGCGACTTCAGCATGACCTTCATAACGTCATCATAGCGCTCGACCGCGCGCTTCAGGATGTCGTCGAATTGTCCGCTCTTGTAAAATTCGGTCGCCGAGTAAAAGTCGTATTCGAACCCGAAGGTGTCGAGGAACCGGCGCAGCATCGCGTTGTTGTAATCCCCGAAACTGGCAAATTCACCAAAGGGATCGGGCACCGACGTCAGCGGTTTCTGCAGGTTGCCCTGCAACATCTCCTGATGAGGCACATTGCCGGGCACCTTCCGCATCCCGTCCATATCGTCGGAAAAACAGATCAGCCGCGTGGGCATGCCCGAGATCATCTCAAAGGCGCGCCGCACCATGGTGGTGCGCAGAACCTCGCCAAAGGTGCCGATATGGGGCAGACCGGACGGACCATAGCCCGTCTCAAAAAGCACGTACCCCTTCTCGGGCGGCGCCTTTTCCACCCGCTTGAGCAGCCGGCGCGCCTCTTCAAACGGCCAGGCTTTGGAGCCGAGTGCAGCGTCGCGCAGGTCAGACATGGTGATCTCCGATCATGACGGGCCGCAAGATGCATCGCCCGAAGCGTCGCTTGCCTATTGTAAGCCCGCGCAGGCGTCAATATTTTGCCGCCCAAGCACAAATGACAAAGAACAGGCTCGGGACCAAAGACCCATGACACAGAACCACGACAATGTACTCAGCGCACAGGATTGCCTGGTGGCGCTTATGGTGGCGGTCTCGGCATCGGATGAGAACATCCGCACCGCGGAGCTGGTGAAAATTCAGTCTTCTGTCAATATGTTACCGGTCTTCGGTGACTATGACATCGACCGGTTGAACACCGTAAGCCAGATCGTCTTCGACCTGTTTGAGCAGGAAGACGGGCTTGATGCGCTCTTCGGATTGATCCGCGACAACCTGCCCGAACGGTTGAACGAGACAGCCTATGCGCTGGCCTGTGATGTCGCCGCTGCGGACGGCAGTCTCGCCGAAACCGAACTGCGGCTGCTGGAAGAGGTGCGATATGAGCTCAGTATTGACCGCCTGCACGCCGCCGCGATCGAACGCGGCGCCCGCGCGCGCCACGTGGTCTGAGCCTGCCAAGACCTCAGCCTCCGCAAATCAGGACCCGCAGATCAGCGCCCCCTGATCAGGACCCGTAAAGAAGCCCCCAGCGCTCGATCAGGGCCTGCTGCAGACGTTTGGACGTGCCGTTCCAGCCGCGCGACCCGGCCGGGCGCTCCTCACGGGAGGCCACCGCCTGAGCGCGCCGGTCGGTATCGGCGGTGAGGATGGCAAAGGCCAGTTCCGTGCCATCGCGGGCCGTCATGTAGCCGGCAAGACACGAGACGAAGAACAGCGTGCCGGTTTTTGCGTCCACCTTGATCGGGTGGTTGCTCATCGTGCGGCCCTGGCTGTCGCGCAGAGCAATGCGGTTGAGCAATGGGCGCAGCAAATCGTCCTTGCGCACGCGCGTCAGCGCCAGCGCCATGTCCCGCGCGGTCATGCGGCTGGCCACGCCCAGACCGGAATGATCCACCAGCCGCGTCCCGGTCATGCCCAGGGCCAGCGCGGCCCAATCGCTCATCGCCGCGGCCGAGGCCGAGAGCGAAACCGGACGCGAACCGCCCGCACCCGTGGCCGCCAGACCCACCATTTCGGCGGTGATGTTCGTCGACCACTTGAGCATGCCGCGCAGAATCTCGGTCAGCGGTTCGGACTCCAGACTGACCAGCGTCCGCGCGCCTGAAGCGGCGCCCGGGCGTATCTCGGCGGCATTCAGCACAATCCCTTGTGACCGGGCCAGTGTCCGGAACACATCGCCAGCATAGGCGCCCGGATAGCGCACCGGCAACCACCGCGCGCCGCCATTGCCGAGCGCGCCGCGCGCCACGGTCCAGCTGTCGACGCCATCGCGATCTGCATAGGTGTAGACCGGCAACGACCGGTCGGCGACGCGCATCTGCGCCATGCTGACCTCGGGCCGGTAGCGATCCGTGCGGGCATCCATGCTGACCCGGTAATTCCCCGACTCCCGGCGCCATTCGAAATGCACCCGGTTGAAGTTGAGCGCCAGCCCCGAGACCGCCGGGCTGTAGCCGACATGATCAAGTTGTTCTTCATCAATGGTCCGCACGTAGGGCAGTGCGCCATCATCGACGATAAAGCGCCCTCGCACCTCGCGCAGCCCGGCGGCCTTGAGGTTGGCCGCCAAGGTGGCCAGCCCGTTGGTATCCAGCGTCGGATCCCCGCCGCCGGCCAGGATGAGATCACCGGACAGGATCCCGTTTTCCAGGGCGCCGCGCACCAAAAGCCGGGTCTGAAAGCGGTAGTCTCCCCCAAGCCGCGCCAACGCATAGAGCGCAGTGACCGATTTGGTCACGCTCGCCGGAGGCAGGCCTATCGTCGGGTTCAGATCCTCAAGCACCAGACCGGAGTCGACGTCGGCCACAGCCAGCGCCACCTCTCCGGACAGATCATATTTGGCGACCAGCGATTCGACCCCGCCGAGGGTGAGCGCCATCAGATCGTCGCCACGGGAAACCGGTCGCAGCGACTGGTTTGGCGCGGTGGCATGGGCCGGTCCGCAGAGCGCGAGCGCTGCCCCGCCCATCAGGGCAAACCGTCGAGACACAGGCCGGATCATGGGGGCCACTAAACAGGAGCCCCAAATGGCAGACAACCGAAAAAACCGCGAGAATTGAGGGTAATCACGGGAAGTTTGACGCAGGCCTGCTAACCCTGCCAGTCCCCGCGCGCGCGGATGGCGCTGGATGACAGATCCACCATCGGCACATTGACAAAACACCAGGTCGGAGGGTCCGCCCGGGCCAGCAAATGGCTGTCGCGCGCCGACAACCGGCTTGACGCATAAAGCTTGGCCGCAGGCGACATACAGGCCGAGATCCGGTCACCCGGGCGGGCCAGAACGCCGACCGGAAAATTCTCCATGATGTAGCGCCAGTCCCGCCAGCGGTGAAAGCTGGCCAGATTGTCAGCCCCCATCAGCCAGACGAACCGCACACCGACATAAAGCTCGGCCAGAGCGCCCAGCGTTTCGGCGGTGTAGCGGGTGCCAAGCTGACACTCGATGTCCGTAACCGTCACCCGCGGGTGCTGCATGATCGCGCGGGCCGCGGTCAGGCGCGCCGCGAAGGGTGCGGGTCCCCGGGTTTTCAAAGGGTTCCCCGGCGAGACCAGCCACCAGGCACGGTCAAGACCAAAGGCCCGGAGCGCCTCGCGGGTGATATGCACATGCCCGGCATGCGGCGGATCGAACGATCCGCCCAACAGCCCCACCGATAGGCCCGGCCTGAGAAAGGGATATCCTGCCAGCATCGCGGCTCACCTGCGATATCTTTTCAGCGAAAGTCAATCGCGTCGGACCCGCTTTTATGCGCGGGCCGGCACTTAGGTTCTGGGCAGTTTTCGCGCGGTCATGGCGAGCCCGAGGATCATCACCAAACCGACGGCCGCGAAGGCCCAGAGAATACGCTGCAACTCAGGATAGCTCAGCGCCTCGGTGTTTGAGGTGCCAAACGCGGCCATCCAAAGCGCGCCGGCCAGAAGCAGGCGGCCGCACAGGCTCTGGATCGACAGATAGGTGGCCCGGGTGTCATCCTGCAGCAGAGGCTGGGTCCGCGCGATCAGCAAGGGCCCGGACAGCGAGGATGGCACCATGCGCAAGAACAAGACGCCGATGACCAGAACCGAATTGGCCAGACCCAGCATGGCAATCAGCCAGATCTGCAGCCCGAAAGCGGCCAGCAGCAGACTGGTGACCCCCATCCGGGCCCGCATCCAGGGCACCAGATGGGATGTGCCCAGCGAGACCGCCATCATTGTGGCCGTTACCGCTCCACTGGCCAGCGGCGCCTCGGCGGACAGACCGGCGCCCGACAGCGCCTCAAGAATGAAGGGCTGGCCAAAGACAAAGGGCACATGTCCAAAGGCATACATCATTAGCGCGATCACAAAGAACCAGCGCAGGGCCGGCTGCTGCAGGGCCGTGCGGAGCGAGGCCAACTGGCGGCGCGCGGTGATCTTGCCAAGCCCGCCGTTTTGGTGTGGCGGCTCGCGAAAAGTCAGCGCCAGGGGCAAGATGCACGCCGATGCAGCGGCGGTGGCGGCAAAGACCAGTTGCGCCCCGACCAGCGCAAAGACGCCGCCGACAACGGCCGAAACCGCGAGGCCCGTGAACCCTGCGCGCCAGAGCCGCAATTGCTGCGCCTCGATCTCGTCACCCCGCCCCAGCGCCACGAGCGACTGATAAAAAAGCGCATCATCCGTGCCGGAGTTCAAGGCCTCCCCCGCGCCCATCAGAATCTGAGCCAGGGCAAAGACCCAAAAGACTGGCTGGGTGCAAAAGAGGATCGCGCCCGACAACACTGCGAGAACCGACAGCACCAGCGTGCGTTTGCGCCCAAGCCGGTCTGAGAGCACGCCGGTTGGCACTTCGAGCGCGGTTGTCGTGAATTCCCGCAGAACGTACAGCAGGATGGCTTCCTGCCCTGACAGGGCATCCTGAAAAATCAGGAACCAGACGGCCTGCCAGAAGAGCAGGTGCTGGCCGAATTTGAACCAGGGAAAGAGCGCTACATTGCGCGCCATGTGACGGTCGGTCATAGGCTGAAGGGGCGCTCCAGGAACGATTGCTGGCATCAGTCTCGCATAAGTGACCGCCAATACCAGCCCTTATCAGAGACGCCTTCGGCCCCGTGCGTTCGCCTGGGCTCCGGACCGGGTCTTCCTGCAGCGCTGGCACCAATGCCGCGACAGATCAGGGCGTTGGACGGCGATGAGACCGGGGGGCTGTTGTCAGACCGTCCGCGGCCTTGCGGTGAAGCAGTTTTGGCGCCTTCGATGTGCCGGGTTTTCAGACCGGGCCGTGCCGTAAGCTATTGAAGAAAGTAACCTTGTGGCCCTGCACCGCAGACGTGCGGAAATCTGTCAAACCAGCGCTGCGGGAGTTATCGACCCCGCGTCTCGGACAGATAGGTGACCGGATCACCCAGACACACAGGCCCTGCCGAGATGACCTGCGCGCACCAGCCCCCGTGGCCACGCACGGCGCCATAGCCGCCATGCCCAAAGGTCTCCTCCATCCGGCTGCAGGGCGCACAGATCACCGTGATCTCGACAATGGCCGTGCCAAGACGCATCCGCCGTCCCTTGGAACCGGCGAGGTTGAGGCCTGACACGACCAGATTGCGCCGCAGATCCGCCGGATTCACCGGCGCGCGGCCCAGGTAGCTGCCTATCGCCGCCAGATGCTCGGCCTGCAGCACGGTGAGGGCGCGTTTGCCCGCCCGCGCGCGGTCGCCATCTAGCCCGCCCTTGTCCAACCAGGCCTCCGCGACCGCCTGCATCGCCGCGCGCCGTGCCGGGCGTAGCCCGATCCAGGTGATCCGCCCCGGCTGTGCGGTGCGGGCGATCATGTCGTGCAGATAGGTCATCTCTCGGCCGCTCAGTCGCAGTGCTGATACAGAATCCGCTTAGTATGGCGTCCTGTCACGATTTTTTTTCTTGCCGCTCTCGTCCAGAGGTTCCGCCATGTCACAGCCTTCCAAATCACCAGTCGTCAACATCGCCGATGTCGAAGCCGATCCCGCGCTCACCGACAGCAATCCTGAACGCGGCCGGTTTCAGGCCGAATTTGCCTTTGTCGGGCGCGCCCTGGCCACCAAGAACATCGGTATCAACCTGACCAAGGTCCCCGCGGGCAAAACCGCCTGGCCGCGCCACTACCACTATATCAATGACGAGATGTTCATCGTGATCGAGGGCACCGGCACGCTGCACTATGGCGATCAGGAATATCCGGTGCGTCCCTGGGACGTGATCAACATCGAGGCCGGCACAGGCATCCCCTTTCAGATCGAAAACACCGGCACAGAGACGCTGCGCTATCTGGCGCTGTCGACCTTGGATAAGGCGGATGTCTTCCACTATGTCGATTCTGACAAGATCGGGATCATGGCGCTGGCTGCCCCGTTCCGCCAGCTCGACGCAACCGCCGCGCTGGAGCCCTTTCGAAAATGGGTCATGGCCGAGACCGACGTGCCCTACTGGCGCGGCGAACCCGAAGCCGGAGACGCGGCCAACGACTGACCGATCCCTGGCTGCCGATTGCCCTTCGCCGCGCCCCCACCTATACACGCGAAGTCCTTTAGCTGCGAGAAGATGACATGGCCGCGTATCAATATGTCTACCACATGGACGGTGTCTCCAAGACCTATCCCGGAGGCAAAACATGCTTTGAGAACATTCGCCTGAGCTTCCTGCCTGGGGTCAAGATCGGCGTGGTGGGGGTCAACGGGTCGGGCAAATCGACCCTGATGCGGATCATGGCGGGGCTCGACACCGACTTCTCGGGCGAGGCCTGGGCCGCCGAGGGCGCCAAAGTGGGGTATCTGCCGCAAGAACCGGAGTTGGACGAAAGCCTGACGGTGCGCGAGAATGTCATGCTGGGCGTGGCTTCGAAAAAAGCCATTCTCGACCGCTTCAACGAGCTGGCCATGAATTATTCGGACGAGACCGCCGATGAGATGGCCGAGCTTCAGGACAAGATCGACAGCGAAAACCTCTGGGATCTCGACAGTCAGATCGATGTCTCGATGGAGGCGCTGCGCTGCCCGCCGGATGAGGCGGACGTGAGCTCGCTGTCGGGCGGCGAGAAACGCCGCGTGGCGCTGTGCAAGCTGTTGCTGGAACAGCCTGAAATGCTGCTTCTGGACGAACCGACCAACCATCTGGACGCCGAGACGATCGCCTGGCTGCAGCAGCATCTGATCGACTACAAAGGCACCTGCCTGATCGTCACCCACGACCGCTATTTCCTGGATGACATCACCGGCTGGATCCTGGAACTGGATCGCGGGCGCGGCATTCCCTACGAGGGCAATTATTCAAGCTGGCTGGAGCAAAAGGCCAAGCGTCTGGAACAGGAAGCCCGCGAGGACAAGAGCCGCCAGAAGACGCTTGAGCGCGAACTTGACTGGATGCGTCAGGGTCAAAAGGCGCGCCAGGCGAAGTCCAAGGCGCGGATCCAGTCCTTCAATGATCTGGCCTCGCAATCCGAGCGGGAAAAGATCACACGGGCGCAGATTGTCATCCCGGCGTCCAAGCGTTTGGGCGGCAAGGTGATCGAGGTGGATCATCTGACAAAGGCCTATGGCGACAAGCTGCTGATCGAGGATCTGACGTTTTCGCTGCCACCCGGCGGGATCATCGGCGTGATCGGACCCAACGGGGCGGGCAAGTCGACGCTCTTCAAGATGCTGACGGGTCAGGAGGATCCGGACGCGGGGCGTGTGGAGTTCGGCGATACGGTCGATCTGTCCTACGTCGATCAGAGCCGCGACGATCTGAAGGCGAATGAAACCGTCTGGGAGGCCGTCTCGGGCGGGGCCGAGGTGATCGAACTGGGCGATGCGCAGGTGAATTCGCGCGCCTATTGTTCATCGTTCAACTTCAAGGGCGGCGATCAGCAGAAAAAGGTCGGGCTGCTGTCGGGGGGCGAACGCAACCGGGTGCATATGGCGCGGCTGCTGAAGTCTGGGGGCAATGTGCTCTTGCTCGACGAACCGACGAACGATCTGGATGTGGAGACTTTGCGCGCCCTGGAGGATGCGCTCACAGAGTTTGCCGGCTGCGCGGTGGTGATCTCGCACGACCGGTTCTTCCTCGACCGGATCTGTACGCATATCCTGGCCTTTGAAGGCGAAGGGCATGTGGAGTGGTTCGAGGGGAATTTCGAAGATTATGAAGAAGACAAGAAGCGCCGGTTGGGACCGGATGCTCTGGAACCCAAGCGGCTGATATACAAGAAGTTCGCGCGGTAGTCATGAGGC
>JBCDEC010000015.1:0-31314 GCA_039179965.1 Pseudomonadota bacterium
GATCAAGCACTTCATCCGCAAGGTGCACAAACGCTCCACATTCTCAAAGCCCAAGATCATCGTCTGCGTTCCGCACGGCGCCACGCCGGTTGAAAAACGGGCGATCCGGCAATCCGTGCTGTCGGCAGGTGCACGGCGCGCGGGCCTGATCGCGGAACCCATCGCGGCCGCCATCGGGGCTGGCATGCCGATCACTGATCCGACCGGCAACATGGTTGTCGATATCGGCGGCGGGACAACCGAGGTGGCCGTTCTGTCTTTGGGCGACATCGTCTATGCCCGCTCGGTGCGGGTCGGTGGCGACCGGATGGATGAGGCAATAATTTCCTACCTCCGGCGTCAGCAGAACCTGCTGATCGGCGAAAGCACGGCTGAACGCGTCAAAACCTCCATCGGGACGGCGCGGATGCCCGACGACGGGCGCGGCACCTCCATGCAGATCCGCGGTCGCGACCTGCTCAATGGCGTTCCAAAAGAAATTGATGTGAGCCAGGCCCAGGTGGCCGAGGCCCTCGCTGAGCCCGTTCAGGCGATCTGTGAAGCGGTCATGACCGCATTGGAAACCACGCCGCCGGATCTCGCCGCCGATATTGTTGACCGGGGCGTCATGCTCACCGGTGGCGGTGCGCTGCTTGGAGATCTGGATCTGGCCCTGCGCGAACAGACCGGGCTGGCCGTTTCCATCGCTGACGAAAGCTTGAATTGCGTGGCGTTGGGCACGGGTAAAGCGTTGGAATATGAAAAACAATTGCGGCACGCGATTGACTACGACAGCTGAGCGGCGCAGGCTAACACCTCGCGTCATCCACACCGCGCTGAAGGAGCCCGATGGCACGGGATCGATCTCAACGTGAGGATTATGCAACCCCCTTGCGACGTCTGCTTGTGGGGGTGCTTGTGTTGTGCCTGCTGGCGGTTTTCATCGTCTGGCGCATTGACAGTCCCCGTGTGGAGCGGTTTCGCGCCCAGGTCGTAGACCGCGTTGTACCGTCGATGGACTGGGCCATGGCGCCGGTCACCGCCACCATCAAGCTGTTCCGAGACTTCCAGAGCTATCAGGCCCTGGCCGACCAGAACCGCGAATTGCGCAGCGAATTGCGCCAGATGCAGGCGTGGAAAGAAGCCGCGCTTCAGCTTGAACAGGAAAACGCGCGGCTGAAGGATCTCAACAATGTGCGGCTCGATCCGCGTCTGACCTATGTAACAGGTGTTGTGATGGCCGACAGCGGGTCGCCCTTCCGCCAGTCGGTGCTGGTCAATGTCGGCGCGCGGGACGGGATCGTCGATGGTTGGGCCGCGATGGACGGGATCGGCCTAGTCGGGCGGATTTCTGGCGTCGGACGCAATACATCCCGGGTTATCCTGTTGACGGATGCGTCAAGCTCTGTCCCGGCCGTGATCCAGCCGTCGCGTCAGGCGGCGCTGGTGACGGGCGACAATTCCGCGGTGCCGCTCGTGAGCTTCCTTGAAAGCCCCGAACTGGTGCGCCCCGGCGATCGGGTGATCAGTTCCGGGGACGGCGGAGTCTTTCCGGCAGGCCTGCTGATCGGGCAGGTGGCCGCGGATCCGCAAGGTCGGCTGCGCGTGCGGCTCGCTGCGGAATACGAGCGGCTGGAGTTCCTGCGGGTGCTGCGTCACCACGGCATCGAGGCGCCCGAGGACCCGGGCGATGTGGTGCAACCGGCGGTGACCTCGCTTGATGAGTTGACCCAGCGGGCGGAGGACGGTTGATGCAAGACCGTGTCTGGCCCATGCGGCTGGCCTTTGTCGCCCTGGCGCTGCTGATCGTGTTTTTTCAACTTCTGCCGCTTGAGACGATCCCGCGCCGTTGGGCGGCGCCCGATCTCCTTTTGGCCTTTACCTTTGCCTGGGTGCTGCGGCGGCCGGACTATGCCCCGATCACCCTGGTGGCGCTGGTTTTTCTGCTGGTTGATCTGCTGCTGCAACGCCCGCCGGGGCTCTATGCCGCGCTCGTGGTTCTGGGCTGCGATTTCCTGAAATCCCGGGCACATGAAGGCGGCGAAGCAAGTTTTCTGGCGGAATGGGCCACTGTGTCCATTGCGATGGTGTTTGTCATCCTGATCTTCCGGCTGGTTCTCGGACTTGTGGTCTTGCATGATCCTCCGTTGACGCTGACACTGTCGCAACTTCTCTTTACCATTGCCGTCTATCCTCTGACGGTCCTGATCTCACAATCCGGATTTGGCGTGCGCAAGCCGACACCGGCAGACGCCAATGCCATGGGGGCACGACTATGAGGCGAAATCCGCGCGAACTTGCCGGCCTGCAGGCCCGAACCTCCCGCCGCGCGGTATTGCTGGGCGGCACGATGGCCGCATTCTCAGGCGCGCTGGCCTTGCGTATGCGCCAGCTTCAGGTGGAGCAGGCCGACCAGTTTCGTCTGCTGGCCGAAGAAAACCGGATCAACATTCGCCTGATTGCCCCGGAGCGGGGTGAGATCTTTGACCGCAACGGCGCAATCATTGCGCAAAACTCGCCGTCTTACCGGATCGTGATCGTGCGCGAGGATGCCGGCGATGTCGAAGAGGTCATCAGGCGGCTGACCAAACTGGTTGAGATACCGCAGGAGGACCTGGATCGCGCGCTGACCGCCATGCACCGGTCCGCGCCGTTCCTGCCGGTCACACTGGCCGATCAGGTGACCTGGGACGATATCTCCAAGGTGGCCGTCAACGCGCCGGCCCTGCCTGGCATTACGCCGGAGGTCGGGCTCACCCGCATCTACCCGCAAAATGGCGCCTTTGCGCACGTGGTGGGCTATGTCGGACCGGTCAGCGACTATGATCTGTCAAAGATTGACGATCCCGATCAGGTGCTGCGTATTCCGCGGTTCCAGATTGGCAAGGTGGGACTGGAAGCCCGCCAGGAGGATCAGCTGCGCGGCAAGGCGGGCTCCAAACGGGTCGAGGTAAATGCCGCCGGGCGGGTCATGCGTGAACTTGACCGCATCGACGGAGAACCCGGTGCGGATGTTCAGCTCACGGTCGACAGTGCGCTTCAGGGATATGTTCAGGCCAGGCTGGGACGCGAAAGCGCCAGCGCCGTGGTGATCGACTGCGAAAGCGGCGACGTTGTGGCCTGCGCTTCGGCTCCCAGCTATGACCCGAACCTGTTTGTGCGCGGCATCTCGGTCGCCGACTACCGGGTCCTGACGGAAGATGCCTATCGTCCGCTGGCCTCCAAATCGGTGCAGGGTATCTACCCGCCCGGCTCAACATTCAAAATGATCACCGCGATGGCGGCCCTGGAAGCCGGGCTGGTCGGACCCGATGACACGGCCTGGTGTCCGGGGCATCTGCAGGTGTCTGGCCGTCGGTTCCACTGCTGGAAGCGCGGCGGACATGGACATGTGAACCTCGAGAACTCGCTCAAACGCAGCTGCGACGTCTACTACTACGATCTGGCCATCAAGGTCGGGATCGACAAGATTTCCGAAATGGCGCGCCGGTTCGGGCTGGGCGTCAAGCACGATCTGCCAATGTCCGCCGTGGCGGCCGGTCTGGCGCCCAACCGCGACTGGAAGGCGCGTGTGCATGGACAGGACTGGCTGGTGGGCGATACGGCCAATGCCTCGATCGGCCAGGGCTACATGCTGGCCTCGCCTTTGCAACTGGCCGTGATGTCTGCGCGGATTGCCACCGGACGCTCGGTCACACCGCGCCTAATCAAGTCGGTGGACGGGGTCGAACAACCGTCCGGCGCGGGTGAGTCCATGGGGATGAACGAAAACAACCTGCGCAAGATGCGCAAGGCGATGTATGAGGTGTCCAACGACCGGCGTGGCACGGCCTGGCGGGCGCGCATCACCGAAGATGCCTTTCGGATGGCCGGGAAAACCGGGACCAGCCAGGTGCGCAACATTACACCCGAAGAACGCGCTCGCGGCGTCATCCGCAACGAAGACCTGCCATGGGAACGCAGAGATCACGCCCTGTTTGTGTGTTTTGCCCCCTATGTCGCGCCCAAATATGCGATCTCGGTGGTTGTCGAGCATGGCGGCGGCGGCTCGAAAGCGGCGGCGCCCGTTGCGCGGGATATCATGCTGCAGGCGCTCTATGGTGGGTTCCCGCCGCTTGAGGCCTATCCCAGCGCCGACCGCGACAAGATCAAAGCCCAGCAGGAACGGCTGGGCCGTGAAATGCTTGCCACCACCGGGCAGCAGAGCGACCGGGCATGAGCTATCTAGAATATGCGGTAAAATCGGTCCCGGCCGGACCGCGCAAGCTGCTGTATCTGAACTGGCCGTTGCTCCTGCTGGTCTGCACCGTCGCTGTTGCCGGCTTTCTGATGCTGTACTCGGTGGCCGGTGGCTCCTTTTCGCCCTGGGCCGAGCCGCAGATCGAACGCTTTGCCCTGGGGTTCGGCCTGATGATCTGTGTTGCCATGGTACCGATCTGGTTCTGGCGAAACATGTCCGTGGTGGCCTATGTGCTTTCGATCCTGCTGCTGTTGGCGGTCGAGTTCTTTGGGACCGTCGGCATGGGCGCGCAGCGCTGGATCGATCTGGGCTTCATGCGGTTGCAGCCCTCCGAGCTGACCAAAATCACCATGGTGATGTTGCTGGCGGCCTATTACGACTGGCTTCCCGCCAAACGCACCTCACATCCCTTCTGGGTGTTGATCCCGGTCCTGATCATTCTGCTGCCCACCTTCATGGTGCTGCAACAGCCTGATCTTGGCACCGCGATCCTGCTTTTGGCGGCGGGCGGGGCGATGCTTTTTCTGGCCGGCGTGCACTGGCTTTACTTTGGCGTTGTGATTGGCGCCGGTGTGGGGCTCGTCACAACGGTGTTTCAAAGCCGGGGCACGGACTGGCAGTTGTTGAAAGACTACCAGTACCGGCGCATTGACACCTTCCTCGATCCTTCGACGGATCCGCTGGGCGCCGGCTACCACATCACACAATCCAAGATTGCCCTTGGCTCCGGCGGGTGGACCGGGCGCGGCTTCATGCAGGGCACGCAATCCCGGCTGAACTTCCTGCCCGAGAAGCACACGGATTTTATCTTTACCACGCTGGCCGAAGAATTTGGCTTCGTGGGCGGTGTGTCGCTTTTGGTGCTTTATACCCTGATCATCGCCTTTTGCGTTGCCACGGCGCTTGCCGTGAAGGACCGGTTTTCGTCGCTGATGACGATGGGGATCGCGGTGACGTTCTTCCTGTTCTTTGCGGTCAACATGTCCATGGTGATGGGGCTTGCACCGGTTGTCGGGGTCCCGCTGCCGATGGTGAGCTATGGTGGCACGGCGATGCTGGTACTGCTGGGGGCCTTTGGTCTGGTGCAGAGCGCGCATATCCACAGGCCGCGCTGATGCTGACCGTGCTCTATGCGGCCAAGGCCTCGGAGTGGCCGATCTGGGACGCCCCTTTGTGCGCGGCTCTGAACGAGACGGGTCTGGACTACGCGCTGGTGCGCGACGCAGCACCGGAGGCGGTCGACTACGTGGTCTACGCACCCTCGTCCGGACTGCTCGATTTCACCCCCTATTCGCGCCTCAAAGCGGTGCTGAGCACCTGGGCCGGGGTCGAAACCATTGTCGGAAATCCCACGCTACAGGTGCCGCTGACACGGATGGTCGATCCGGGCCTGACCGAAGGGATGACGGAATGGGTCACCGGTCATGTGCTGCGCCATCATCTGGGGATGGATGCGCAGATCCACGGGCTGAAGGGCGAATGGCGCAAGGATGTGCCGCCGCTGGCACGGGACCGAAAGGTTTCCATTCTGGGGCTCGGTGCTTTGGGCCGGGCGGCGGCGGAGGCTTTGGTGGCGCTCAACTTTGATGTCGCCGGGTGGAGCCGGCGGGCGAAGGATGTGCCCGGCGTGCAGTGTCTGTGTGGTGAGGACGGGCTGACGGCGGCGCTGGCCCGCGCCGAAATCCTGGTGCTCTTGCTGCCGTTGACGCCGCAGACCGAGGACCTCCTGAACGCCGATCGGCTCGCGCGCCTGCCCGATGGAGCGATGATCCTCAACCCGGGGCGCGGGCCGTTGATCGACGACGCGGCGTTGTTGGCCGCGTTGGAGACCGGGCGGATCGCCCATGCGACGCTTGATGTGTTTCGCACGGAACCCCTGCCCCCGGATCATTCCTTCTGGTCTCATCCCCGGGTGACGGTAACCCCGCATATTGCCAGTGAAACCCGGCCGGGCTCTGCCGCCCGGGTGATTGCCGAGAACATCCGGCGCTGCGAGGCCGGCGTACAGCTGCTCAACCAGGTGGACCGGGAAACCGGCTATTGAGCCCCCGGCGCCTTTGACATGCGGGTTGACCCGTGGATCTGTCGCGCCGGGGTATTTTCAAAAAGAAAGAAGCAGCAGAGCGCCCGCTGACGGGAGCGTCGGTGTGTCATTCAGGCCGGCGCAGTGAGTCCGCGGCCCGCCAGCAAGGCCTCCACCCCCGGCAATCTGCCCCGAAAGGCGGTGTAGAGATCCTTGGCCTCCACCGACCCGCCGGTGGAGAGGATATGGGCCTCCAGAGCCTTGGCGGTGGTCGGATCGAAGGCGTCGCCGGTTTCCTCGAAGGCGGCGAAGGCATCGGCATCCATGACCTCGGACCACATGTAGCTGTAATAGCCCGAGGAATAGCCGTCTCCGGCAAAGACATGGGCGAAATGCGGTGTGGCGTGGCGCATGGCAATGGCGTGGGGCATGCCGAGATCGGCCAGAACCTGCGCCTGTCTGACCATGGGATCGGCCGGGGCGGGGTGGTCGTGAAACTCCAGATCCACCAGGGCGGAAGCCACGTATTCCACGGTTTGAAAGCCCATGTCATAGGTCTCTGCCGCCAGCAGCCGCTGGAGCATGTCCCCTGGCATTGGCGCGCCGGTTTCTGCATGACGGGCAAAGGTTTCGAGCACGTCCGGAACGGTCAGCCAGTGTTCGTAAAGCTGCGAGGGCAGTTCGACGAAGTCACGGGCCACGGAGGTGCCCGAGATGCTGTCATAGGTCACATCCGAGAGCATCTGGTGCAGCGCATGGCCGAATTCGTGAAAGAGCGTGCGGGCATCGTCGAAAGACAAGAGCGCCGGATCACCCTTGGCGAAGTTGCAGACGTTGACGACGACAGGGGTCTGGGTCTTTGGGAATTTCGCCTGAGAGCGCATGGCCGAACACCAGGCGCCGGAGCGTTTGGAGCCGCGCGCGAAGTAGTCCCCGATGAAAACGGCGACATGCGCGCCGTTGCGGGTGACGTCCCAGGCGCGGCAATCCGGGTGATAGAGATTGACCTCCAGCGGCTGAAACTCCAGTCCAAAGAGACGCCTGGCGCAGTCGAAACTGGCGGCGATCATGTTGTCGAGCTGGAAGTATGGTTTCAGCGCGCTCTCATCGAGATTATGTTCAGTCCGGCGGCGTTTCTCGGTGTAGTAATGCCAGTCCCAGGGTTCCAGCGGGCCGTTGATGCCGTCCTCGGCCAGCATCTGGGTGAGGATCTCGGCGTCGCGCTCGGCGGCGGCGCGCGCCGGTGCCCAGACATCCATCAACAGCTTGCGCACATTTTCGGGGCTGCGCGCCATCTCGGTCTCAAGTTTGTACTGCGCGAAATTCTCATAGCCCAGCAGCTCTGCGCGTTCCTCGCGCAGCGTAAGGATCTCTGCGGCAATGGCGCGGTTGTCGGTCTCGCCGCCATTGGCGCCGCGCGCCACCCAGGCGCGCCAGGCCGTCTCCCGCAGATCCCGGCGCGGCGAGAATTGCAGAAAGGGCGTGATAATCGAGCGCGATGTCGTGACCACCGGACCCTCGGCGGCACGATCCTCGCCGGCCGTGCGGGCGGCGGCGACGACAAACTCGGGGAGCCCTTCCAGGTCAGCCTCGGTGAGCGGCATCGCCCAGTCGCGTTCATCGGCCAGCAGGTTCTGCGTGAATTGCGTGCCGAGTTCGGCAAGCCGGGATTTGACCGCAGTCAGCCGGTCAGCCGCCGCGCCTTGCAGCGCCGCGCCAGCCCGCACAAAGCTGCGACGGGTCAGCATCAGCACGCGCGCCTGTTCTTCGCTCAAGTCCATCTCCGCGCGCCTCTCCCAAACCGCATCAATGCGCCGGAACAACGCCTGATTCGAGGTGACGGCAGAGAAATGCTGCGAGAGCTTCGGTGAAAAGGCGCGTTGCAGTTCCTCGCGCTTGGGGTTGCTGTCAGCCGAGGCCACCGTGAAAAAGACCGACAGCACCTTGTCCAGGTCGCCACCGGCCGCCTCAAGCGCAGCGATCGTGTTGTCAAAGTCCGGCGCGTCCGGATTATTGGTGATTTCGGCGATTTCGGCCTGATGCGCGGCCAGCGCCTGGTCCAGCGCCGGAGCAAAATCCTCATCGGAGATCGCGTCGAACGGGGCCATTTCAAACGGCGTGGTCCAGTTGGCGAGGATCGGATTGGGCATGTGGCTCTCCTTTGCGTCAGAAGCTAGGCATCGCGCGCGCGAAGGTCCAGAGGGCGTGCGGGATCGCGCACGCAGCTCTCAGCCGCGACCCTGACAAACCGGACAATCGGGACGGGGTTTCAGCGCAATCCTGCGCGTCTCGCCGTAGAGCGCGTCGTAGATAAGCATGTGTCCGCGCAGCACGTCGCCAGCGCCCGAGATCAGTTTGACGGCCTCCACCGCCATCATCGCGCCAATCACGCCGGGCAAGGGCCCCAAAACGCCCGCCTCGGCACAGGATGGCGCCAATTCCGGTGCTGGGGCCTGTGGAAAAATACACTGGTAACAAGGACCGGCAAACCCCGGGTCAAAGACCGAGATCTGTCCTTCCCACTGTGACAGGGCGCCTGAGATCAGTGGTTTTTTCAACGCCACGGACGTTTGGTTGGCCAGATAGCGCGTGTCGAAATTGTCGGTGCCGTCGAGGACAAGATCGTAATCCGCAAAAAGCGCCTCCGCCATGTCCGGCTCGAGGCGTCGGTGATAGGGGCGCACGGTGACAAACGGGTTTTGCGCCTGCATGGCCTGCTGGGCGGAAAATACCTTGGGCATCCCGATCGTGTCATCGCGGTGGATCACCTGACGCTGCAGATTGGCGTTTTCAACGATGTCGCCATCGATGACGCCAATCGTACCAACGCCGGCAGCGGCCAGGTACTGCAGAGCCGGAGCGCCGAGGCCGCCGGCACCAATCACGAGGACACGCGAGTCCCTGAGTCGTTTCTGACCGGCTCCGCCGAGCTCTCGCAAAACGATGTGACGGGCGTAGCGGTCCAGCTCGGTTTCAGAAAACCGGCCAGACGGCGCTGCGGGTGCGGCCGGCTCTTCGGGTTTCTGCGCCTTGATCCACCGCAAGCCGGACCGGTATATCATCACCAGCCCGACAAAGGCACCGATCAGCAGCCAGAGCGCCGGATCGCCCCCGGTGGCGTCCCGGATCGGATGGCCCGCGGGCAACAGAACATTGATGGCCAGAGCGGCCGCCCAGACCAGACCAACAGCCTGCCATCGGGATTTGTGCGGCACACCCATCGCGGCGCCAACCGCCCACAACGCAGCGGCAACCAGGCCAACCAGCAGCATCAGCCGACCCCTGTGGAGCCAAATCCGCCCCCACCGCGCGTCGTGTCGGACAGGCCGTCCACCAGATCGAAGCGCGCCTGCAAAACCGGCGCGACCACCATCTGAGCGATCCGGTCACCATGTGTGATCGTGAAGGGCTCGGCCCCCGCGTTGAGCACGATCACCCCCAGCGGGCCGCGATAATCCCAGTCGATGGTACCTGGCGTGTTTGGCAGGGTAATGCCGTGTTTGAGCGCCAGACCAGAGCGTGGACGAATCTGAATTTCATATCCCTCCGGGATTTCCATGCGCAGCCCCGTGGGCACGAGGGCCCGCGCGCCGGGCGCCAGTTCCAGCCGGCCCCGGTCGGGGAAATTGGCGCGCAGATCGGCGCCTGCGGCACCCGCCGTGGCGTACGCCGGCAGCGCGACCGCGGGGTCTGCGTCCGGCAGGCGCGCGATGGCGATGATCACGCGCTGCGCCGCCTGCGGGTCAGATTCGCCTGTCATGTCAGATCCTTCAGAATTGGTCCGCCTGTCTGTGATGTTGTGGCTGACGACTTGTCCAGCCCTGTGCAAGTGTCAGGACGTCGCGGCCAAAGAGTCCGCAAGGCGCGCGGCCAGACGTCGGGCAACCTCGGTTTTGTCCAGACGCGGCCAGCTTTCGGCGCCGGCATCCGAGATCAGCACCACGGCGTTTTCCCGCCCTCCCATGATCCCCGTCTCGGGGCTGACGTCGTTGGCGACAATCCAGTCGCAGCCCTTTCGCGCGCGTTTCGCGGTGGCATGAGCAATCACATCGTCGGTCTCAGCCGCAAAGCCTATGACCAATTTCGGACGCTTGTCTGTCATCTGGGACACGCGCGCCAAAATATCCGGGTTCTCGGTCAAATCGAGCGCTGGCAGTCCGTCCCGCGTTTTCTTCAGCTTCTGATCTGCGGCCTTTGCAACCCGCCAGTCCGCGACTGCAGCGGCAAATATTCCCGCATCCACCGGCCTGTCGTCGTTGAGTACGGATTGGACCGCAGCTTCCATCTCAAGCGCGGTGTCCACCCGGCGCACCTCCACGCCTGCGGGCGGGGCCACATCCGCCGGGCCGGTCACAAAGACCACATCCGCCCCAAGCGCCGCGAGGGCAGCGCCGATCGCCGTCCCCTGCGCGCCTGACGAGCGATTGGCGATGTAGCGCACCGGATCGATTGGCTCATGCGTCGGACCCGAGGTGACCAGGATGCGACGTCCAGTCAATGGGCCTTCGCTCAAAGCTGTCGAGACTGCGGCCACGATCTCCAGAGGTTCCGCCATACGGCCCGGGCCGAACTCTCCACAAGCCATGTCGCCGTCGTTCGGCCCGACCACCCCAATGCCGTCGCCCTGCAGGGTTGCCAGATTGCGCTGCGTGGCCGGGTGTTGCCACATGCGCACATTCATCGCAGGCGCGATCAGAACCGGCGTGTCTGTCGCCATCAGCAGGGTAGAGGCCAGATCATCCGCCGCGCCATGGGCCATCTTGGCGATCAGATCGGCCGTGGCCGGCGCAACCACCAGCAGATCGGCCGAGCGTGACAACTGAATATGTCCCATCTCGGCCTCGTTTGTGAGATCGAAGAGATCCGTAAACACCCTTGTTCCGGCAAGGGCTGACACCGAGAGCGGCGTGACAAACTCCCCCGCAGCACGCGTCATCACCGGCGTGACCGAAGCGCCGCGTTCGGCCAGGCGCCGGATCAGATCCAGACATTTGTAGGCCGCTATGCCGCCGCCAATGATGAGAAGAATGCGCTTTCCCGCCAGCATGCTACCGCCCCCGCACGGCTCAAGGCCCAGATCGTGAAGAAAACCATAGGCAAGCCGGACGCCGGGGGCCAGAGCCTAACTGTCGGACGCAAACGCCGCGCAGGGGTCTTCGCGATCATGACGCGGGCTGTCGGCCTGCGTGTCGAACGCGCCCAGGATCTGGCCATCCTCGCTTTGACCAAGGCTGAATTGCACCACGTTGGGTCGTGCGTGGCTCAGATAGACCGGTGCGCCCCAATCCCGGCGGGCATGGCCATTGCCGGTGATCACCACTACCGGACCACCGGTTTCGCTCAGAGCACGATCGGCGGCCCGGGCCAGATACGCGTCACGCAGCCGTTGAATTGCAACCATCATGGGCAGCATCTCCGGCGGAAGCGCGTCGCAATGCACCTGTGCCTGCAGCTTTTCGCGCCGGGCCTGCTGCGCGGACGGCAGCGGCTGGTCCAACCCGTACCGGCTGGCATCCGTGCCAAACGCCGCCAACCCGCCGTCGGACATGGCGGCACGCGCCGCGGCGCGCGGCACACCGGCCCCATAGATCCGCGCCTGCGGGGCGGCTGCAAAAATCGGGTAGTAGAGTGAAAAGTCCGGCCAGCCGCTTTCCGCCCAATCCAGGGCCCGGGCCAAAGCCTTGGCTTCGTTGATCAGGTCGGGCTGGACCTTTTTGGCCTGCGCCTCTGTCAACATCTCGAAAACGATGGCGGCGGGCGCGACTTCAGCGGTCAGTTCCGCCTGGCGGGAATGATGCGCGGGATTTCCATGGGTCTCGCCGAGGAAAACAACCTCGGCCTGCGACCAGTCCTGCGGCGATGCCCCGCACAACCACGGGGCGGCGCACAGCGCAAAGCCGAGCAGAAGGGCCCTCATGCGAGGAAGTGCTGCACCTCGCCGGAGCACGCCTCAAGCGTCTTGCGCATCTTCTGGAATGCCGCCGCTTCAAGCTGGCGCACACGCTCCTTTGACAGACCCAGTTCGGTGCCGAGACTCTCAAGAGTCCGGGGTTCTTCGCGCAGCTTGCGCTCGCGCACAATGAACCGCTCCCGCTCGTTCAGGGCATCCATCGCCTCGACCAGCCAGACGCGAAGCTGGTCGTTGTCGTGCCGGTCTTCCACCGTTTCGGCGGCCTGCACAGTGTCGTCTTCGAGCGCGTCAATCCACTCACGCCCTTCTTCGTCACTGGACTGCGGAGCGTTGAGCGAGAAATCCGAACCGGACAGCCGGCCGCCCATCATCTCCACATCCTGCAGAGGCACACCGATTTCGGTCGCAATCAACTGGTGCAACTGGTCCCGGTCGAGGTGTTCGCCTGCAGCAGCGGCTTCGCGCTCCAGCCGCGCCTGAACCCGGCGCATGTTGAAAAACAGCGATTTCTGCGCCGATGTCGACCCGGTGCGCACCATCGACCAGTTGCGCATCACATAGTCTTGCACCGAAGCGCGGATCCACCAGACCGCATAGGTCGAAAACCGCACCCCACGGTCGGGATCAAACTTGTCAGCCGCCTTCATGAGGCCAAGACCCGCTTCCTGGATCAGGTCATTCATCGGCGCGCCGTAGCGTTTGAACTTGGCCGCCATCGAGATCGCCAATCGCATGTAGGCGGTGATCAGGCGATGCAGCGCCTGTTCGTCGCGTTGGTCCCGCCAGGCGTAGGCCAAGGCAAGCTCGGTCTCTGCGTCGAGAAGTTCCGCTTTCATTGCTTGGCGGGACAATGTCATGTCCCGGGGAATGTCCAATGCCATAACGACCCCCTGTTGGCACCAGGCGCTGGTTGGTCTTGCGCCGTGAATTTACAAGGGATACGCACGACGAATGGCTTAGGATCATTGCGGGGGACAAAAAACTTGGCCCGCTCACTCACGTTCGTGTTAGGAGGCGCGTCCTCCGGAAAATCCGCCTATGCCGAAGCGCTTGTCCGCGCCCATCCCGCGCCCTGGGTCTATCTCGCCACCGCTCAGGCGTTTGATGCTGAAATGACTGCAAAAATCGAGCAGCATCAAGCGCGCCGCGGATTGGGCTGGGACACGATCGAGGCCCCGCTGAACCTGTCCACACCCTTGCGCGAGGCAACAAGAGGCGTAGTCCTTGTTGATTGTGTGACGCTGTGGCTGTCCAACCTGCTTTTGCAGGAGCGCGATCTGACGTCGGAAACGGCGGCCCTTGTCGAGGCACTGCACGCTTGCCCGCGCCCGGTTGTTGTGGTCAGCAACGAAGTCGGTCAGGGCATCGTGCCGGAACACGCGCTGGGGCGCCGGTTTCGCGAAGCACAGGGCCGGTTGAACGTCGCTCTGGCGGCGCAGGCGGGCACGGTCGTGCAGGTGGTCGCCGGCCTGCCAAACGTGCTGAAGGGACACCCGTGACACAGCTTTTTCTCATTCGGCACGGGCCCACCCATGCCAAGACCATGGTCGGCTGGAGCGATCTGCCCGCCGATCTGTCGGACCGCGCCGCCCTTGCGCGCTTGGCAGATTATGTACCTGACAACGCCTGCGTCGTATCCTCGGATCTCAGCCGCGCCGTGGCCACAGCCGATGCGCTGACCGGAGAACGATCCCGCCTGCCCCATGAGCAAGACCTGCGCGAGATACACTTCGGCCACTGGGAGTTACGCCGCTTTGACGAGATCGAGGCCGAGGATCCCGAGCGACTTCAGGCCTTTTGGCAGGACCCCGGTCTCGTCCGCCCGCCCGGCGGCGAAAGCTGGGGGGACATGCGGGCCCGTTCGGATGCCGCCATTGACCGGCTGATTGCGGCAAACGACGGCCACGCGTTGGTCGTTGTCGCTCATTTCGGTGTGATCCTGGGACAATTGGAACGGGCCTTGTCAGTGCCCACGACCGAGGTCTTTGCGCAGAAGATCGATACCCTCTCAGTCACTGAATTGCGCCTAGAGCAGAGCGACTGGACCGTTGGTGAGGTGAATTTCCGCCCCTGAATTCTGCGCTCGACCGCCCATGACCGGCGGGGCGGGCGGGCGGGCGCGCGTCATGGGCGGTCATTCGGTCCCTGGCCTGGTGGCGGCCTCGTCACGTTTTCTGATGGTCAACCGCACCAATGCGAATTGGACCATGCGACAGGCGGCCCCTTACCCTGACCTCATGACCTATGATCTCTTTCTTGGCGACCGGATGTATTCAAGCTGGTCCCTGCGCGGATGGCTGACCTGTGCCGCCTTCGACTTGCCCGTGACGACCCATTTCGTCGGCTTGTATTCCGGCACCATGGCCGAAGATCTTGCGTCTCTGGCCCCGGCCCGCCTTGTGCCGGTCCTGCGCACACCTGAGGGCGGTGTGATCGGTGAAAGCCTGGCCATCGCCGAGACCCTGGCCGAACGCCATCCCGACGCGGGGCTCTGGCCAGCGGCCCCGGAGTTGCGGGCCACCGCACGGTGGCTCTGTGCCGAGATGGTGTCGGGCTTTTCTGCCTTGCGCACCGATTGTCCCATGCAGTTTCAACGGATCTACCCGACGTTTTCGCCGTCCCAGGCGGTGCGCAGCGACCTTGAGCGGATCGAGGCCCTCTGGTCTCACGCCCGCAGCCGCTCAGGGGCGGCGCAAGCCTGGCTCTTTGGCGCATATTCCCTTGCGGATGTCTTCTATACCCCGGTCGCGGCGCGCATTCTGGGCTACAACCTGCCCGTCAGCGACCGCGCAAGGACTTATTGCCGCGCGCTCTTGGAGACGGAGGCGGTCTGCGCATGGCGCAAGGCTGCGCAAGATGACTCCTATGACCGCGAGCCCTATGCACGGGATCTTCCGTCCGAACCCTGGCCAGCGCCCGGCAGCGCTGCTGCTTAGACCCGGGTCCGTTAACCAAACTTAAACGCTCCAGCGGCTAGCCATAAATTGCTAACCATGGACTGAGAGCCGCAATGATCGCCCGCACCTATACTGTCGCCTTTGAAGGGGTGCGCGCCCGACTGGTTGAGGTGCAATGCGCGGTGAGCGCGGGTTTGCCGGCCTTCTCAGTGGTCGGGTTGCCTGACAAGGCCGTGTCCGAAGCGCGCGACCGAGTGCGCAGCGCCCTGGCGACCATGTCGGTGGCGATGCCCTCCAAACGGATCACGATCAATCTCTCGCCGGCTGATTTGCCCAAGGAAGGCTCCCACTTCGATCTGCCGATCGCATTGGCGCTTCTGGCCGCGCTCGACATCCTGCCCAAGGAGGCGCTGGCCCAGACTGTCGCCTTGGGGGAATTGTCTCTGGATGGCGCCTTGATGCCGGTGACCGGCGCCCTGCCCGCCGCATTGACGGCAGCGGAAGAAGACCGCGTCCTGCTCTGCCCGCAGGCCTCGGGACCCGAGGCCGCCTGGGTTGGCGCGGCACATGTACTGGGCGCACTGACGCTCAACGACGTGGTCCGCCATTTCACCGGTCAAAGCCCCATTGACGCCGCCCGCCCCGGCGAGGTCGACGCGGCCAGCGCAACGCGCGACCTGCGCGATGTCAAAGGCCAGGAACGCGCAAAACGCGCCCTCGAAATCGCCGCGGCCGGCCGGCATCACTTGATGTTCGTGGGCACGCCGGGGTCCGGAAAGTCAATGCTGGCAGCGCGCATGCCTGGTCTTTTGCCGATGCTCGACCCGGCCGAAGCCCTTGAGACCTCGATGATCCGCTCGCTCTGCGGGCTCCTGTCGGATGGCGGGATCAGCCGCACCCGTCCGTTTCGCGACCCGCATCACACCGCCAGCAAAGCCGAGATCATCGGGGGCGGCCGCGGCGCAAAACCCGGCGAAATCAGCCTGGCGCACAATGGCGTGCTCTTTCTTGATGAACTGCCGGAATTCTCGCGACAGGTTCTCGATACGCTGCGCCAACCCATTGAGACGGGCACTGTTATCGTGTCGCGGGCCAATGCGCACGTGACCTATCCCTGCCGCTTCCTGCTCATCGCTGCGGCCAATCCCTGCCGATGCGGGTACCTGAGCGATCCGGCGCGTGCCTGCGCCCGGGTTCCCGCCTGTGGCGAAGATTATCTGGGAAAGGTCTCCGGGCCATTGATGGACCGGTTCGATCTGCGTGTGGACGTGCCACCCGTGGCTTTCACCGATCTGGACATGCCGGCCTCGGGCGACAGTTCGGCCGAGATCGCCAGCAGGGTGGCGCACGCCCGCGCACGGCAGCACACACGGTTTCAGTCCCTCGACGGGGTCCGACTGAATGCAGACGCCGAAGGGGAGATCCTCGAAGAAGTCGCGGCACCCGATGCCGAGAGCCGCAGCCTTCTGGAACGGGCCGCAGACCGGGTCGGGCTGTCAGCCCGGGGCTATCACCGGGTGTTGCGGGTGGCGCGCACCATTGCGGATCTGGATCACTCCGAGCCGGTCCGCCGGCCGCACGTCGCCGAAGCGCTGAGCTTTCGGCTGCCAGGAGTCGCGGCCTGACGTGTGGCGCACTGCGCTTTAGGCCTTTCGCGCTTCGATCGCGTCCCAGATCTTGCCGGCCACATTTATCCCGTCGAACCGCTCAAGTTCCTGAATGCCGGTCGGAGAGGTGACGTTGATCTCGGTCAGATACTGGCCGATGACATCAATGCCGACGAAAATCTGGCCTTTTTCCTTGAGCAGCGGTCCGATAGCCGCGCAGATATCCAGATCCCGCGCGGAGACCTCAACCTTCTCGGGCCGGCCGCCCACATGCATATTGGAGCGTGTCTCCCCCGCCGCCGGGACCCGGTTGATCGCCCCGACACATGTGCCATCCACAAGGATCACCCGTTTGTCCCCGGCCGTGACGTCGGGCAAAAACTTCTGCACGATCAATGGCTCACGCGAAAACCCAGTGAAGAGCTCAAAGAGTGATGTCAGGTTCCGGTCATCCTGCGTCAGCTTGAACACGCCCGCGCCGCCATTGCCATACAGCGGCTTGAGAATGACATCGCCGTGTGTCTCGCGAAAGGCTTTGATGGTGTCAAGATTGCGCGCGATGGTGGTCGGCGGCGTCAATTCGGGAAACTGCAGGACCAGCAGTTTTTCGGGGTAGTTGCGCACCCAGAACGGATCATTGGCGATGAGCGTGCTGTCTGGCAGAAGATCCAACAGATGGGTTGTCGTGATGTAATGCATGTCAAACGGCGGATCCTGACGCAGCCAGACCACATCGAACTCCGCCAGATCAACCTTGCGTGCTGCCTCGAAAACGGCTGGCGTGTCCGCCACGCGCTGAACCCGCATGTCATGGCCAATGGCCGTGACCCGGCCGTTTTCGAAAGCCAGATCGTCCGGCGCGTAGTAATACAGCGTATGCCCGCGGGACTGCGCCTCCTCGGCGAGGCGAAAGCTGCTGTCCGCGTTGATATCGACCCCGGCAATCGGGTCCATCTGAAAGGCGATCTTCATGGCGCGTCACTCCTGGTGGACGCGCCTTTCATGGCGCAGGGCGCCCATGGGATCAATGGGTCGGTGGTGTGATCACGCCGCGCCGAAGGCGTTTTCAATGATCTCGTGTTGGCCCTGTGCATTCACCAGAGCCACATCAAAGCGCATTTCCGTCATCAACCCATGGGGTTCGCCCGCCATGAACTCTTCGGCGGATTGGCACAGCCGCGCCATCTGGTGCGGCCGCAAACGTTCTGCCGCGCGATGAAAATCTCTGCTTTTCTTCACTTCGACGAATATCAGCGCTGCCCCGTCGCGGGCGATTATGTCAATTTCTCCGCCTTGTCCGCGCCACCGTCGCCGGGCCACCGAGATCCCGCGCCGTTCATATTCGAGCGCGATCCTGTCTTCGGCCGCAAGGCCGGCATGATATTGTGTGCGTCCGCGGGATCGTCGGGTCATTCGCTGGTCTTTCCGAGTTTCAGGGCCGTCTGATAGATCTGGCGTCGGGGCAGATTATGCGCCCGGGCCACCAAATCGGCGGCATCACGCACCGAATGCAGGCTCAGCGCATGACGCAGGTCTGTTTCTATGTCAGCTTCATTAATGACTGCTGAACGCGCCCGATCGACCAGAAACACGATCTCACCTTTGACCGGACCGGCCGCCATATCCTCTGCCAGCGCGCCAAGCGTGGTGCGTCGCACCTCTTCGAACTTCTTGGTCAATTCCCGTCCAAGTGCCGCAGGGCGATCCGCACCGAGGACGTCCGCCGCATCCGCCAGTGTCTGTGCGATCCGCTTGGGCGACTCGTAAAAGACCAGAGTGCCTGGAATATCACGCAGATCGCTGAGGCGCGCCTTGCGCGAAGCACGCGCTGCCGGCAGAAACCCATTGAAAAAGAACGCATCCGTCGGCAATCCGGCCAGCGTCAGCGCAGTCAGAAACGCCGAGGGTCCCGGCGCGGCGGTGACCAGATGGCCCGCCTCGGCTGCGGCGCGGCTCAGTTCGAACCCCGGATCGGCGATCAACGGCATACCGGCCTCTGAGGCATAGGCCACCGACCCGCCGCCTTCCAATACCGCAAGCAGCTTGGATTGCGCGCTCTGGGCGCTGTGGTCGTGATAGCTCATCACCCTGCGCCCGTTGAGCGGCACACCATGAATTTCAAGCAAACGGCGCAGGCTGCGGGTGTCTTCCGCGGCCAAAGCATCCGCCGAGGCGAGGACATCCAGCGCCCGCAATGTGATGTCGCGCGCGGTTCCAATGGGGGTGCCGACAAAGTACAGACCCGGCGCCAAAGGAGCGGTGCGAAAATTCAAAGCTAGACCCTCCTTCACGGATCCTTATTATTTCGGAGTCAACACAGGTGGCGGCCCGCCACCGGAAACAGTCGGAGTGCCCTTTGTCCATGCTTGCCTTTTTCGCCCCCGCCCGCAAGGCGATGCTCTGGGGCGCAGCCCTTGTCGGCACGCTGGCTTTGTCCGCCTGTGAGCCAGGCCCGATCGGCGGTGGCCCGTCGATCAATCCGTCCGCACCAGTTCCGGTGGCGCTTCTGGTGCCCAAGAGTTCCGGCATTCAGGGGGACGGTGTGTTGTCGGCAAGCCTTGAAAACGCCGCCCGGCTGGCGATCGCCGATCTGGGCGGTGCGCAGATTGATCTTCGGGTCTATGACACTGCGGGCTCGGCGTCGACCGCTGCAGCGGTTGCCGCACAGGCCGTGAACGAAGGCGCTCAGATCATTCTCGGCCCGTTGCGGGCTGATGCCGCCAATGCCGCGGGCGTGGCCGTTGCAAGCAACGGGATCAACGTGCTGTCCTTCTCAAACAACAGCCAGATCGCGGGCGGCAATGTCTTCGTTCTTGGCAGCACGTTTGAAAACACCGCAAGCCGGCTGGCCCAATACGCGACCAAACAGGGCAAGCGCCGGGTCGTCGTGGTGCACAGCTCTGATGTGCCGGGTCAGATTGGGCGCAATGCAATCCAGCAGGCCTTCAGCGGAACGTCCGCCGACGTTGTGGCCGCGGTGCCCTATGATCTCTCGCAGGAAAGCGTGATCGCCTCAGTGTCGCAAATCAAGACTGCGGTGGAATCGAGCGGGGCGGACACGATCTTTCTGACCTCCACCACGGCCGGCGCGCTGCCGCTCTATTCGCAAGTGCTGCCGGAGGCCGGACTTCCACCGGGTCGCGTGCAATATGTCGGGCTGACCCGCTGGGACATCCCGGCCCAGACTCTGACCCTGCCAGGCGTGCAAGGCGGTTGGTTCACCCTGCCAAATACTGCCACATCGCAGCAGTTCTCTGATCGCTATCGCGCCGCCTATGGTGGTGCACCGCATCCGATTGCCGGGCTGGGCTACGACGGGATCGCAGCGATTGGCGCTCTGGTCTCTTCGGGGCGCTCCAATGCGCTGACCACCCAGTCCTTGACCCAGGGCGCCGGTTTCCAAGGGGTCTATGGCGCCTTCCGCCTGCTGCCCGACGGCAGCAACGAGCGCGCACTGGCGATCGCCACAATCCAGGACAACCGGGTGGTCGTTCTGGAACCGGCGCAAAGCAGCTTTGGCGGCTTTGGGTTCTGATCCCAAAGGCCACGCCATCCAGCGCCGTAAGGGACCTGATGACCGACGAAAAGACGATCCAGACCGCGCCTCGTCAGAGCTCCGCCGAACCGGCGGTCGACGACGCGGCGTGGTGCCCGGTTCATAACGGAGACCTCATCTGCCCGGCGGAGGAGATCTTTGACTCACGCGATGTGCTGGGCCGCATCGACGCTTTGGGGGCGCAAAAGCTCGCCCCCACCAAGCTGCGCGATGCGATTGTGGCGATCCTGCGCGAAGCCACCTCCGACGGGCGCGCGGCAATCGCGGCGGCCTTTCGTGATGCGCCATTTGCCGCCCGCCCACTGACGCGGTCTTACACGTTTCTGACCGATGGCCTGGTTGGCGCGACCTTCCATGCCGCCGCTCACCACCTGCATCCTGTGCCAAACCCGACCGCGGCCGAACGGCTGGCGCTGGTGGCGGTCGGGGGATACGGCCGGGGTGAAATGGCACCTTTTTCAGACGTCGATCTGCTGTTCCTGACGCCATACAAGATCACCAGCTGGGCCGAGAGCGTCATCGAATCGATGCTCTACGTGCTGTGGGACCTGAAACTGAAAGTGGGTCATGCCAGCCGCACCATCCGCGATTGTATCCGCCTTGGGCGGGAAGACTTCACCATAAGAACCACGTTTCTCGAACATCGTTTCCTGATCGGTGATGCGCCCCTGGCCGAAGACCTGGGAAAACGGCTCGAAAAGGACCTCTTTTCGAGTGGCAGCCGCGACTTCATCGAAGCAAAGCTCGAAGAACGCGAGAAGCGGCACAGACGCCAGGGCGCGCGTTACATGGTCGAGCCCAATGTCAAAGAGGGCAAGGGCGGTCTGCGCGATCTGCAATCGCTGTTCTGGATCGCCAAGTATCTCCACGGTGTGAAGGATACAGCCGAGTTGGTGTCGCTGGGCGTCTTCCGGCCAGAAGAATTTGAAAGCTTCGTCGCGGCAGAGAGCTTTCTTTGGGCCGTCCGCGCGCACCTGCACCTGCAGGCCAACCGGCCGAATGAAAAGCTGACATTCGACATGCAGGTCGAAGTGGCTGAGCGACTTGGCTATACCGACAAGGCCGGGCGCAGAGCGGTCGAAGTCTTCATGCAGGACTATTTCCGCCACGCCACGCGGGTCGGGGACCTGACCCGGATCTTCCTGACAAAGCTCGAGGCGACTCACGTCCGCTCCGGCCCGCTCTTTGAACGCCTGTTGCGGCGCCGTCCCCGCGTGGAATCTGGCTACAAGATCGAACACAACCGTCTGGCCATTGAGGACGACGAGGCATTCCTCTCTGACAAGCTGAACCTACTGCGGCTCTTCGAAGAGGGTCTGCGCACCGATCTGCTGATTCATCCTGACGCCATGCGGCTGGTGGCGGCAAACCTGGATCTGATTGATGACGAGATGCGCAACGATGAAGAAGCGTCGCGGCTTTTCATCGGCATGCTGCTCAAACATGGCAATCCCGAACGCGCCCTTCGCCGGATGAACGAACTTGGCGTGCTCTCGGCGTTCCTGCCCGAGTTCGAGCCGATCGTCGCGATGATGCAGTTCAACATGTATCACGCCTATACGGTTGACGAGCATACAATCCAGTGCATCGGGCAACTGGCCCGGCTGGAACGCGGTGAATTGCAGGAAGACCTGCCGGTCTCAAGCAGCGCAATTCACAACGGCATAGACCGCACCGTGCTTTACGTGGCCTTGCTGCTGCATGACATCGGCAAGGGGCGGGCGGAGGATCATTCGATCCTTGGATCCGAGATTGCGCATGTGGTCTGCCGCCGGTTGGGTCTGACGCTTCACGAATGCGACACGGTGGAATGGCTGGTCCGCAACCATTTGCTGATGTCGGACATGGCGCAGAAGCGCGATATCGCCGACCCGCGCACGGTTGCCGACTTTGCCTCCGCCGTTGCAACCAAGAAACGGCTGGATCTGCTGCTGATCCTCACGGTCTGCGATATTCGCGGGGTCGGCCCGGACATCTGGAACAACTGGAAAGCCTCGCTGATCCGGGCGCTGTATCGCCAGACCGTGCGCGCCTTTGAACACGGGACGGACGATCTCACCCGCGAAACCCGCGAAACGGAGGCGATTGCGAAACTGCGCGACGGGCTTGGCGACTGGCCCGCGCGCCAGCTCGAAGCCGAGATCGACCGGCATTACCCGCCATACTGGCAGGGCTTGCACATCACGGCGCATATCGTCTTTGCCCGATTGCTTCGGGATCTGGTCAACAGTGCCGATGCCTCCGAAATCTGCATTGACCTGCACCCGGAAGAAAACATGGATGTCACGCGCGCCTGCTTTGCGATGGTCGATCACCCCGGGATTTTTGCCCGGCTGGCCGGCGCCCTGGCTCTGGTGGGCGCCAACATCTGCGATGCGCGCACCTATACGACCAAGGATGGCTTTGTTACAGCCACGTTCTGGATCCAGGATCACGATGGCAACCCCTACGAGGTCGGGCGCCTTCCGCGTCTGACCCAGATGATCCACCGAACCCTGCGCGGAGAGGTGGTTGCGCGCGAGGCCTTCAAATCCCGCGACAAGATCAAGCCGCGCGAGAAAGCCTTTGACGTGCCAACCAGCGTGGCCTTCGACAACGATGGCTCCGACATCTACACGATCATCGAGGTCGATACCCGCGACCGGCCCGGGCTGCTGTATGACCTGGCCCGCGCCCTGGCGGAGGCCAATATCTACATCGCCAGCGCCGTCGTGGCGACCTACGGCGAACAGGCGGTCGATACGTTCTACGTCAAAGACATGTTCGGATTGAAGTACCAGACGCCAGCCAAGCAGAAACGTCTGGAGGAACGCTTGATCAAGGCAGTCGCCGACGGCGCGGAACGCGCCGGGCGATGAAGCCGATCCGATTGATGTCCGGCTTCCTGACGGTGGGAGGCTGGACGATGATGAGCCGGGTCCTGGGCTTCGTCCGGGACGCCATGATCCTGGCTTACCTCGGCACCGGACCCGCCTATCAGGCCTATGTCGTGGCCTTTGGCCTGCCCAACATGTTCCGCCGGTTCTTCGCCGAAGGCGCGTTCAACATGGCCTTCGTGCCACTCTTCTCCAAGAAACTGGAGAACGATCAAAAGGCCAAGGACTTCGCCGAAGACGCGCTGGCGGGATTGGCGTCGGTGCTTATTGTCTTCACGCTTCTGGCCCAGGCCGCAATGCCCTGGCTGGTTCTGGCCATGGCCTCGGGATTTGCCGGCAAGGAGACTTTCGAACTCTCGGTCGTTTTTGGCCGGATCACCTTTCCTTACATCCTGTTCATCTCTCTGGCCGCGCTGTTTTCCGGACTGCTGAACGCCACCGGGCGCTTTGCCGCGGCGGCCGCCGCGCCGGTTCTGCTCAACGTGGTGCTGATTGCCGCCATGGCCGGTGCCGCGAGCTATGGCGGGGACGTGGCCCGCGCCCTCATCTGGGCCATCCCGGTGGCTGGTGTGGCGCAACTGGCGCTGGTGTGGATCGCCGCGCGGCAGGCCGGGTTTGGGTTGCGGTGGCGTCGGCCCAGGCTGACGCCGGAGCTCAGGCGCCTGGTGGTTCTGGCGGTGCCGGCGGCCTTGGCAGGCGGCGTGGTCCAGATCAACCTGCTCGTCGGGCGCCAGGTCGCCTCGTATTTCGACGCGGCCGTGGGATGGCTGTATGCCGCTGACCGGCTCTATCAGTTGCCGCTGGGCGTTGTCGGGATCGCGATTGGTGTGGTGCTGCTGCCCGACCTGTCTCGCCGCCTCGCATCCAGCGATCATGAGGGCAGCCGCGCAGCACTGAGCCGTGCCGCTGAAATCTCCCTGGCCCTGACAATTCCAAGTGCCGTGGCGCTGATCGTCATCCCCCTGCCGCTGACATCGGTGCTCTTCGAACGCGGTGCCACGACCGCCGCAGACAGTGCGGCAATCGCACAAGCCGTGGCCATCTACGGTCTGGGCCTGCCCGCCTTTGTTATGCAGAAAATCTATCAGCCGCTGTTCTTTGCGCGGGAAGATACACGTACTCCGTTCCGCTATGCGGTTATCGCACTGGCGGTGAATGCTGCAATTGCCATCGGACTGGCCCCGGTGATCGGCTGGACCGCGCCAGCCTGGGCCACGACCATCGCAGCATGGGCGATGGTTGCGCTCCTGGTGCGCGGCGTCCGCCCCATGGGTGAAATCGCCCGTCTCGACGACCGCTTTCACGGACGGATCTGGCGGATTGTCGCGGCCTCTGTCGGCATGGGCGCGATCTGCTGGGCGCTGGCCACGCTCGCAGCGCCTGCGCTCACAGCCGACGGCTGGCGCTACCTCGCCCTGGCCGGCCTGGTCGGCATTGGGGTCGCGAGCTATTTCGCGATGGCTCACATGATCGGCGCGCTGTCGCTGTCTGATCTCAAACGGGTGTTCAGACGCGGATAGACCACCGGTTGTGGCTCCCGCCGGTTGGAGTATTTGTCACCAAGAAGAAAACAAAGAAGCGCACCTGCTGCTTCTTCTTGGATAAAAATACTCCCGCGACCGGGCCCGGCCAGCGTGCCGCTCGGGCAAGCGTCAATCGTGGCGAATTCTGCGACGGATGGACGCCCAGCCGCCCGGAGCCAATACGAAAGACAACGCAAAGCCGGTCACGAAACCGGCGAGATCCGCCACCCAGTCACCGGTTCCGCCGAAGAGCAGACCAAAAAGCAACTGGATCCCCATGAGCGCGCCGATCAGAGTAAAGGCGCGCGCCTGGTTTTGCCCAACAGCCCCAAGGCCACGCCACAGGAGAAAGGTGAAAGCCCCGACCAGACCATAGTCGGGCGGAAACGCGCCCCCTAACGGGTAGGGCGCGTCCAAAAACAGCCCATATGCCAGAGCTCCCGCCACGCCCGAGATCACGAAGATGGCCAGCATCTGCCATTGTCCGAACTTCTCGGCCACCATCTTGCCCAAAGCCAGGACAAAGACCCCGGCAATCGCGGCATGGGCGAGAGAAAAATGCACGAAGGGATAGCTGACAAACCGCACCAGATGCTCGCCCGGCCAGACGCCATTGGACCGCATCCAGTCGAAGATGTCGCCGGAAAACGCATAGGTCTGAATGGCTGCAGAGCGCCAGCCCACGGCACCTGGTCCGCCGATCACGCCAGAAGCGCCTAGAGAAAAGAGCGCTTCGGGCACCACGACGGCAATGAAAAGCGCCACCACAACGGGCGGCAGCGGATTGACCGCCGGTTCGGAATAACCATCGGACATAGGCGCGCGCTCCTGCTCGGGGCCCCTTCGGAGATCTCAGGGCTTCTTGACGACACTCGGGCCTAGGGTTAAGCGCATCCCGCGTCATTTTCCAGAGGGAGAGATCACATGTCCGAGGCAGCGGCCCCCGCGGCCAGCTTCACCCCGCGCGTTTTCTCCGGCATCCAGCCCACCCATGGGCTAACACTGGGCAATTATCTGGGCGCGATCAAAAAGTTCGTGGATATGCAGGGCGGCGAGTTTGAGACGGTCTACTGCATGGTCGATCTGCATGCGATCACCGCCAAGCTGCAAGACCCCGCCGATCTGACGCGCAATACCCGCGAGCTTTGCGCCGGGTTTCTGGCGGCTGGCCTGGACCCCGGGCAGTCGATCCTGTTCAACCAGTCCCAGTTCGCCGAACACGCCCAATTGGCCTGGATTTTCAATTGTGTGGCGCGCATGGGCTGGATGAGCCGCATGACGCAGTGGAAGGACAAGGCAGGCCAGAATGCCGAAGCGGCCTCGCTGGGGCTGTTCGCCTATCCCGCGCTGATGGCGGCCGACATTCTGATCTACCACGCAACTCATGTGCCCGTGGGCGAAGATCAAAAACAGCATCTGGAACTCACGCGCGACATCGCGATGAAATTCAACCACGACTATGGCGTCGATTTCTTCCCCATCACTGAACCCGTGATTGAAGGTGTGGCGACCCGCGTGATGTCGCTGCGCGATGGCGCGAAGAAAATGTCAAAGTCGGATCCCTCGGACATGAGCCGGATCAATATGACCGACGATGCTGACGCCATTGCCAAGAAGATCCGCAAGGCCAAGACGGACCCGGAGCCCTTGCCCGAGACATTGGATGGCCTCGACGCGCGTCCCGAGGCCCGCAATCTGGTCAACATCTATGCCGCTCTGTCCGAAACCAGCGCCGAGCAGGTGATAGCAGACCATGCCGGCCAGCAGTTCGGGCAATTCAAACCGGCGCTGGTGGACCTTGCCGTGGACAGACTGGCGCCGATCTCGGCAGAGATGGCGCGTCTGATGGATGATCCCGGCGAGATCGATCGAATCCTCACCGACGGCGCCGCGCGGGCGCGCGAGATCACCGCTCCGATCCTGCGTCGGACGTATGATATCGTCGGGATGGTCCCGCCGCTGCATTGAGCGCGGCCCATCTTGGGTGTTGGCGGATCGCGCGGCGCCCGTTAGGCTCGCGTTTAAGTAGTGGGAGGTCTGACATTGGCGTGCGAACCAAAGAAGCGTGGCCGGAGGGCGTGGACGCTGGCCGTTGTGCTGGCGTCCGGGATGGGGTGGTCGCCCGGTCTGAGCATGGCACAGGAGAGCGACGGCTCGGAGCCCGCCGCTGAAGAGGCCGCCACTGAGGAGGCCGTTCTGCTCAGCCCTGAAGAGCTGCAGACACTTGTGGCCCCGATCGCGCTTTACCCGGATACGCTGTTGATTCAGGTTCTGGTGGCCGCGACCTATCCGCTTGACATCGTGAAGGCCAATGCCTTCCTGCAGGACAATGCGGGCACCGACCCGGCGTCTCTGGAGGAAGAAATCTCAACCAAGGGGTGGGATGACAGTGTGACCGTGCTGACCACGGCATTTCCCGATGTGCTGACCGATATGGCAACCCATGTCGAATGGACAGACACCATGGGAACCGCCATGCTGGCCCAAAGCGACGATGTCATGGACGCGGTGCAGGTCAAGCGCACAGAGGCCGATGAGGCTGGCACCCTGACGTCCAATGATCAGCAGACTGTTGAAGTCACGCAGGAAGGCGACGCTGGCGATACAATCATCATTCAGCCCACCGACCCCGAAGTCGTCTATGTGCCTCAGTATGACCCCGAGGTGATCTATACCGATCCCGGCACCGATGTGGGCGACGTGGTTACGGCCGGGCTCATCGCCTTTGGGACCTTTGCGCTGATCGACGAGATCTTTGATGATGACGATCCCTGGAACGACTACTGGGGTTGCCGGAATTGCGGCGGATGGAACGGGCGTCCAATTGTCAACAACCCGGACATCGACATCGACGTGGATGGGGACGTGAACATTGGCAATCGCCCCGACATCGGCTGGAAGCCGGACGACAAACGAAGGGATGACGCGCGCGACAAGATCGCGGATCACAAAAACCCGGACCGTCCGTCGACCTTGCCGGTCACCCGCCCGGACCGGGGTGATCAGATGCGCGAAAGCCTGAGCACGCGCACCGGGGCACAGGACATTTCGCGGGATCGCGCGGCGGCCGACCGCGTCGCCGACCGGGTCGAACGCCCCGGCGGGGGAAGTCGGCCAAGCGTCGATCGGGGCAAGCTGCCGCAGGCCGATCGAACCCAGATTCAGGAGCGCACCAAATCCGCGTCCCGCCCTGCTGCAGGCAATGCGCAGGTCAAGAAGCCAGCAGCCGCCGCCAAGAAAGCGTCGGTCAAAAAGGCCCCCCAACGCAAAGCATCGCCAAATCGTGGTGGAGCGATGCAAAAGTCAGGCTCTGCCGGGCGCGCCAAAGCGGGCGGTGCGCGTGGACGGGCCTCCGCGGGCGGACGCCCGAAAAGAAGGTGAATGTCATGACGCGAATTGCACCCTTTTGCCTGGTCCTGGCCCTTGCCCCGGCGATCGCCTGGGCCGGCGCGGAGCCCGCCAGTTACGCAACGCCGCAGGACGCGCTGGAAGCAATGGCGGCCGCCCTTGATGGGACGCAGCCCCAGGGCGCCCTGTTGGAGATCTTCGGAACAGATGCCGAAGATGTCCTGTCCAGCGGAAATCCAGAGCGTGATGCACAGAATCGAGCCGAAATTCAGACACTTCTGAGCGAAGGCTATCGGTTTCAAAGCGATGCGGACGGTCGGGTCACCCTGTTGCTCGGAGATGAGGGCTGGCCATTTCCAGTGCCCCTGGCGCGCGGTGCCGACGGATGGGCGTTTGATCTGGAAGCCGGGCGCGACGAAATCTATTTCCGGCGGATCGGCGAGAATGAACTGCAGGTGATCGATGTCATGACGGTCTACCCCGATATTCAGATCGAGTACCGGCTGGAGGATCACGACGGGGATGGAATCCTGGAGTTCGCAAGCTCTCTCTTGTCAGACGAAGGCGGCCGGGACGGGCTCTTCTGGCAGCTCGAAGACGGACCATTGGGAGAACGGATTGCCCGGGCTTCGATGGATGGGTTCGCGCTGGGCGACGAGGTGTACGAGGCCGAACCCTTTGGCGGGTACTACTATCGTATCCTGACGGAACAGGGCTCCGAGGCGCCGGGCGGTGCGATGTCCTACCTGGTCAACGGCAATATGCTGGCCGGTCATGCGCTGCTGGCGGTGCCCTCGGAATATGGCGAAACCGGGGTTCACAGCTTTCTGGTGGCCGAGAACGGCGTCATCCTGCAGGCCGATCTGGGCGAGAGCAGTCTTGAAACCGGATATGGCATGACGGCCTATGATCCCGGCGCAGCCTGGAGCACCGTCGACTGAATCGGCTTACCTCTGATCCGGGATTTGGGGACACCCGTGAGCGGGTCCTATTGCCTCTGGACCCGGCCCGCCCCTCCCCCTAGGGTCGGCCGAAAGGAGACACGCATGGCCGTCGGCAAGAACATTCGCACCTATTTCAACGGCACCTGGCAGGACGGCGACGCTTTTGTCATGCGTGCAGCGGATCATGGTGCGTGGTTGGGCTCCAGCGTCTTTGACGGTGCGCGTTATGTCGGCGGCAAGACCCCCGATCTGGACAAGCATTGCGCACGGGTGAATGCCTCGGCTTCGGCAATGATGATCACCCCGACGGTCTCGACCGAGGATATGGTCGAGATCGTGATGGAAGGCCTCGCCGCCTATGCGCCCGAGACCGCGGTTTACATACGCCCGATGTACTGGGCGATCCATGGCGACGAGACCGCCGTGGCGCCGGGCCCGCACGAGACCGGGTTTTCGGTCTGCCTCGAAGAGATCCCGCTGGCGCCGGAGACCGCCGCGGCCACGCTGACCCGCACTCAGTTTCGCCGCCCGATGCTGGAACATGCAGTGGTCAATGCCAAAGCCGGTGCGCTTTATCCCAACAACGCCCGGATGCTGGCGGAAGCCCGCTCCAAGGGGTTCAGCAATGCGCTGGTGGCCGATGCGCTTGGCAATGTCGCCGAAACGGCCACGGCCAATGTCTTTATCGCCAAGGGTGGCGAAGTCTTCACCCCGATCGCCAATGGCACATTCCTGGCCGGCATAACCAGGGCACGCCATATCGAAAACCTGCGCGCGGACGGCGTCGCGGTTCATGAAAGTGTGCTCAGTTTTGACGATGTCCATGACGCCGATGAGGTCTTTTTGTCGGGGAATATGAACAAGATAACCCCCGTCTCGGCGTTTGATGACACGCAGTATCAGACCGGACCGATTGCCCGCCGGGCGCGTGATCTGTACTGGGACTGGGCCGCAACCACCTGACGGGTGGCGTCGGGGTGATCCGGGCAATCAACGCTATCTGTTGCGAACGCGCGCGGGTTGCGCCATGATCTCCGCTACGGCCACGGGAGAGATGGGATGCGCAAGTTTCTTGTCGTGTTGGATGACAGCCGGGAATGTCTGAACGCCATGCGTTTTGCGGCTATGCGAGCGGCCAAGACGGGTGGCGGCGTGCAGATCCTGTCGGTCATCCCGCCGGAAGAATTCAATCACTGGATCGGGGTCGGCGACATCATGCGCGAAGAGGCCCGCGACCGGATAACCGCGCATTTTGAAGTCTATGCCAAGTGGATGCGCGACCGTCAGAAGGTCGAACCCGAGTTGGTCGTCCGCGAGGGCGACCCGATTGACGAAATCATGGCACAGTTAACGGCCGATCCCGAAATCGGCGTTCTGGTGCTGGGAGCCGGCGTCGATTCCAAGGGGCCGGGACCGCTGGTCAGTCACATCACACGATCGGCGGGAACCCTGCCTGTGCCGGTCACAGTCGTGCCGGGCGATCTGAGCCGCGAGAAGCTCGAAGCCATCACCTGATCGGGGTGGCAAGCGGCAGAAGTCACTGGCGTCCTGACTGGTCATAGTTTAAAACCATTCTAAATCTTGACAGGTGCCGGTCCGCGCCGCATATCCCAAGAACACCGATGGAGAGGCCCTCATGTTCATTCAGACGGAATCGACCCCGAACCCAGCCACGCTGAAGTTTCTGCCAGGGCAGACCGTTCTGGATGCCGGCACGGCCGACTTCCCATCGGCGGAAGCGGCGGACAAGTCTCCGCTCGCGTTGCGCATCTTTACCGTAGACGGTGTGACGGGCGTGTTTTTCGGACATGACTTCGTGACCGTCACCAAGGCGGACGCGGTTGACTGGGATCACATCAAACCGGCCATTCTGGGCGCGGTCATGGCACATTATCAATCCGGCCAGCCGGTGATGGCGGAGGGGACCGAAACCCAGCCCGCGCATGCCGCGCATGATGGTGAGGACGCAGAGGTCGTTGGTCAGATCAAGGAACTGCTGGACAGCCGCGTGCGTCCCGCGGTTGCGCAAGATGGCGGCGACATCACCTTCCACGGCTTTGACCGCGGGATTGTCTATCTTCACATGCAGGGCGCCTGTGCAGGCTGCCCATCGTCGACGCTGACCCTGAAGATGGGTATCGAGAATCTGCTGCGCCACTACATCCCCGAGGTTGTAGAAGTGCGTCCGGTCGTTGCCTGACCCCCTCGTTCTCGCTTTTGACACATCGGCCGCGAATTGCGCGGCCGCTTTGCTGTCTGGCGACCGGGTTTTGGCCAGCCGTATCGAAGCGATGCCGAAAGGCCAAGTGGAACGGCTGATGCCTTTGCTGGAAGACGTCTGCGCCGAAGCCGACCTGACTGTCGCGGACCTTGACGGATTGGGCGTCGGGGTGGGTCCGGGCAATTTCAC